>DASXUZ010000287.1:0-5141 GCA_036504555.1 Prolixibacteraceae bacterium | reverse complement strand
ATTTGAAGGTGCCGGTATTCAAACTAAAAATCATATTCAGGTTTGTATTCGTAACTTGAATTGTATAAAAGGATTCTTTGTCCCACGAAAAGAAATTAGATTCCCATAAACAGCCAACATACAATCGATTAGCCGACTCATCCAGTAATTGACTGACCCACTGAGTCTCTCACACCGATGTCGGTTGGCAAGCTCCCCTCCTCCCCTTCGCAATAAATGACCATCTGACTCTTCGCCCACCCATGCCCAAATGGATTAAAATAAATTTGCTTAATATAATTGAATAATCAAAAAAGTACTTTACATTTGATGAAAGTTAATGGTTATGCCCAATTATTAGAAACTAAAATGAAAGATAAACGGTTTATTATAAGTCTGATATTTATCGTATTTCTATTGAACGGATGTATCAGTAAGGCCGATGAAGTGGAGAATCTCAGGGTCTTTGCCAAAGCTTATGGATACGTGAAATATTTTCATCCAGCCGATGAAGCCCAGCAGATAAACTGGTCAAAGTTCTCAAGCTATGGAGCCAAAAAAGTTGAAAAGTGCACCACATCCGGTGAGCTTGTTGAAACCCTTAACAGCTTGTTTAACCCAATCGCCCCATCGGTGCGGTTCTCAATATCAGCAAACAAACCGACCTATGATTTAAAAATGATTACGCCTGGTAATCCATTGGATTATCGGTTGACCTACTGGCAGCATCAGGGCGTAAGTATGGGGATGAAAATGAACAATGTTTATAGAAGTATACGTGTAAACAGTGGTGTCAACCCGAGGGTAGAAAAGATATTTGATCATCAGCCTGAGTTTGGGACAATCATTACAAAAGAAATAGGAAATCAGATTTATTGTCAGGTTCCTCTGGTGCTTTATCGGGATGATAAAAACACTTATCCTGCAGCAGATACGATCGCACTTAAAAAACTGAAGGCTGAAATCGATCAATTCGACGATAAGCTTGATGTTTTATCGCTTAGAAAGGGTAACGTGATAAATGTGTACAATGTTATTCAGCATTTCTATCCTTACTTCGATGTCGTGAATGTAAACTGGGACAAAGAGTTGACCAAAGCACTTTCGAGGTGCTTTACCGATGTCAGTGACAAAGACCATTTCATCACCCTTGAGAAGTTTACTGCACCTTTAAAAGATGGTCATGTCTATGTGAATAGCAGTTCGTTAAGACTTGCCTCTCCATCTATTACCTGGGAATGGATTGAAAATAAATTGGTTATAACTCATAACCTTACCAGTAATCCGAATATTCATATAGGCGACATTGTTACCCAAATCGATGGGGTTCAAGCGGAGAAGTATTTTGAGGAGATCAATTCGCAAATTTCAGCCGGGACAAAAGGATGGTTAAACGACAGAGCTAACAGAATGAGTTTATTGGCCGACAGAGGGTCAGTGATGAAACTTACAATAAATGATAAACCGATTGATATTAACCGCACTAGTGATCCTTATTACATGGATAGGGCCATAAGGGTCAATGAAAAACCTTACCGGCTGATTGGAGATAGTATCTGGTATTTAAATATGGATATGATTGAAATGGATACCATCAATAAACTCTTGCCCCAACTGGAGAAGTGCAAAGCCATCATCTGCGACGCAAGGGGATATCCGAAAGGTAACCATGAGTTTATCACCCATCTGATGCAAATGGATGATACTACAACTTCGTGGATGCAAATCCCTCAGATCATTTATCCCGACCATGAACATGTGGTTGGATATTATAAAGCCAATTGGATACCCATGATGAAAGCCAGAAAACCCTACCTGGGCAATAAGAAAATCATTTACATCATCGATGGCAGTGCGATTAGTTATGCTGAAAGCTGTCTGGGTTACATTGAAGGTTACAAGTTAGCGACCCTGGTCGGTCAACCCACTGCTGGTACAAATGGGAATATTAATCCATTTGATTTGCCCGGTGGATATAGTATTTCATGGACAGGCATGAAAGTTTTAAAACATGATGGGTCTCAACATCATGGCATTGGCATCTTGCCAAATATTTATGTAACGAAAACAATTCAAGGGATCAAAGAAGGCCGTGATGAATTTTTAGACAAAGCCATTGAGATAGCCAGACAAAAATAACCACTTGCCATTCAGAAAATTAATTCGTTTTAAATGCATTTCTTGGCAGAAGGTTCATCGGCCAAACTCCCACCCTGCTTGTAGTTGGATCGCTCAGGCAGTATTGTCAGAAGTGCCAAAATACTCGAATGAAGATTAAAATCAAAGACAACAGTAGTTTCTCATTTTCCCATTTTCGCAATTCACTTTCTCCACTTTCTCCACTTTCTCCATCCTCTATTCAATTTGGCCTATTCATTCCTATCATCAGTCCCCTTGATCGGCTACAGTATATTTTTCGCCTGCCAAAAGGATTAAAATAGATTTGCTTTGTATAATTGAATAATCAAAATAAATACCGTAAATTTGATAATAGTAAGTTGTTGTGGGTCATTCAATGGCTGAAAACAAACCACTATTTGATTGTTGCTATTTTGTTGGATAACGATCAACAAGTCTCATCACAAAAGGGGTAAAAATTGAAATTATGGAAAATGCATTGATATTTAAAACCACTTTATTCACATTCATTTTTACCTTGACTACCATTTTGGCCATTGGTCAACCTATTACCCCAACAGATGCCGTATCCGATCAAAATGGAAAACAAAATAGAAATCATCGAAACTCTATTGGAAGCTCACTTTTCCTGCTGGGTAATTTTGCATCAGGAGATCCTGTTTATTTTTTTCAATTGAACTATGGACACCAATTGAGCCCAAAAGCTAACCTGATTGTTGAAGCCATCACCTGGACCTATTATGAACCCCTGGGGACCTATGGATCTTCTGAGGAATTCTACCCCGGCAAGGTCAGAGCTGCCGGTATTGGACTGGGTTATCAACGATTTCTATGGAAGAACTTATTTACCACTGTTGAGCCAACCTTTTTTCTTCAGCAATTCTATGATATCGATGACCATAAAATTCAGAAAGGCTTTCAGTTGTATCTTCAATTGATCCTGGGATACCGCATTGAATTCTTTCAGAAACGCTGGTTCCTGGAACCTGCTATTGCCCTAAAATATTGGCCTGTAAACACCAACCTTCCGCCATCCTTTGCAGAAATTGAGAGTGGAAAGCCTAACTATAAATTTGAGCCTGGTCTTAATTTTGGATTTAGATTCTGATTGACTGGAAATTAATAAAATTTAAAAGCAATACTTCGAAGAAGGATCATCGGCCAAACTTCCGCCCTGCTTGTAGTCGAAACGCTCAGGCAGTATTGTCAGAAGTGCCTATATACTCCAAGGAAGATTAAAATCAAAAGCACTTTGGTTGTCCGTTCTTCCAGGAGTGACCCCTATCAGCTTCACAGATTCAATGTTCATAATTTCCCCATTTTTTCCCTCCAGCTATTCCGTTTCATACCTCTTTCCCCATGTCCGAATGCCCATCTAGCTACCCGAGACGCTGCTTCTGTAATGTATCTGTAATGTAACTGTAATGTATCTGTAATGTACGATACAGATACTTTACAGTTACATTACAGTTACATTACAGAAGCAGCGTCTCGGGCAGCGGGAATGGGACTTTGCAGGGATGGACTTTAAAAAGAAAAAGGGAAATGAGGCATTCCTGACACACAAAAAAGCCAGGCAACTTTCCTGTAAGGGATTGCTTGCCTGGCTTTTTAGTAGCTATCTATCAATTCGATAATCAGTGGTTTTCAGGGATATCAACAAATTTGTAACCGATCCCTTTGAGGGTCTTGATGTGATCGTTGCCGATCTTTTCACGCAGCTTGCGGATATGGACATCAATGGTGCGGTCGCCAACTACCACGTTGTCGCCCCAGACGGAATAATAAATTTCTTCGCGGGTAAATACCTTGCCCGGTTTTGAAACCAGCAGCGAGAGCAATTCAAATTCTTTGCGCGGCAAGACCATTTCCTGGCCATCCTGCACGATCAGGTAACGTTCCTTGTCAATGACCAGGTTGCCAACAGTGACGGTGTGACCACTTTCGATGATCGTGGCCTGAGGAGCTCCCACGCCGGAAGTGCGTTTCAGGAGCGCTTTCACGCGGCTAACCAAGACTTTAGGCCTGACTGGTTTGGTGATGTAATCATCGGCACCTGCCTCAAAGCCTGCGATTTGCGAATAGTCTTCGCCACGTGCAGTCAGGAAGGCAATCATGGTATGCTGAAGGGCCGGGATTCTGCGGATTTCTTCACAAGCGGCGATCCCATCCATTTCAGGCATCATCACATCGAGAATGATCAGGTCTGGAAGCGTTTTTTCGGCTACCTTGATGGCTTCAGCCCCATTCTTGGCTGTATAAACCTTGTATCCTTCTTTCTCCAGGTTATAGCTGATAAACTCCAGAATATCAACTTCGTCATCAACCAGCAAAATTTTATATTGACTGTCGCTCATAGTAGATTTGATTTTGAATATAAAAGTATCGTTTACTTTGATTCGATGGAATCATTTTTTCATAAAATCGCCTGAAAATTAGTAATTCCATTTGAAACAGACAGTTTACTTTGACTTTTTATTTACAATTGTCATCCCTGGAAGCCATTTAAGGGTTGAAAAGTTTACAATTTGGCCTTTTCGAGGGTAAATGTAAAGGTGGTTCCCTTGTCGGCAATACTTTTTACATTGATGGTCTGATCGTGGGCTTCAATAATGTGTTTGACAATTGACAAGCCCAGCCCGGTACCTCCCTGCTCGCGCGACCTGGATTTATCGACGCGGTAGAAGCGTTCAAAAACACGGGGCAGGTCATTTTTATCCATGCCGATGCCATTGTCGCTCACCTCGATCAGGATGGTTTCATGCAGATCGTAGAACCCGATCTTGACATGGCCTTTCTTTTTGCCGTACTTGATCCCGTTACCAACCAGGTTGTTCAACACTTCCATGATGCGTTTGCGGTCGGCATTGATCATCACCGGCTTGTCGCTCCTGGTGGCAAACTCGAGGCTGATGTTGCGTTCCTGGGCAAGCATCTGGGCCAACTCAAATACTTCTTCGGTGAGCTTTACCAAATCAAAATTGACAAAATTCAATTTCAATTCACCCGACTCTAATTTGGTA
>DASXUZ010000286.1:0-14206 GCA_036504555.1 Prolixibacteraceae bacterium | reverse complement strand
TGTCAGGTTCTGAGCTGATTCCTTCTGAAATGCTTTATACATCAGCCAGCGGGCTTGATCCTCATATTTCACCGGAAGCTGCTATACTGCAGGTGGATCGAATTGCCAATGCCCGGCGATTCGATCCTGACAAAAAACAACAGCTCTTGAATGTTGTCACCGAATTAACGGAAGCGCCACAGTTTACGTTTTTGGGTGAAAATCGTATCAATGTTTTACGCTTGAACATTGAACTGGATCAATTAGACCACCATTTAAATACCTCATTGAAATGAATCTTTCCATTCGCACCAAATTTACACTCGGGATGGTGTTTATATTTATCATCATCCTTGTATTAATTGTATATTCTTCCTTTTACCTGAATAAGTTATCCAATAAAACGAGCGCAATTCTCAAAGAAAACTATGCGTCAGTCGTTTATGCACGTGAGATGTCAGAAGGATTAATGAATATCAATCAGGAAATGGTCAGTTCTTTTTTGACAAACAAATTTCCCGATAGTTTAGTGGTTAAGAAAGCATTTAATGCGATCGACCAATCGTTTGATTTAGAGAAAAATAACATCACTGAAAATGGAGAAGATAAACTGGTGGCAGGCATTGAAACCGGCATCAAAGAATATCGGCACTCTTTCGAAGAATTAATGAAATCGACAGCAAAGGCCGATGATATCCTGCGGGAACAAAAAAGATTCAATGTTCTGCATCAACAGTTGTTAATTTTATCCCAGATGAACGGGAAAGCCATTGAATTAAAAACCGATGATGCCAAAGCTTCGGCAAAAGATGCTTTGGCAGAAATGATTATCTTAGGTAGTATTTGTTTCTTGATAGCCTTGAGTTTTATGTATAGTTTTGCATCCTATTTCAATGAACGTTTTTTTCAATTGTACAATGGAATAAAGGAAATTGTCTCGAGTAATTATGGACAAAGGCTTTATTTCGAGGGCTCAGATGAGTTTTATGAGATTTCTTTGTTATTTAATCAAATGGCCGAAAAATTAGATCATACAAGTCCAAAAATGTCACTAAATTTAGAGGATGATTTTTATTCGGAGGATCGTTTAAATGATATTCAGGAGATGAAAAATATACTGTTCCGTATGAAAATCATTGAAGCACAAGCTAAACAAGCTGTTTCGAGGCTTGAAAATACGAAATAACCGATGACCTACCTGGATAATCGCCCTAATCCCGATGATTTGCTGGCTTCGATGAAAGAAGAAGAGGAAAAAAGCAAACGGGGGAAACTGAAGATATTCTTTGGCATGTGCGCCGGTGTGGGGAAAACTTACGCCATGTTACAGGCTGCGCAAATCGAAAAACTGAAAGGTGCTGACATTGTCATCGGATATGTTGAAACCCACAATCGCAAGGAAACTGCTGCCATGGTGGAAGGGTTCGAACTCATTGAACGCAAGAAATACACCTACAAATCGACTCCTATGGAGGAGATGGACCTGGATGCAATTATTGCCCGGGCCCCCCAGATCGTATTGGTCGATGAACTGGCCCATACCAATGCGCCGGGTAGCCGTCATTTAAAACGTTACCAGGACGTTCAGGAAATACTCGACAATGGCATCCATGTATATACCACCGTGAATGTCCAGCATCTGGAAAGCCGTTCTGAGGTAGTGGCCCAGATTACCGGAATTGTTGTCAGGGAAACTCTTCCCGATGATATTTTTGAATCTGCTGATGATATTGAACTGGTGGACCTTACTCCCGATGAATTGCTGCAAAGGCTTTCAGAAGGCAAGGTGTATACCCCTGAACGGTCCAGGGAAGCGGTGCTGAATTTCTTCCGCAAAGGCAATATCACCGCTCTGCGCGAAATGGCTTTGCGGATGGTGGCCGATAGGGTAGACAAGCAACTACAGGATTACATGAAACTCAAACGAATCAGAGGACCATGGAAATCGGGTATTCATTTACTGGTAGCGATCAGCTATACCTCGCAGTCGAACAGGTTGCTCCGATGGGCCAAGAATCTATCTGACGCCATGGGGGGCAACTTGCAGGCCATCTATGTTGAAACACCCCATGATCTGACGGATAAAGAACGCGAAAGTCTGGATAAGAACATTCTCCTGGCCAAGCAACTGGGCATCCGTATACGGATCGTAACCAATCCGGATATTGTAAAAGCGATTGTGGATTTTGCCCAGAATGAAAATATAACCCATATCATCATCGGCAAACCACGGGTACGAAACCTGCTGACGCTGTTGCGCCTGGGCCATTTTGTAAACCGGCTGATCCGGTATAGTGGGAACATTGACGTGTATATTCTTGGTTCCGACCGGAAGGCCGATGACAAGTTTAGGGAAAAGGCCTCCCTACCTTCCTTTACTTCAAGTGTGAACCAGTATATGGCGGCATCTTTGATCATTGTTCTTACAGCTAGTATTTTCTTCCTGATAAAGGAGTTTGTCGGCTATCAGGTCGTTTCGTTTGCATTGTTGTTTATGGTCTCCCTGCTTGCTTTTTTCTTTGGACGAGGCCCTATTTTACTGGCTGCCATCCTGGGTTCATTGATCTGGGACTATTTTTTTATTCCGCCCCCCTATACCTTCCATGTTGAGCGGACTGAAGATATGTTGATGTTAGCCATGTTTTTCATCATTGCCCTGTTAAATGGGGTATTAACCTCCAGGGTCAGGGCGCAGGAACAGAAAATACGCATCCGTGAAGAGCGCACCCACGCCCTCTATCAGCTGGCTAAAGAACTTTCAGTCACTTCGGGCATTGAGGATGTTTTAAATCTGGCAGTGAAAGCGATCCGGAAATATTTCAAAACGGACTGTGCGATTATACTGAGAGATGACAACAACCGGCTTGAAAAACAAGTCAGGCACCAGACCACACTTTCTTTATCTGAAAATGAATTAAGCATTGCTGAGTGGACCTTCCGACATTCGGCCAAAGCGGGCAAATATACCGATACGCTCCCTTCGGGTAATTATACGTTTTATCCCTTAAAGGGGAACAACGACAATATGGGGGTCATTGCCATGCAACATTCGAAGGTTTTTACACAGGGAGAAGAGCAATTCTGGGAAGGTTTCCTGCCTCAGATTTCGGGTAAAATAGAAAGGGAATTTTTGCGCGATGCAGCCCGGAATTCCTATCTGCTGAATGAATCTGACAAACTTTATAAAACACTTTTCAATTCCATTTCACATGAACTGAGGATTCCTGTGGCAACCATCATGGGGGCCTCTGATACCTTGATGGCCCAAAGCTATCCCCCTGAAACCAGAAAAATCCTGTACCATGAAATCAGTACCGCTGCTATTCGGCTTAACCGTTTGATTGAAAATTTATTAAATATGTCGCGTCTTGATTCGGGAAGGCTTTCCATCCATATTGACTGGTGCGATTTACATGACCTGTACAACAAAGTGATCCAAACACTTTCAATTGAATTGAAACCCTTTCACCTGCACCGCGTTTTAACTGAGGACATGCCATTGGTTCAACTTGACTTTGGATTAATGGAACAGGTTCTTCATAACCTGTTGCTCAATGCGACCCAACATGCCCCGGAAGGAAGCAATATCAGGGTGAAGTTCTTTTATGACAATGGGTTCCTGGTCATCCAGGTGATGGATCGTGGCCCTGGCTTTACAGCCTCTGATTTGCCCCATGTTTTTAATAAGTTTTACCGCGGCCAACAAGCCGTTGCCGGTGGTACTGGCTTGGGTCTTTCAATTGTGAAAGGGATTGTGGAAGCCCACAATGGAACCATTAAGGCTGAAAACCGGTTGAATGGAGGCGCTCTCTTTACCATTAAGATACCCACAGAAACATCCTCCATGAGTAATAACCAACATCCGTTTGCATGATGAACGACAAGGAAACAATCCTGATCATTGATGATGAAGTCCAGATCCGGCGACTGCTCGAAATCACCCTTTCAGCCAACGGGTACAAGATCATTTCAGCTTCCACCGGCCATGAGGGAATCCAACTAGCGGCCACCCATGCACCGATCCTGATCATTCTGGATCTGGGCCTTCCTGATGCTGACGGACTGGATATCCTTTCCAAATTGCGCGAGTGGTATCAGAAATCAATCATCATTCTTTCTGTCCGTAGCTCGGAGGAGGATATTGTAAAAGCCCTGGATCGGGGAGCCAGTGATTATCTTACCAAGCCATTCCGCACCGGAGAATTACTGGCAAGAATAAGGGCTTCCATTCGCCAGAATCAGGGTACTCCAGGGAATTCGATTCTAATTTTTGGTTCACTTGAAGTGGATTTGGCCAATCACATCGCCCGAAAAGACAACGAGATCATTAAACTGACTTCCACCGAATTTTCCCTACTGGCGCTCTTAGCAAAAAATGAAGGCAGGGTTTTAACCCATCAGTACATTTTAAAGGAAGTATGGGGAATGGGATATATCACACAAACCCAATATTTGCGGGTATTTGTTGCTCAATTGCGCAAAAAAATTGAGGAGAATCCAACCCACCCCACGCTGTTAATCACTGAATCGGGCATTGGATACCGTTTTGGAAGCTAAAAAAGCAGCATTCTTTCGAATGCCGCTCCTTTTCAATCCACCAATCCTACTATGAATGTAGTAATAGAGAAAACTTATTTTTTGATCCAGTTGACAATTCTGTCATCATCGGGTTTTACTTTCGATTCAAGGACTTCGACCAGCTGACCCTTTTCATCAATGAGGTATTTCTGGAAATTCCATTTCACCTCCGAATCCATCACCCCGTTTTTACTTTTGCTGGTCAGCCATTGGTACAAGGGATCCATGTCATCGCCTTTGACCGATATTTTCGACATCATCGGGAATGTAACATGAAATTCATTGGTACAATATTCTTTAATTTCCTGATTGGTTCCGGGTTCCTGTTTGCCAAAGTTATTGGCCGGAAAGCCGACGATGGTAAACTTATCGCCACCATATAGATTATAAATTTCTTGAAGTTCCTTGTATTGTGGCGTATATCCGCACTTGGAGGCCGTATTGACCACCATCACTTTTTTGCCCTTCAGGCTTGAAAGCTTAAATTCTTTGCCATCAATGTCTTTTACCTTGAAATCGTAAAATGATTTTTGACTAAAAGCTACCGATGATAGTACGATCAGGCTCAGAATTAATGTAATTCTCTTCATAATTTTGTTTATAAATATGATTTGCCAGTGAAACAATTTATGTTGCCAAAATGTTTATCAGCATCCCAAAAGTATTATTTACAAGGAGCATGGAAATTCATTTTTGAGTTTGTTAATAAGTTTCACACTTGTCATTGGGTCAGAATTCGTATATTTGGTCGTTCAATGAAGAGGATTTTATGGAGAATTTTATTGTATCTGCACGGAAATACAGACCCGATACGTTTCAAACAGTTGTAGGGCAGGCATCGATCACATCGACTTTGAAGAATGCGATCAAAAATAATCAGCTTGCGCATGCTTATTTGTTTTGCGGCCCTCGTGGGGTGGGCAAGACCACTTGTGCGCGTATTTTTGCCAAAACGATCAACTGCCAGAACCTTTCCCCGGAAGTAGAAGCCTGTAATGAGTGCGAATCGTGCCTGGCATTCAACGGGAGCCGTTCGTACAATATCCATGAACTCGATGCCGCCTCGAACAACTCGGTAGACGATATCCGTAACCTGACGGACCAGGTGAGGATTCCGCCGCAGATCGGCAAATACAGCATCTACATCATCGATGAGGTTCACATGTTGTCGCAGGCTGCCTTCAATGCCTTCCTGAAGACTTTGGAAGAACCGCCGCGTCACGCCATTTTTATCCTGGCTACAACCGAAAAGCACAAGATCATCCCCACAATTTTGTCACGTTGCCAGATTTTTGATTTCAACCGTATTAAGATTCATGACATCGCGGGTCATTTGGCCAGTGTCGCCCAAAGTGAAGCCGTGAAGGTGGAAGGGGAGGCCCTGAACGTGATTGCCCAGAAAGCTGATGGGGCCATGCGCGATGCACTGTCAATCTTCGATCAGATTGTCAGTTTCTCAGGGAAAACGATTTCATACAAGGATGTGATTTCGAACCTGAATGTCCTGGACTACGATTATTATTTCCGCCTGGTGGACTTGTTCCTGAAAAATGATATTTCAAACAGCTTGCTGCTTTTCAATGAAATCCTGGACCATGGCTTCGATGGTCACCATTTTATTACAGGACTCAGTTCTCATTTCAGGGATGTGATGGTTTGCAAGGATCCGGTCACCATCCAGTTGCTGGAAGTAGGGGGCGAGATAAAGGAAAAATACAAGATACAGGCTTCGCATTGCGACAATGATTTCCTCATTGGGGCCTTGCAGATTGCCAACGAATGCGACCTTCAATACAAAGCCAGTCAGAACAAAAGGCTGCTTGTTGAGTTGGCAACCATCAAGCTTTCACAGTTGACATTAAAAAAAAAATAGCTGACGGAGCCGAGGAAGAGGAGATTCTTCCCTTCTTCGACCAGACCATTCAACCGCTTGCCGCACCATTGGTAGCAGCGGCTGAAAAAAGCGTGGAAGTTCCGGTCACCAAACTGGAGCCGGTTGAAAAACCTTCAACGATGAAGGTAATCCGCAAGGTGGGAAGCTCATACACCCCTTCGATCAAGGATGCCCTTTCAGGAAACACGAATGAAAACAATGTGCAGGAAGGGGCACAAACCAACTTTAGCCAATACAATGAGAACCTGTTTGAACCCTTTACACAGGAACAGCTGGCTGAAAAGTGGAAGGAATTTTTGGACAAGATGGCTGACCGCCCCAGTCTTTGTTCGGCCCTTTCAGCGGTGCCTGAAATCACCCAAGGCAATAAATTAATGCTGACCATCGGGAATTCCGTTCAGGAAGAAGATATCCGCC
The DNA here is from genome assembly GCA_036504555.1 of Prolixibacteraceae bacterium. Lineage (GTDB taxonomy): Bacteria > Bacteroidota > Bacteroidia > Bacteroidales > Prolixibacteraceae > Aquipluma. The sequence continues at coordinate 7,338 of DASXUZ010000286.1, read as the reverse complement.
TGATCAAACCAGAGTTGATTTCATGGCTGCGAAAAGTGCTCAGAAATTCAGGGATCGAATTGGCAACCAAAATCGGAAAGGTAGAATCGGAACGGATGATTTTCTCGGATTCCGAAAAACTGCAAATGATGATGCAGAAAAATCCCGATTTAAATGAGCTGAAACAAAAGTTTAACCTTGATTTTAGTGAGTGATAATAAATGGTTTCCAGAATGAAGGAAGGTATTTTTTTGTTCATTCTCAAATTATAGTTTGAAAGCATCTAAAATGTTGTATTTTTATTGAAAAATTGAAAACTACCAGCTATGATAAAGAAAGAAGTATTGGTTGCAATCAATGAGCAGATTAATGCTGAAAGTTATTCGGCATTCATGTACCTGTCGATGGCTGCTTATTTTGAAGAAATGGGACTTTCAGGTTTCGCTCACTGGATGAAAATACAGTACCAGGAAGAAGCAGCGCATGCCTTGAAATTTTTCAACTACCTGACTGAACGCAATGGAAAGGTGACCTTAAAAGCGATCGCCCAGGTGCCGGTTGAATTTAATGGGATTGTGGATGTATTTGAAAAAACATTGGCGCATGAAAATCATGTGACCGATCTGATTAATAATTTGATGAATGTAGCTGTTGCTGCCAGTGATCATGCCACACAGAGTTTTCTTAAGTGGTTCATTGATGAGCAGGTAGAAGAAGAAGCCAATGTGGAAAAAATCCTCGCTACCCTGCGACTGATCAACGGACAAGGCAATGGTATTTTTATGATGGATCGTGAAATGAACATGCGGGTTTTTGTGGACCCAAACGCGGCAGTTTAATTTTTCAAAAATATATTTTGTGAAAAGGCTGCCATATGGTGGCCTTTTTTGTTTGGTATATATTTATTTTATCGAATCGACTGACTGTCTGTTGTCAGTTGAAGGAGCCAAAAGATTTAAATAATTCATTTAATACTCAACGTCATGAATAAAATTTTAGTAAACAGGTTGGATTATATAAGAATTCTTAAACAAATTGATGAAGCAAGACAGAATAAAACCATTGAGGTTTCAGAAGCTGAAAAGCTATTGAATGAATTAAATTCTGCCACCATCCTGGATCCTGATCAAATTCCAGGAGATGTAATCACGATGAATTCAGTTGTTAAAATCTCGTTTGTAGATTCAGGAAAGCAACAAGAGTTTAAAATTGTTTATCCAAATGAATCTAATTTTAAGGAAAAAAAGGTTTCTATTTTTTCTCCAATTGCTACTGCCCTCATCGGTTTCAGGGTAGGCGATTTCATTGAGTGGATGGTTCCCGGAGGACTGACTAAAATCAGGATTGATGAAATTATCTATCAGCCGGAGGCTTCAGGAGATTTTACACTTTGAGAGATTTTTGCCATAGGATGTTCCGAGAAAAAGCCGCTAATTAATCAATTATTTCAAAATAGAAAATGAGATCATGATAAAAGAAATTGAAATTGCCTTTTCCAGTTTCAACGAAATATGTAAGGCAAATATTCCTGAGAAAGAACAAGTCAAGATTAAAGAGGCCTTTGATTTTGTCCATGGGATTTTTGGGGAAGAGAAGTGGGAATCAGACGAAATAATAGTGGTTCATTCAATTGAAGTGGCACAAATAGTACTCCAGGAAATTGGCCTTGGCACTGACTCGGTTATCGCTGCCCTTTTGCACAATGTATATTACAAAGAGGAGCATATCAAAGAAGTTGAAGTTCAATTTGGGGGACCTGTTACTTCGATCCTGGATGGAATGGCAAAGATCAATGCCCTGGGAACCGATACCGTTGAACTGCATTCGGAGAACTATCGCAAATTGATGCTTGCCATGGCGGGTGATGTAAGGGTGATCCTGGTGAAAATTGCCGACCGCCTGCAGGTCATGCGCCACCTGGATTCGCAAAGTGAGGCGGTCAGGGCAAAGATCGCCATTGAAACTTCCCATTTGTATGCTCCCCTGGCTCACCGACTTGGCTTGTATTACGTCAATTCGGAACTGCTTGATCTGTGCCTGAAACAACAAAATCCGGAAGCGTACAACAAAGTGGCCATCCGGCTAAAAGAAACAGACCGGGAAAGGGCCAACTTTGTGGCCGAATTCGTGAAGCCCATTGAAAATAAGCTAAATGCAAGGGGGTTTTCATTCGATATGAAGGCCCGAACCAAATCCATCAATTCGATCTGGCGGAAGATGCAGACCCAAAAAGTCGATTTCGATGAGGTCTACGATTTGTTTGCCATCCGTGTGATCCTGAATTCAGAATTGGAGAACGAGAAGTCCGACTGCTGGCAGGTGTATTCGATCGTTACAGAAGAATATCAATCGAACCCCAACAGGATGCGTGACTGGATCACGATTCCCAAATCAAATGGATACGAGTCGCTTCATGCCACTGTTTTAGGTCCCAATGACAAATGGGTAGAGATTCAGATCCGTACCCGTAGAATGGACGAAATCGCTGAAAAAGGGCTGGCCGCCCATTGGAAATACAAGGGGGGAACCGGTACTTCTGAAATGGAAAAATGGCTGGCCAATGTTCGTGAGATCCTGGAAAACCCGGAGTTGAACATGGTTGATTTCATCGACGATTTTAAGATGAATATCTATGCCGATGAGATCTTTGTATTTACTCCCAAAGGCGATTTGCGTAAACTTTCAGCCGGGGCTACCTTGCTGGACTTTGCCTACGAAATTCATTCGGGGGTGGGGGACCGGTGCGTAGGAGGGAAAGTAAACGGACGCAATGTGACCCTTCGCCATCAGTTAAAGAATGGAGACCAGATATCGGTTGACACGGCCAATCATCAACGTCCAAAAGTAGATTGGCTTGATTTTGTGGTCACTACAAAGGCCAAAAATAGGATCAAGGCCAGTTTAAATGAAGAAGTTAAACGGGAAGCAGAAAATGGAAAGGAAATTCTGCTGCGCAAGGTGAAGAACTGGAAAATTGAATACAACGACGATAGTATCCGCAAACTGCTGAAGAATTATAAACTGAAACTGGCGCAGGACTTGTATTACAATATCTCGATCGGGAAGATCGATCCACTTGAAATCAAGGAATTGCTGGTTGAGAAAAAGGAGGAAACCGCCAAACAACTGGTGACTGAAATATTGCCCAAGGACAAGATCCAGGAATTGGAATTTTCGAGCGGTGATGACTTCCTGATCATTGATAACAATCTTAAAAATGTAATCTACAAATTATCGCCCTGTTGTAATCCTATTTTCGGGGATCCTATATTTGGCTTTGTGACCATTGGCGAAGGCATTAAAATTCACCGGGAGACTTGTCCCAATGCCCCTCAAATGATTGAACGTTATCCTTATCGTATCATCAAGGCGAAATGGCAGGATACCAAGAAAAAATCATCGTTCCAGGCCACCATCCGTATTGCCGGCACCGATGAGGTGGGAATTGTAGGCCAGATTTCACATGTTATTTCCAAGGATATCAGCGTGCAGATGCGTTCGATCAATATTGACACCAACAATGGCGAGTTTGACGGTACCCTGCGTGTTTTTGTCAATGGGTTGGAGCATCTTGATTTCTTGATGAATAAACTGAAGAGTATCAATGGGGTAGTTTCGGTTTCCAGGGCTGACTAAAAAAACAGAAGAAAATGAGTAATCCATTCAATGAAGCAAAATCGCTTTTCGATCAGCATGAACTGGCAGGTTCACTGGACATTGTGAGCCATCTGATTGTGACAGAACCTGAAAATAGGGAGGCCTTTTTACTCCGGGCCCGTATTTATTACAAGATGCAGCGCTGGGGGGATGCCATGAATGATTATGGATCGGTTTTGGAACTGGATCCCGGCAACCAGGAGGCAAAATCAGGCATCGAGATGGCCAGGAGCATTTTGGGCTATTTCACCCCCGATATGTTTAACCCATAACAGGACAGTTGTCATTTGAAGATTAGTAATGTCGGATTTCCAGGCTCTGCTAAAAAGAGCCTGGTAAAACCACGAATTGGTTGAATGTGAATAACCATGGGTGCAACCCATGGGGTATGGTAACATCCATATATACAGTTAATTATCACTCTCCATGGGTTGCACCCATGGAATATAGCAACATGCATATATACAGTTAATTATCACTCTCCATGGGTTACACCCATGGTTATTCACATTCAACCACTTCGTGGTTCTGCCAGGCTCTTTTTAGCAGAGCCTTGAAATCCGATATTAGAATCGTTTCTATTACTTAAAGGATTAGTGGTCAGTGAAATATTTTCAATTTACCGTGTTAATTTATCGTTTGTTATAGTTTAATTTACTATATTTGGAATGATGTTTGTAGTATTGAAGAAATAATTGACAATCGAGATGGAATAACCTTTAAATTGAGATGACTATGAAACGGTTTTTTTTAGCGCTTACTCTTTGTTTCGGAATTGTGCTTGGGTTTGCGCAGGATGAAAAAAGTGCAGTCGAAATTAAAAATCAAGCCAATGATGCCTTGAGAGCAAAAGATTACCCCACAGCCCTTAAATTGTATGAAGAAGCATTGAGTAAATGGGCCGACACACCCAAAGATACTGCCATGGTTTATAATATGGCCGTTTGTGCCTATCAGACCAAAGATTATGACAAAGCGCTCAAATATTTGGATGAATCCATTGCCCTGAATTACAAAAAGGAAAACGCATTGCTATACAAGGCCAATATTTATAAATCGATGAAGAATGATGAGCAGTATGAAAAAACCCTTGAAGAAGCATTGGCAAACTCACCCAATGATGCTAAATTGAAGGGAATGTTGGCGACAGTTTACCTGAAGGAAGCCAATGTGTTTTATACGGGCGGTGCAACGATTTTAAAGAATGCAGCTGCTGACGTGACTGCTTCCAAATATAAAACAACCGACGCCGCCTACAAAGCGGAAGTTGAAAAAGCAAAAGCGGAGTTTAAAAAAGCATTGCCCTTGGTGGACAAAGCATTGACCATTGATCCTGAAAATGCAACTGGCAAGCAATTGAAAGCCGCTTGCGAACAGAATAGTAAGGAATAATATTTCGTAATAAGCTGAGGACACAAAGGAGCAAAGTTCCTAAGTACCTAAGTAACAAAGTAAAAAAGCGATTCAGTCCATTTTAGGGATGATTCCTTCAAAAATGGGCTGAATAGCTTAGGTACTTAGTCACTTTGTCTCTTTGTTACTGTGTCTCTTTGCTACTATTTTTCCTTGTTTTTAGACCCTGAGCCTATTTATTTGCTGATTATGGGGTGTTGCGGAGTCGTTTTAATAGAATTTATAACAGGAATTAACTCTTTTTACACCTTGATTTGTTTGGGTTTAAAAGGTAATTACTATTTTTGGGCTTGATTTAAATGATAAGAAGAAAGAAAGTTTTAAAAAATATAAAAATCTAAAAGTATATGATGAAGCGATTATTTTTTGTTTTTGTGTTATGTATGGGTTTTGCGACTGTAAAAGCCCAGGTTGTAGAGAAAACATTTGCTGAATTAAAGAATGAAGGCAATGTTGCAATTAATGCCAAGGATTATCAAAAGGCATTGGATCTTTATGAACAGGCTCTGACAAAATTGGGAGATCAACCAGTTGCCGATACCTCAATGATTTATAACATGGGCTATTGTGCCTACAGTACCAAGAACTATGAAAAGGCATTGAAATATTTTGATCAGACCGCCTCGATGAACTACAAAAAGGTCAATTCCTTGTTGTATCAAGCTGATTCCTATAAAGCGTTGAAAAAAGATGCAGAAAGTCTTAAAGCGCTTGAAGCTGCTTTGTCGATTGCCCCTGATGATGCCAAGGTTAAAAGTAAAATGGCTGCTTATTATGTGAAGGCTGCAACAGGCATTTATTCAAAAGGAAGCGCCATCATCACAAAAGCCAACAATGAAATCACAGCAGGAAAACTAAAGACAACAGATCCTGCATACATCACGGCCGAACAGAAGGCCAAAGATGAATACAACAAGGCGATGCCTCTGGTTGAAAAAGCCCTGGAATTTGATCCGGCCAATAAAACAGCCACTCAATTGAAAACAGCCATTGAATTGGCCCTTAAAGGGTAAATAGCTCACCCGAAAGGTAAAACGAGGCTTCCTGTAAAGGTGGCCTCGTTTTGTTTTAACCAGGGTCTATTTTCAAGGGGCGAAAGGGAAAAAATGTCCGTGGAATCATTTCTTTTGGTAGATTCGCTCCTATTATCTAATCATTCAATCTCCCATGTTTAACTGTTGCCTGAAAATAGTACGATCCGCCAAATTCTTCGCCGTGATTATTCTGGCCTTGGTTTGTTCTTGCATGAAAGAAATGAATTCATGCGATACAAGCAATAAAACCGCGGCCTTTCCCTATAAAACCAGGAACGTGATCGTCGTGGTGGTTGATGGATTGCGGTATTCCGAAGGATGGGGAGATTCGACGCACCAATACATTCCGCACATGGCAGAAATTTCATCCAAACAAGGTGTGATCGATACCCGCTTTTATAACATGGGTGGAACTTACACTTCGGCGGGCCACACCAGCATAAGCACTGGGATTTACCAGTCAATTAACAATGGAGGATTGGAATATCCAAAAAATGCATCCATTTTTCAATATTGGAACCAGGCTACCCACAATGACCGCGTTAAATCATGGGTGATCACCAGTAAGGATAAACTGGCGGTATTGGGCGATTGTACCGACGAGCAATGGAAAGGACTCTATACACCTTCGGTCAACAGTGGAATCGATGGATTGGGGCTTGGCAGTGGTTACCGTGATGACAGCCTGACATTGAAAACAGCCCTTGAAATATTGCAGGAAGACCATCCCAATTTGGTTTTGATCAACTTTCGTGAGCCGGATTATTCAGGTCATAGTGGTGTCTGGACCAATTATGTGGAGGGAATCCGTAAAACAGATGGGTATGTCTACCAAATGTGGCAGTTTCTTCAAAATGACAGTACCTATAAAAACACAACAGCCATTTTTGTGACCAGTGATCATGGACGACACCTGGACAATGTCGCTGAAGGATTTATGGGGCATGGCGATGATTGTGAGGGGTGCCGCCACCTGAGCTTTTTTGCAGTTGGTCCCGATTTTAAGAAAGGAGCTGTCCTGAATGTTTTCCACGAACAAATCGATATTTCAGTTACAATTGCAGAATTGCTGGGCTTTACCTTTCCAAACCGTACTGGTAAGGTGATGACTGAATTGTTCGAAGGACGATAAATTTGAATTCAAAACTGAATTCCTAACATCTTGTAACAGGTAAAGTAACGATTCTTCCCTGGAACAATTTGAATCGGAGAGTCATCCCGAACTTGTTTCGGGATCTCCTCGAAGACCCAAGAC
>DASXUZ010000285.1:0-13926 GCA_036504555.1 Prolixibacteraceae bacterium | reverse complement strand
TTCCTTCGCATAGGGATAGACTTTTTTTACCCGCCCCACCAGCCGCCAGTATTGTTGTTCGGCTTGCCTGGATTTAAAGTGAGCCTGGGGATAAATATCTACCTGCGGGAGATCGATGTGGGGAAGTGTATCATTATCAATCCTTACCCTTGGCAGATATTGAAATGAAACAGGAGTCTGTGCATCAATGCTCATCGCGCCCAGCCACGAAACAATTACTAAGAGTAAAATCTTTTTCATTACTTACTATTCAAAAGCAAAGATAGTTGATATGTTATGAAACTAGAACGATAAAAATAAATTTCGATTATCCTCACGCCCAATGTTTGTATATTTGATGCGCTAAAAAAGAGATCATGCAATCAAATCAACAATTAGAAATTGACGTTTGTTCTGAGTTTGGCCAACTCGAAGGGGTGATCATCCATACTCCGGGGCTGGAAGTGGAAGAAATGACTCCTGAAAATGCAGAACGGGCGCTATATAGCGACATCCTGAACCTTTCGGTGGCCGGTGAAGAATATGCCACCTTTAAGGGTGTGCTGAATAAAATCACCCCCACCTTCGAGGTGAGGGATTTGCTGGCCGACATTTTAACCGATGAGCAGGTAAAAAGCTTGCTGATCAAAGATATATGCAACAATGAAGGAGCACTGGAGATCCTTCCAAAGCTGCTGGAACAAAGCGCTACAGAGCTTGCCAGACAATTGATCCAGGGGGTTTACCTTGAACGCAATAACCTGACTCGTTACCTGAGTCTCGAACGTTTCAGCCTTCGCCCCTTGCACAATTTTCTCTTTACCCGCGATTGCTCCATGTCATTTGGCCAACAGGTTCTGATCGGCAAGATGGCCAGCAAGGTGCGCGACCGCGAAGCTGTGATCATGGAGGCCATTTTCAACCATCACCCGATGCTCAAAACTTCAACGATCAATCCCAACACCCCAGAGATCATTGCCAAATACCCTGGTATATCCATTGAAGGGGGCGATTTCCAGGTAGCCCGCGAAGATGTGCTGGTCATTGGAACCGGCATCCGCACAAGTACCCAGGGCATCGACTTTATCCTCGATACCATCAAGTCCAAAAAGGATGGCTTGCGCCATATCCTGATACAGGAGTTGCCTGATGCCCCTGAATCGTTCATTCACCTCGACATGGTTTTCACCTTTCTCGATGTGGATGCCTGTATGGTGTACGAGCCGCTGATCATGGGAACCAATCGCTTTCATACCATTCATATTGAGATTGAAAATGGGGAGGTGACCAACATCCAGGAAGAAAAGAACCTGCCAAAGGCCCTGAAGAAGCTGGGCATTGATATGAAGCCTGTGAAATGTGGAGGAGGAATTGACAGCTGGACCCAGGAACGCGAACAATGGCACAGCGGCGCCAACTTCTTTGCTTTCGCCCCGGGAAAGGTAATCGGCTATGAACGAAATGTGCATACCATCCAGCAACTTTCCCAAAGCGGATTCGAGGTTGTTCAGGCAAAAGATTTATTAAGCGGGCTGATTGAAATTCCCCAGGGCAAATGTGTAATTACCATCCCCGGATCAGAACTTGCACGTGGTGGCGGCGGTGCCCGGTGCATGAGCATGCCCATCCGCAGGAAAAAAATAGATTGGGGAAGAAGTGTCTAAAGTAGGAAGAAGTGCCTAAAGTATTTAAAGTGAACTAAAGTATTTAAAGTACTTTTAGCAACTCAAGGCACTTTAAGTACTTTAGTCACTTTAAATACTCTAGTTCACTCTAAATACTTTGGCATTTATTTCTTTTATGAGAAAACTAAAAAACAACGAGCTCGACCGTTTGTCGGTTGACCAATACAAGGAAGTGATTAAGACCCCTATTACGGTCGTTTTGGATAACATCCGTAGTTGCAACAACATCGGCTCGGTATTTCGCACCTCAGATGCTTTGCTGATCGAAAATATACTGCTTTGCGGCTTTACAGCCACCCCTCCCAACAAGGACATCCACAAGACAGCCCTGGATGCCGAGAAATCGGTTCCCTGGGAGTATTTCGACGAAACCGAAGCAGCAGTTAGGAAATTGAAAGCAGACGGCTACCGCGTGTATGCAGTCGAGCAAGTGGTGAATAGTATTTCGCTGCCTGATTTTATGCCAGAAGTGAATCAGAAGCTGGCACTGGTTTTTGGGAACGAGGTGAAAGGAGTTCAGCAATCAGTGGTCGATTTATGCGATGGGGCTATCGAGATCCCGCAATATGGCACCAAACATTCTTTTAACATCTCCGTGAGCGCTGGTATCGTTCTCTGGGACCTGGTGTATAAGCTACGGTCGCGAATTGAGATCAGTTAATTTCATGTAAGAAAATAACCCACTGCCCAGCCAATTTTATAGAATATGACCTGCCGCATAGTTTGCTTCTGTAAGGTATCTGTAATCTAACTGTAATGTATCTGTATCATGGATTACAGATACATTACAGTTAGATTACAGATACATTACAGAAGCAAACTATGCGGCAATCATCTATGGGGATTAGGGAGCCTGATCCATGAGCACTCACTGGAGGCAATTGTTCGGCCAGCGATGCCTGCAGCCCCTATAAATTAAGCTTACGTTAGCCACCTGACTTCTACGATATAGGCAAAAAAAATCTATCACCCCGCCATGAGAGACAAGGTGATAGAGATGTTTTGTATAAATGATGCGGTTTATTTTTCAGTAATACTCTTGACAGCGCCTGTATTGGGAAAGAACTCGAGTTTGAAGTTGCCATCCAGTATATCTTCAGGGATAGGGGCGGTAGTTCCAAACTGGGCGATTGCAGCCCTTGAGGTGGCCAGTTGGTTGCTTCCATCCATGATACGGATTTCAGCCATGCCCGGCATCCGGTAATACAATCCGCTTTTGCCTGCAAAGGGATTTTCAGAAGTACTCAAGCCGTTTTGTTTGGTGGACAGACCTTCTGCCTTGACCACATCAATGACAATGGGCCGACCCGATAAATCTGTTTTGGGCAATACCCCGCGGTCTTCGCTGAACCTGAAGAAGACTTCGCCTTTGACAGTTTTCTGTCCGGGGACAAAGTCGAAACTGAATTCATAGGATTGTTTGTCTGATTTACCGATGAACAAGGCCAGGTAATTTTGTTCCATGAGTCCCAATTCCTGGGTCATCACTTCGAAGGACTTTCCATCAGGAAGCGGCTCGTCATCGGCATTGGTGAGCAATGCAAATCGACTGTTGCGCAGGTTAAAGATCGTTTCGGCAGCTTCGGCAGCCTTCTGTTCCTGGTTTTTGGAAACCAGCTTGAACTTCTTGGTCGAATCGGCCGGCGAATAGTAACTCCAGATGGATAAATCGGTGAATTTAATCTGCTGATCCAGGTTTTTCATCAGGAATGAACTGGTTTGAATCGCTGATTTGTCCTGGTTCAGGTCCGTATTGATTCCTGCCAGAATGCCCGATTCAGTCAGGCTGACCATTTGGGCAGCCCTGCCCATGGCTTTGTGAACCTGGTCGGGATCGGGTTCGCTGAACAGTTCCATCTTCATTTCATCCATGTTCCAACGCTCAGCATCAGCCTGTGGAACATTGTCGATTCCAAGCATTTTTTGAGCATACGCAGAGAACGGGCCATGCACAAATCGTTCGCGGGTGGCTTTCACATGAACACGGATGCCTGTCTGGGGCAGTGAATAAACGACACCTTCAAGGGGGCCTGTGATGGCCCCGGTGGCCGCTTTCTTCCTGTCTTCCTTTTGAGCCGTGGCAATTGATACGGCAAAGAGCATGATAATGATGGTTAATATCGATAGTTTCATTGTCCTTAAATTTTAATTGGTTTGATTAAATACACTATCCCCTGCGAATTTGACTTCTCACATGCATTAAAACCCAAAAATAGCCAAAATATTATTCAAGCTGCAGAAAAGCTGCACCAATCTGTTCGATTATATCTCCGGCAATCATGGCTTGCTGTCCGAATCGGTCAGCTGCAAGGTCACCGGCCAGTCCGTGCAGGTATACCCCGATGAAGGCGGCCTCTTCACAAGTGTAGTTTTGAGCCAGCAGCCCCAGGATGATTCCAGTCAATACATCGCCACTTCCGCCTGTGGCCATTCCGGGGTTTCCGGTGCTGTTAAAATACACCTGTCCATTGGGAAAGGTAATACAGGTATGGGCTCCTTTGCATACCACAATGGCCTTGTATTGTGCCGAAAACTGCAACTGGATCTGCAGTCGTTCGTACGAATTGGCAGACGAACCGATCAGCCTTTCCAACTCTTTGGGGTGAGGGGTCAGGATCGCTTCAGGGGGCAGAAGGCGATACCACTGCTGGTTTTCAGACAGGATATTTAAAGCATCGGCATCAAGGACCATTTTGGCTGGTTTGGCGTATAGAAGTTCCTGCAATGCATTTTGCGTGGGTCCTTTTTTATCGAGTCCGGGGCCAATCCCCACAGCTGAATAGGGATCCAGATCAGGGAACACTGAAAAGACGATGTCAGAGGGATCGATGGAAGTCATGGCTTCGGCCACTGAATTTTGAAGTATTTCATAACCCAGGCGAGGGATATGGGTGGTCAGTAATCCAACGCCTGAACGCAGGCAAGCTCTTGATGCGAGAACGGCTGCCCCCATTTTTCCATAGCTGCCGGCAATGAGCAAGGCATGGCCGAAATTTCCCTTGTGGGAGAACTTACCGCGTTTTTGTATTTTTCCTGAGATGAATTCTTTGGTCAGATATTCATAGCTGCTGTCGGTTTGACTGATCGCTGCAGTTGATAAGCCAATGGGCAACACTTCCCAATCACCTGTATAGCAATTGTTCTCCGGGAAAAGAAAACTGATCTTTGGAAATTCAAAGGTGAGTGTATGGCTGGCCCTGATGATGGTTGATGAATCGGCTTGTGAATTGTCTTCACCTATCAAACCGCTTGGGATATCAATGGAAACGACTGTGGCTCCCGACTGGTTGATCTTTTTTACGATTTCAGCAGCCAATCCATCCAGGGGGCGGCTTAGGCCTGAGCCAAACAAGCCATCGATGATGACTACCTGAGAAGGAATTTCTGGTATGTCATTTTCCGAGTCGATTCTTTTCAGAAGAACCTTATTTTGTTGTTTCAGCCTTTCCAGGTTGATGGATGCATCGGCTGAGAGCTCCTTTTTAAAGTCAGCGATAAAAACCGTGCAATCGAAACTGGCCCAGGTGAGCATACGGGCAACGGCCAAGGCATCGCCTCCATTGTTCCCGGGACCGGCAAAGAACCAAAAGGGGCGGTTATTACCAACATTGTTGATAATCCAGTCTGCCACTTGCATGGAGGCTCTTTCCATCAGGTCGATGGAAGAAATCGGTTCCAGCTTCATGGTCAGTTGGTCGATCTGAGCAATTTGTTTACACGTGAAAAGTTTCATGGCTTGAAAATTTGTCCTAAAGATACTAAGTAATTGATGATAAATAAACAATGCACAGTTATTGAATAAACAATAATTATATTTGTATTGAATCAATTCAAAATAAGAAAATGTATTCAAAGATTTGTTTATCGGGCATTCTTATGGCATTTATTCTCTTGGGTGGAAATAATGTTTTTTCTCAGCCTCAAAAGGGGTTTGACATGGGCAAATTGTACGATATAGCAATCAAGAAATACCTTTTACCTTCAGAAGGTCATTCATTATCAATCATCTACCTGGAAAAACCTTCATTTGATCCTGAATATTCAATTCAACTATTAGACTTCAAGGACAGTATTCAATTGGAAGGACATTTATTTAAAGAGTCATATTGGTATCAACTTTTTAGACATATCAAGCAATACCAAAATGCAGAATTTGAGCCTGAAGTAAGTCACTATTCTATCTTGGTCAGTAAACTGTTTTATCAGAAAATGCAGTCAGTGTTTTCTGAAACGATCAATAGCAAGGCATCAGATTACATCAATCCAAATGAAATGGGTGTTGATGGCACAACTTATTTATTTCGATTGGGTGATGGAGATAATTATTTTGAATTATGGGAGCCAAAAGCCAATAGTATGGCGTTCAAAACGGCTGCGATTTGTAAAGAAATAGCTATCAGTTTGAAGAGCAATAATTTTAATGAGATGGAAATAATTAAGGCAATAGATGAATTAAGATAGGAGTGGGAAATGATCAAGCTCAATTTAAAATCTTTTCTTTTTGGGGGATTGCCGGTTATCAAAGAAATCTAAAATGATGATTTGGTGATTTTGGATATGGTAAAAGATACTGATTTGTTTAACAATTGTAAACCCTCGTATTTCTTTTTCTTTATTTTCAACTATCCCGATATAAGGAAAATCAGAAAGCGTTTCAATAAAATCATATACTTTTTTGACGAATGCTTCGGTAACCTGCTCATTCCATTCGACCATTAAGTATTCAATTATTATATCGAATTTGATAACTGCCCGTTTCGACCAACGTATCTTTAAAGCCATTTTTTGTGTTTCTTTCTCATGTCTTCATGATTTGTCAGGGTTTCAGGATTTTTACTTTCTTCCAATGATTGTAAAAGTTCCTCTTGCTCCTGGTCAGTGAGTTTATTCCACAAATGTCCTTCTTTGGCCGAAGCTCTTTTTTTAATTAGATCATAGAAGTTAATGAGGAGGCTCTCATTATCAATACTGTCGATCAGATGATGAAAGTTTTGCTTGAGTTCGAATGTGGTCATTTTATTATCTCCTTTCCTTTTTACAAAAATACGAATTATTTCTACTCTAACAGATTTTGAAAATGAATTACTAATCTTTGATTCCATCAGATTGCCAGATTGCCAATTTACTGATTTGGTAATCTGATACCCTGAGTTCCCATTTTTGCAGATCGAAAGCTACAATGCCAGGTTGACTTGACACTATAATACTTTCGGTGCGATGCATCTTAAACGTAAAAAAGGCTGTCCCGGTAGTAAAACCGAAACAGCCTTTTCATATAAGATCATCCGTTGATTAGTCAATCATCTCAAATCCGCAATAAGGAATCAGAACCTTTGGAATACGGATACCTTCGGGCGTTTGATTGTTTTCAAGCAAGGCAGCCAGGATTCGGGGCAATGCCAGTGCGCTTCCGTTGAGTGTATGTGCGATGACGGGTTTCTTGGTCACTTCGTCACGGTAACGCAATTTCAGTCGGTTGGCCTGGAAGGATTCAAAATTAGAGACTGAACTTACTTCCAGCCATTTCTCCTGGGCGGCTGAGAACACTTCAAAATCGTAGGTAAGGGCAGAGGTGAAACTCATGTCGCCTCCACACAGTCGAAGTATACGGTATGGCAATTCCAGCTTTTCAACCAAGCCTGCAACGTGTGCAACCATTCCGTCGAGTAATTCATAGGAATTGTCGGGATGGGCAATCTGTACAATTTCAACTTTGTCGAACTGGTGCAAACGATTCAGCCCGCGAACGTCTTTGCCATATGAACCAGCTTCGCGGCGGAAACAAGCACTGTAAGCCGTATTTTTGATGGGCAAATCCTTGGCATCGACAATTAAATCGCGGTATAGATTGGTCACAGGAACCTCGGCTGTAGGTATCAGATAGAGGTTGTCCTCGGTGGCATGGTACATTTGCCCTTCCTTGTCGGGTAACTGGCCTGTTCCGAAGCCTGATTCTTCATTCACCATTAGGGGTGGTTGAATTTCCAGGTAACCTGACTCGCGAGCCTGGTCAAGGAAGAAACTAATGAGGGCTCTTTGAATGCGTGCCCCTTTGCCTTTGTATACAGGGAACCCAGCGCCGGTAATCTTAACGCCCAGTTCAAAGTCAATAATGTCATATTTTTTGGCCAATTCCCAATGCGGTACGCTTCCTGTTGGCAATGCGGGAATCTGGCCATGGCTTTTAATTATGAGGTTATCTTCCGGTGTCTTTCCTGCAGGGACCAAATCGGAAGGCAGATTGGGAAGTAATACCTGGATGTTGAATACCTCCAATTCAATCCTTGCAAAATCATCGTCCAGTTGTTTGATTGAATCCTTCAGTTCTGCGGTGCGTATTTTGGCAGCCTGTGCTTCGTCGGTTTTGCCATCGCGCATCAGGAGGCCGATTTCCTTGGATATTTTATTCATTTCGGCCTTACACTGATCGGCCTGGTTCTGGATTTCATTTTTCTTACCTGACAATTCAGTAATTTGCTGAACGATTGCATGGGCATCAAAGTTTTTCTTTTTCAACTTTGAAACGATCAGCTCAGGATTCTCCTGTATGAACTTTAAATTTAGCATTGCATCTGTTTTTTATTTAAACACATAGAAACATAGAAAACATAGTTTTTTTTCTATGTGTACTATGTGTCTATGTGTTTATATTTCAATAGTATATAACTTGTTTTTCAATGTCCACATCAAACTTTCAAATTCTCAATACCCGGAATAAATCTGGGTAAAAGAGTTTTTCAAAGTTGTCCTATGTGTTTAGATTTGATCATCAAATATAAAACAAAAAAATCTCCTGCCTTCGGAAAAGCAGGAGATTATTCAATGAATATTTTTAATCGCACTAGACTTCAGAAGCAGCCACTACAGGCTCAACTGTCACCCACGATCTGTTGTCTCTTCTTTTCTTGAAAACAACGGTTCCAGTCACCAACGCAAACAAAGTATGGTCTCTTCCGATACCAACATTTAATCCTGGGTGATGTGAAGTACCTCTCTGGCGAACAATAATGTTACCAGCTGTTGCAGCTTGACCTCCGAAAATTTTAACGCCAAGTCTTTTGCTTTCCGATTCGCGGCCGTTTCTCGAACTACCCGCACCTTTCTTATGAGCCATGGTAAATTTTTTTTAATGTTATCCTATTACTTCTTCAATTTGAATTTTGGTCATGTATTGGCGGTGACCATTCATTTTCTGGTAGCCTTTTCTTCTTTTCTTCTTGAAGACCAATACCTTATCTCCCTTCACGTGTTCCAGAACGGTCACCGTAACGGTGGCACCTTCTACTACAGGAGCTCCAACTTTCACTTCACCATCGTTATCAACCAAAAGAACTTTGTCAAAAACTACAGTATCGCCTTCAGCATTCACAAGACGATGAACATAAATTTTCCGGCCTTTTTCAGCTTTCATTTGCTGACCGGCAATCTCTACAATTGCGTACATCTCAATTTTCTTTTATATTTCTTCCGGCAGGCGGGAATCTATTCAAGACCGCTTATAGAGCCTGCGCGAAAACTTTCGGATGGCAAAAGTAGATAATTTTAGGTGATCACCAAAGGTTTACATGAATATTTCTCATTTATTTCCGGGATTTTCTTTTTTCAAATCTCGCCTGCCTGTTACAATCAATCAAAAGACTCAAAGTTAAATGACAAAAAAATCGTCTGAATGCAAAACAATTCATATATTTGTTACCCTCAGAGATTCTATTTTAGTATAAAATGTTAAAAATAAAACTCAATATATTAGGGCTGTCTGTCAGCCAGTCACAATCAGGAGCCTACGCCCTGGTATTGGCCGAAGAAACGGGTGAACGAAGAATTCCTATTATCATAGGACCCATTGAAGCACAGTCGATCGCCATTCAGCTGGAAGGATTGAAGCCTCCCAGACCCCTGACACACGATTTATTTAAAAATATGGCTTCGGCTTTTGATATTTATATTTCTGAAATCGTGATCTATAAACTGGAAGAAGGTATATTCTATTCTGAATTGGTTTGCAACAAAGATGGCAAGCAGATCATTATTGACTCGCGCACCTCAGATGCTGTTGCATTGGCCCTTCGGTTTAATTGCCCGATTTATACCACTGAAGATATCCTGGAACGTGCCGGTATTGTGATTGAATTTGAAAGTGAACACACACCCGAGGAATGGCGCCAACCCGTGACCGAGGAATCCAACAAGGGAAAATACGAATACGGGAAATATACCTCGGCCGAACTTTCGGAAATGCTCACCAACGCGGTCAAAGACGAAGACTATGAAAAGGCTTCTGCCATCCGGGACGAAATAAACCGCCGCCGCAAAGAATAAGGAGTCCTTAATTTTATACTTGAGGTTTGTGTTCCTCAAGAAAGTGTTCATAACCAGCAGTTTTTTCTTTTCATTTTTACCCCGCTACTTTTGACTTCTCACCCGTAGTTTTTATTAGTTTTATAGCCGCTAAAAAACCAATCAAATCAAAGACATTCATGATGGGGATTAAGAACCGTTTGATCATACTGAATTTCCTCCAGTTTTTTGTATGGGGAACCTGGCTGATTTCGCTTGGAGGATACATGATTGTAAGCCTCAAATTTACAGGTGGACAAGTGGGAAGCATCTACTCGACCATGGGACTGGCTTCCCTGTTTATGCCCGGGTTACTGGGAATTGTGGCCGACCGCTGGATCAATGCTGAACGTTTGTTCGGGCTTTGCCACATCATCGGTGCACTGTTGCTTTTTTGGGCCTCCACCATCCACGACCCGGCGCTCATGTATTGGGTCATGCTTTTGAATGCCATGGTGTACATGCCTACCATTGCCCTTAACAATACGGTTGCCTATGGGATCCTTTCATCAAAGGGATACAATGTGGTCAAGGACTTTCCCCCGATCAGGGTGTGGGGAACCGTGGGATTCATTTTTGCCATGTGGGTGGTCGACCTCAACGGATGGTCCGTCAGTCCTTTGCAACTGTATATCAGTTCACTTTCTGCCCTGGCGCTGGGTCTCTATTCATTCACCATGCCTGCCTGCCCTCCGGGCAACACCAAAAAGGATGGTTCTTTCCTCTCTGCCCTTGGACTGGATGCCTTTGTCCTTTTCAAAAACAGCAAGATGGCAGTGTTTTTCATCTTTGCAGTTTTTATCGGTGCAGCCCTGCAAATTACCAATACCTTTGGAGAGCCATTCATCCATGATTTCAAGGCACTCTATCCCGGTTCGTTTGCCGTCTTGCATCCCGGGTTACTGATGTCGGTTTCACAAATTTCTGAAACATTGTTTATCTTGACCATCCCGTTTTTCTTAAACCGGTTTGGTATAAAGAAGGTGATGATGATCAGCATCATTGCCTGGGTATTCCGATTTGCCCTTTTCGGACTCGGAAATCCTGACAGTCGGTTGTTCCTGTTGGTTCTTTCGATGATCATTTACGGAATGGCCTTCGATTTTTTCAACATTTCCGGCTCCTTATTCGTTGAAACCGAAGCGGAACCTCGTATCAGGGCAAGTGCACAAGGTCTTTTCATGATCATGACCAACGGCCTTGGAGCCTTTATCGGTGGAGTATCAAGCGGATGGGTGGTCGATTATTTCACCGTTGATGGCATCAAAAACTGGCCCTATATCTGGTATGTTTTTGCTGGATACACCCTGGTGCTGGGCTTGATTTTTCCTTTCGTGTTTAAATACAAACACAAGTCAAAAATAACCCTTCTGAAGGTCGAATCTGCCGCCGTTACCGGGTAAGCGTTTATTTGATTTAAAAGCAGACACAATGAAGCAATATATTGATTTACTGAACCATGTAATTGCAAATGGAGTCGAAAAAAGCGACCGTACTGGAACTGGAACCATCAGTGTTTTCGGCCACCAGTCCAGGTATGATCTGTCGCAGGGATTTCCAGTTGTGACTACCAAGAAATTGCATCTGAAGTCAATTATTCACGAGCTGCTATGGTTTTTGACCGGCGATACCAATATTAAATACCTTCAGGACCATGGTGTCAGGATCTGGAATGAATGGGCCGATGAAAACGGAGAATTGGGCCCGGTATATGGCTACCAGTGGAGATCATGGCCAGCACCAGACGGTCGCCACATCGACCAGATCACCCAGGTGGTGAACAGCATTCAGAACAATCCCGATTCGCGCCGACACATGATCAGCGCGTGGAACGTTGGGCAGATTGATCAAATGAAACTGCCTCCCTGTCACATCCTGGTTCAATTCTATGTGGCAGAGGGTAAGCTTTCATGCCAGTTGTACCAGCGCAGTGCCGATATTTTCCTTGGAGTGCCCTTCAACATTGCCTCCTACGCACTGCTGACCATGATGATGGCACAGGTCTGCCAATTACAGCCGGGCGATTTTATCCATACCCTTGGTGATGCACACATTTACCTCAACCACTTGGAACAGGTAAAACTGCAGCTTAGCCGCGAGCCATATCCGCTTCCCCAGATGAAAATCAATCCAGAGGTGAAAAGTATTTTTGATTTTAAATTTGAAGATTTTGACTTGACCGGCTACCAGTCGCACCCGCATATTGCAGGGAAAGTGGCCGTATAGTGAGCCTGAATTTGAAATGCCGTAAAAATAAATTAGGTTTGTCATCTCTATCACAGAGCCTTCTTTATCGGGGGCTCTAATTATTTAAGCACCGATGATACACGAAAATATCTCCATCATAGTAGCCATGGCACAAAATTTTGCCATTGGTAAAAACAACGAACTGTTGTTTCACCTGCCCAATGATTTAAAGCGATTCAAGCAGATTACCACGGGCCATCCGGTGATCATGGGACGAAATACCCTGCTCTCACTGCCCAAAGGAGCGCTTCCAAACCGCCGGAATATTGTGATTACCGACAATCCCAATGAACAATTCGACCGTTGCGAAATGGTTCCTTCCATTGACCAGGCCCTCGAAGCGGTGAAAGAGGAATCCGAAGCGTTTATCATTGGAGGCGGTACCATCTATCGTCAATTTTTCCCCTTGGCCGGTAAGTTGTACCTTACCCTTGTTCACCGCGATTTTGAGGCAGATGTCTATTTCCCTCAGATCGATTATACGGAATGGGAAGTCATGGCACGCGAAAACTTGTTCGACGAAGGCAATGGATTTAGCTATTCCAACCTTGATTTAAAACGCAAATAAGCGCTCGCATCAATTCAAGTTGCCCATTTGATCTTTGAGCAATCAAGAATTCCATCATTTCCACAATTTCAGATCTTGGAAATGATGGTTCAGCTTATCCTTTTGGAGGGTATCTGCTTGTACCCGATTTGTAGTATGAGTACTGTTTTAGTACTGTATAAGTACTAAAAGTTAAAATTTAGTACTTATACAGTAATAAAACAGTACTCATACTACAAATCGGGACTAGGGAAAACCCTACTGGAGCCTTATCCTGTAGAATAGGAAAATGAACTTGACGAATTTTAAAACTTTGGAAGTTATTTGACCGCTAAAAGATACGGCCAAGATTTTCGAACCACTTCTGGTAATCGTTCATGGAACATTCAATGACCTGCATGGCTTCTTCAACACCGTAAATATGGGTGATTTCGGTATTGCTGGGTCTCCCGGGCATATCTTTATAGGTCAGGAAATAATGTTTCAATCGTTCTACCACAATATCGGGAAGATCAGACAGGTCCTTGTATTCGCTGTAGACCACATCATTGGTCAAAACTGCGATGATTTTGTCGTCAGCCTCGTTGCCGTCGATCATACGGAACCCGCCAATGGGACGGGCATCGACCAGGATATCGCCGTGGGCAATTGTTTTTTCGGTCAGGACACAAATGTCAATCGGGTCGCCATCGCCTTTAATGCCGGTTTTACCGGTTTTATCCATGCAAAATTGTCCCACCTGCTCACCGCAATAAGTCTGGGGAATAAATCCGTAAAGGGCAGGCACCACATTCGAATATTTCTGGGGCCTGTCGATCTTGAGAAACCCACTTTCCTTGTCGATTTCGTATTTGACCGTATCGGTCGGTACGACCTCTATAAAAGAGGTCACATTGACTGGTGCATCTTTGCCGATGAATACGCCATGCCAGGGATGTGATTTATAACGGAAGCCCATTAAGCGGCCTATTGGATCTGATAATCTGTCTGCCATAAGTTTATTTTTAGTCTCTACGAATATAAACCTTTATCTCGACATAAAGTTTATGTTTGAACGTGTTTGCATCAATCAAATTCCTGGATTGGAGAATTTATGGATAAAACCATTACCAAAGCATCAGATGGGAGAAT
>DASXUZ010000284.1:0-26496 GCA_036504555.1 Prolixibacteraceae bacterium | reverse complement strand
TGATATTTTCAGGACAGAAGAAATTAAGCAAAAAGCCGAAGAAAATAAAATATCTAAGGAATAATAACGTTTAACTCATGGGTTGAATGATAGGATATCAGTACACTTCCAGAATCAGAATCATCCTAAAAACAAAACAAGGGCAGGTAAACCTGCCCTTGAAAGGCTCTACCGGAATTGATTGATTATTTCAAAAGGACCGATAGCTT
Organism: Prolixibacteraceae bacterium; assembly: GCA_036504555.1. Classification (GTDB taxonomy): domain Bacteria; phylum Bacteroidota; class Bacteroidia; order Bacteroidales; family Prolixibacteraceae; genus Aquipluma. Next base: position 26,287 of record DASXUZ010000284.1, on the reverse strand, counting down.
TTTTATGAACTACTAAAATTCAATCCATTATAAAACTTAAAAAGAATTGTTTTAGTATATCTCTCCTTGTATTAAATTTGCATCGGGGCTGGTTTACCTGCAAATTCTATGTGCTTTTTTGAGCCTTAACCATGTATGCTGTGGGTTAGTATCCTCAAATAACAAGGCAGGTAAATGTTCAGGATTTATTTTCAATACAATATTTTACTTCGATAACTTTTCAAATTTATTTTTGGGTAAATGGCATAAACACAGGTTCGACCCTCATACGATTTGGAATGGATTAAATGAAAAATCAAATACCGTCAAACTCTATTTTAATAGTTGACACCCTTGATTTGATCCTTCCGGCTTATACCTTCCATCAATACAACCGTTCGCCCACAGCCAATTTAAGCTTATAAATATTGACCGTATAATCTATTTTTGATTTAAGCACACTCAACCGACTTTCAGATACTGCCGTTGATCCTTCAATCAATTCCAGGTTGGTTATCACGCCTGAATCAAACCGTACCTTTGCAAGTGAATATGCCTGTACTGCTTGCTGGAGTTGTAACTGGGACTGATCTACTTTCTTTTGCGATGCTTCAACATTGGCCTCTGCTTCCACGACTTCATCAACAATGGCCCGACGTGCTATTTCAGTTTCCTGGCTGCTCACCTGAATGGCCGATTGAGCCTGAACAAGGTTGTACATTTTACGCTTGCCATCGAATATAGGCACTTTGATTCCAATGCCGGTCACGAAATTCGCTTTTGGGTCATACAAGTATGGGGTATATCCATTTTTTATTCCTCCCGAAAGAAAAGCAGTGACGACAGGATTATTCTGCGCACCTGTGAGACTGTAACGCAATTGAGCCAGCTTTGCCTTTTCCATGGCAAGCTTCATTTCAGTACGGTTTTTCATCGCCGAAGCCATCAGCGAATCGTATTGCAATGCAGGACCCTCCAAGGTCAATGCTCTTTTTACCTGGTGCGATGTTGTCTCTGGTTGTCCTAACAACGAATTGAGTTGGCTTACCTGGACATGAATGGCTGTTTTAAGGTCGGTCAGCTGATTTTCGATCGTGGAAATCCTCACTTGTGTGGTTAGCACCTCATAGTCGGTCGCTGAACCGGTTTCCTGTTTCTTTTTGACAGAACGAAGGTGTTCATTCAAGGTATTGAGTTGTTCAAACTTGATTTTAATAGCTTCCTGGAGGTAAACCAAGGCAAAATAATTGCCGATTGCCAATTGTGAAAGTTTCTGTTTAACTTGCTCAACCGATTGATTGCTCAACTCCTTGCCTTGCTGTTCAAGCATGATGTTTTTATCCGTTCTGCCGAAATCTGTGATCGTCTGGTTCAAATTGAAACCCGCTGAGTAATTATCATGGGGCATGAAGCTGAAGGTACCCATATCCGGAATATCGATTTTAGAAACAGGTCCCATCCGTGAGTAGGACGAGGTAAAATCCACATTGGGAAGGCTGGCTGATTTAGCCAAGCCGATTTTTGCATCCGAAGCCGTGATGTCTTCCATTGCTTTTTTGACCATTGGATGATTCTGAACCACCTCATTGATGATACCATTGAGCGTGAGCGAATCATTGGGAAGGGACTCACATTTTGCGCTTCCGGAGATAAACAGAATTACTGCCAAAAGAAAAAAAGGTAAATATGCTGTTTTATTGCGATTCATGGATTAAGCTTTTACGGGTGATTTTTTATTTTTTGTTTTCATGATAACGATAGGGATCAGACCCAGAATAGTAATAATGGCAGCCATCCAGAAGTCATCGTCAATGCCTGCAATGTAAGCCTGTTTGCTGATGTGTGAAAGAATCATATACTTGCTTTGCTGAACGGCAGTCGCCATATTGCTGCCCACATGTTGCTGGGCAAAATAAGCCAGATTGGTGGCAACGTTCTTAAACTCCTGTGATCCTGTTTGTACAGCTGCACCGAACATCTGCATGTGGAAGTTGACCCGTGTGGTTAACATGGTGGTAAAAATAGCTACCCCCAAACTTCCGCCCAGCTGACGAACCGTATTGGTAATTCCTGATGCCTGGGCCATCTTTTCCCTGGGCATGGTCAACAGGGACAAGGTACTGAGGGGAGTAAACACAATACCCAATCCAAATCCGCGCAAATAAAGAGAAGTCATGATAAAAGAATGCTCGGTCAGGAAGGAAAGTTGTGAGTTCAGTGCAAAACTAATAGCCAAAATGATAACTCCCAATATCATGGGCGCTTTGGGGCTGAACTTATCAGATATTTTCCCTGCAATGGGCGACATGCAACCCTGGATAATTCCTACAGGCAAAAACACTGAACCAGCCTGCACAGCGGTGTATCCCATCGAATTTTGAAGATAGAGCGGCAATAAGAAAGTACTGCCGAACATCCCCATGCTGAAGATCACCATGACCAGGTTTCCCATCCCAAAGTTGTAGTTACCCAGCAGGCGCAAATCGATCAACGGATGCTTTGTAGTCAGCTCCCTGGTGATGAAAACAGCCAGTGCAAAGGCTGAAATGCCAAAACAAACCAGGATATAAGGCGCATGCCATCCTTCGGAATTACTGGCCGCACTTCCTTCTGACAGGGCATATAGCATGAGGGGCAGGAAGGTAACGATGGATAGAAATCCCACAAGATCGAAATTCCCAATTTTCTTGTTGATATACTCTTTCTGAATTATGATGGTAAAGACCATTGCTGCAATTCCAAAAGGAATGTTGACATCGAAGATGAGCTGCCAGTTAAAATTATCAACCAGGTAACCGCCGATCATGGGACCAAATGACACGGAAGCTGCCGCTGCAATGGCCCAGAAACCAATGGCCATGCCTCTTTGATGAGGCGGAAACTCCCGGGTAATAATGGCCATACCAAGTGGCTGAATTGTACCGGCTCCCAATCCCTGAATGATTCGGGAAAGGATCAGTGTGTTTTCATCGTTCGACATTCCGCACAGCAGGGAACCAAAGGTAAACAGCAACAGGCCCATGAAATAGAGCCTTTTGTATCCAAACTTATCAGCCAGCCAACCCGAAGTAGGAAGCATAACCGCCATCGAAAGCATGTAGGAGGTGATTACCCACTCAATCTTGTCGATTCCTACCCCAAACGAGGCCATGATCTTTGGCAGCCCCACATTCACAATCGTGCTGTCGAGCACGGCCATGAAAGTGCCGAGCATGATGTTGGCCAGCAGAAACCATTTGTACCGGTCATGCTGTGGATGAAAAGCCGAAGTGCGTTTGCGCAGTTTCTTGCGCATCCGATGCAATACATTATTTCTTCGCATTTATTTCCTGATAATTTTCACAACCGCTGACATGCCTGAAAAGAAGTGATAATTTGATAAGTTTTTTCTCTCAGTGGTGCCGTCAATTGATATTTTAAGCTGAACCCTTTGTGTTACCTTCGTGAAGTTTCCTGATGCATTGTTGGCAGGAATTAACGAAAACGTAGAGGCCGTATTGGAAGCAATCGTCAGGATTTTACCTGTAAAAGTGACATTAGGATAGGCATCGAGCGTAAATAAGGTAGCCTGACCAATATTTAAATTTTCAAGCTTGGTTTCTTCCAGGAAAACGCTCACCCATAGCTTACGGTTATTGACGATGGTAAAAATCGATTGCCCCGGTTGTGCGATATCGCCGGGCAAGAGCCAGCGTTTACCAATGACCCCTTCACTGGGTGCATAAAGCTTTGTATTGTTTATTTGGGTGCTGATCACATTGATTTGTGCCTTGGCATTTTCGACTGTAGCCTGAGCGCTCTTAATTTGTGCATTCGATACTTTTGCCTGTGAACGCGATGCTTCCAATTGTGTCTGGGCTGTTTCAAGTGCCTTTTTTGCATGATCGAATTGCTCTTGGGTAATCACCTTGCCTTCATATTGGCTCTTGGCACGGTTGTAATCCTCTCTGGTCCTTTCAAGTGACACTTCAAATACCTTATTGTTTTTCAAGTCAAACTCATATTTGGCGTCAGCCTGTGCAATGGAAGCTTCAGCAAGCAGTTTACCTGCAATGGCCTGATTCTTTTGAGCCACCAGATCAGTGCTATCCAAAATAGCAATCAGTTGGCCCTGCTGAACCGAATCACCCTCCTGGGCAAATATCTGACTAATTCTTCCCAATGACTTTGGACTAACTGATACATTGTCTGCATCGATGTGGGCATCGTCTGATTTTATATATTTCGAATAGTCGATATACCAATAAATTCCACCGCCAAGCAGCAATAAAACAATCAATATTAATGGAATATATACTTTACCGTTTTTCTGTGTTCTTACTTGATTGGTCTCCATAAAATGATATCTATCTGAATTTTTATATGTTTTGATTATTTAATTGCATCTATTCTCTTGACCGGATGGAGATCAGGATATCCTTTACCTGCTGGGTGGCAACGGAAAGTATTTCCAATTCATCTTCATGGAGCAATAAGAGTTTACTCTTCATATTTTCGCTCACCAATTGCTTGATCGTTTCAAAATCAGCTGTCCCCTTTTCGGTGATCAGGATATTCACAATCCGACGGTCTGTCGGATCACTTTGCCTTTCCACATAGCCTTCTTCAATGAGCTTATCCACAATTACAGTGATGTGGGGCTTGGGCATAGCCAGGCATTTACCGATGTCCGACATGGAAAGGGTACCATATTGTTTCAGGTAACTCATGACAAACATCCCCCCTGGTGTAATCGAAGTTTGAAGACGCAATGGCCTTGAGATACTTTTAAACAACAGTGGATGAATAGCAATCAGGTTTTCAGCAATCAGGTCAATATTTAATTGGGTCATCTTAACTATTATAAATTTATAATGGTTACAAAATTATAACTATTAACTCTACCCATTTTGAAATAGCGCCAACATTCCATTACAACTAACACAAAATTCACATATCGACTCGATGACTATTAATTTGATCAGGCATTCACATTTATTTAGCCCTAAATCCTTTAGTTATCCATTAAAACCTTTAATTTTATATCATAAATTCAATCATACATTTCTTCCTATGAATATTTCCGAACAACCATTATATTTCAGGGTAACCATCCAACTATTGTTGGTAGGATTGGTCATCGCGTTTATGATTTTGGCCAGTGATATCCTGATTCCACTGACCATCGCCATTGTATTTACCTTTCTATTGTTGCCAGTTTCAGGTAAGTTGGAGCAGTGGCGGTTCCCGAAAGCCTTGGCAATCTTGATCAGCATTGTGCTGGCATTGGCCATTTTCATGGCCATGATTTACTTTTTCTATTCTCAGGTGGTAAGTTTTGTAAACGACTGGCCCGTACTTCAGGCCTCCATGCTGGACAAATGGAAAAGCTTTCAGCAATATATCAGCGAGACTTTCCATGTCAGCCGCTATGAACAGCAGGTCTGGATAAAAAGTAAGATCCAGGAGACAGCCAGTTCAGGCGGGGTACTGGTGCTGGGTATTTTCTCTGCGACCACTTCTTTTCTGGCTAGCTTTGCATTGATCCCGATTTATATTTTCTTCCTGAGCTTTTATAAAGATAAATTCAAGGAGTTTATCCGCCTCATCAGCCAAGGGGATGACAAGCACGAGCAAACATTGATGATGGTAAAGAAGGTGTCGATGGTATCCCAAAAATACCTGGTTGGAATCTTTCTGGATGTGGTTATCCTCTCGGTATTGAACTCAACAGGCTTTTTAATCCTGGGCCTCAAACATGCCATCTTGTTCGGTGTTCTTGCCTCCGTCCTGAATATCATCCCTTACATTGGCGTATTAATTGGCAGTATATTACCCATCTTGATGGCATTCCTGACCAAAGATTCGATGAGTTATGCCTTGGGGGTTGCAGGCATCTGTTTTTTTGTTCAGTTTTTGGACAACAATTTCATCACACCTTATGTTGTAGGTAGTAGTGTCAGCATCAATCCACTCACTGCAACGATTGTTCTGGTGGCCAGTGCCCTGATCTGGGGCATTCCAGGAATGGTACTCTGTATGCCCCTGACAGGAATGGCAAAAGTGGTTTGTGACAACATCGACTCAATGAAACCCTATGGATATCTGCTCGGAGAAGAAGTGAATTACAGGGAGCAAGAACATATTCAGGATAAATTGGCCAAACGACTGAAGAGGCATAGTAAATAAATCAGGCAAAACAGGCCGAATTACCTGAATATTTAAAGTCTTCTGCTTCAGGTTCAATCAGTGGGTTATTTCTTTGGTTGTATGATTGGTTTTTATTATATTGCATAACTTCAATGAACGCATGAAAATAAAGCGTTCCATTTTGGAAAATAGTCATAAACAATTTTAAAATTAACATTATGAGTGCAGGAAAAATGGTATTGGGGGTATTGGCAGGCGCAGCCGCCGGTGCAATCCTGGGGGTTCTGTTTGCCCCTGAAAAAGGAACTGAAACACGTAAGAAAATTGCCGAAAAGAGTGAAGATTATGTGGATACGGTCAAACAAAAATTCAATGGCCTGATCGACGATTTAAGCAACAAAATGGACAAGCTTCAGTCCAAGGCAAACAAAATGGCCGATGAGGCCAAATCCAGTGCAGAAGAGATGAAAACTTCATCCAATTGATCCCAGTTATTCTTATCAGCAAATTGAAACATGGAAGATCAGGAAAATTTGATTGAATCTCTTCTTGAAAAAGGCGAGCAATACGGTAAAACAACCATTGAACTGCTAAAATTAAAGACACTCGACAAATCAGCCGATGTGGCTTCTACCATCATATCCTGGGCAATCGTGGTAGTTTTTACCGTATTGTTCTTTCTCATCCTAAACATCGGGATCGCCTTGTGGTTGGGTGAACTGCTGGGTAAATCCTATTACGGATTCTTCGCTGTTGCCGGCTTTTATGCGCTGCTGGCTCTTTTCTTCGCTATTTTCCGCGAACAACTGGTGAAAAGACCTGTTAACAATTCCATTGTCACACAAGTACTCGATTAATCATTATGGCACAGCAAAATGCAGTCCTTGCACTCAGGGAATCCATCCGATTGTTGGAAATCAGGCAAGAGGAAGAAGGAAAAATCCTGAAAGATCAATTTAGATTCACCTTCGAGAGCCTAAAGCCTGTTAACCTGATTAAGAGTTCAATGAAAGATCTCGTCAATTCCATGGAAATCAAAAACAGCCTGATTGAAACGATCGTTTCACTGGTTTCCGGCTATCTTTCCAAGAAGCTCATTGTCAATTCAAAGAGCAGTATACTGATGAAAATAGTGGGTATAGCCTTACAATTTGGGGTAACCAACCTTGTATCGAATAACGCTGATGAAGTGCGCCAGTTCTTTTCCAATCTCATTGACCGGTTTACGAGGCCTGCTGAGGATGTAGAAGTTCCTGAAGTGGAAGTATAAACCCATCATCCCTGAAATGGGCTGAATAGCTTTGGTACTTTGGCTCTTTGGTACTTTGGTACTTAGGCACTTTGTAACTTTGGTACTTAGGTACTTTGTTTATTCCAGTTCCATTCATCTCCCTATTTGACGATTCATCCCAATCAAACTACGATCGGGTGACTTTTATTTTTTCTCCCCGCATGCATGCCGTTAATTTGGATAAAAAATTAAAGGCAGTCATGAAATCACTTTTCATTTTATCCTTCATCCTATTACTTTACGTTCCTGCATTTGCCCAGGTTCGTATTGCCGGACAAGTGTCCGATTCCCATAATAGGCCCCTTTCAGGAGCCAATATAACGATTCAGAACACTTATGAAGGAACCACTGCCGACAGCCTGGGATGTTTCAACTTTAAAACCAAACTGAAGGGAATTCAACAGCTGTCGTTCACTTTCATAGGCTACAAGCCATCTGTAAGGAAAGTGGATTTGGATACCACTGCAACCATCATCCTCCACATTGTCCTGCAGGAGTCGGATGACCAGATTGATGAGGTGGTGATCAATGCAGGGGCCTTTGAAGCCAGCGACGAAAAGAAAGCAGTCATTCTACGCGTCTTTGATATTGCAACCACTCCCAGCGCCCAGGGCGATATATTTGGCGCTCTTGGCACTTTGCCAGGGGTACAAAAAGTAGGGGAAGACGGAAGGGTGTTTGTCCGCGGGGGTGAAAGCTACGAAACCAAAACCTTCATGGACGGAATGCTGGTTTCATCTCCCTATATGTCCAAGATGCCCGATCTTCCCACTCGCGGAAGGTTTTCTCCTATGCTGTTCAGCGGAACATTGTTCAGTACCGGGGCCTATTCCGCCGAATACGGCCAGGCGCTCTCTTCCATTGTCGATATGAAAACCAATTCGCTCGAAACGGAAGACAAGTCAAGCATTTCGATCATGACCGTCGGTGCGATGGCCTCTACCACCAAATGCTGGAAGAGATCTTCCCTTTCCTTGAGTGGTGATTATCTCACTGCCGCCCTTTCAAATCTCATCAACAAGCAACAGGTCGACTGGATTAAGAGCCCCGTTGGCGTAGACGGTACTATGATGTTTCGCCAAAAAGTCAGCAAGACTGGCTTGTATAAGGTGTTTGGAACATTCAACCACTCTACCAGTGGGATGAATTATCCCAACACGCAAACAGGAATCCCCCAGGACATTCGCCTTGGCAGCAGCAATGTGTATGTCAACAACATTTATACTGGCCAGTTGACTGAAAACTGGATCATCAAATCAGGTCTTGCCTTCAATTACGACCACCAGAACATCCACCTCAACAACGATCAGCTGATAACCGATCAAAAGATGGTACATGGGAAACTTGGCTTCAGCCATTTCCTGAACGAACAAACCGAATTGAAGTTTGGCGGCGACCTTGTACACTTTGCCTACGATCAAAAGATCAGGATGAATGGAGATTTCAGTTTACCCTTTACCAACAATCAGCTATCTGGATTTGCTGAAATAGAATACAAGCTCACAAAGAAATTCGCAACCCGGGTAGGTGCAAGGCTTGAAAACAGTTCACTCTTACGGGAAACCTCACTGGTTCCAAGATTCTCGGCCGCCTACAAAACAGGGAAGCACAGCCAGGTATCATTGGCAGGCGGTCAGTTTGATCAGAATCCCGAGAATGATTATCTGAAATTTGCCCCTCAGTTAAAGCCTGAAAGGTCGCAACATGCGGTGATGACCTGGCAATACCAGACTGAACTGAGAACTTTCAGAGCCGAAGGGTACCTTAAAAAGTATACAAACCTGGTTAAATTCACCCAGCCGCTGGCAACCAATCCACTTGACTTCTCCAACACCGGATACGGACATGCTGAAGGTATCGACCTCTTCTGGCGCGATAAGCAAACCTTTGGCTTAACCGATTACTGGATATCCTATTCATGGATCAATGCCCGCCGCAATTACAGGGATTATTCAATGGCCGCCACCCCGAATTTTGTCTCTGAGCACAACCTGTCACTGGTCTGCAAACGCTTTTTTGAACCACTGCGCACCTATGCCTCTGTCACTTATTCGCTGGCCAGCCCTCGTCCCTATCATGATCCGAATTTAAACGGCTTTATGAATGCCAAAACACCAGCCTATAATGATATCAGTTTAAGCCTGACCTACCTGCTTGAAATATGTGGCAACGAATCGGTACTTCACCTGATGGTCAACAACCTGGCAGGTTTCGACAATGTGTACGGCCACAACTTTTCCAACACCCCCGATGCAACTGGGAAATATGAATCAACGCCTATCAAATCACCATTTGTGAGGCAAATCATTTTGCTTGTATCAATCATGTTATAAACTTTTAAAATCCCATCCAAATGAAAAAGCTAACATTCACCCTTGTTCTGTTCTCGATGTGTATCATCGGTTTTCCGAACGAAGCGTATCACCAGGCCATGAGTCAATCCATCGGGAAATTATTTCAGGCAACTACCATTCCTGAATATATGGAGGTCGCCAATCAGTTTGAACGCATCACCCAAATCGAAAAAGCCGAATGGTTGCCCCTGTATTATGCCTCGTATGCCTATATCATGGTCAGTTTTCAGGAACCTGACAATGCAAAGAAAGACGCTTATCTTGACCAGGCACAGAAGGATCTGGACCAGGCCCTGGCGATTGAGCCCAATGAGTCGGAATTACACATGCTCCAGGGCTTCTTGTACCCATCTCGCATCAACATCGATCCAATGACCCGCGGCATGATGTATATCGGTCCAATGAATGCCGCACTGGACAAAGCCCTGGAATTGAATCCTGACAATCCCCGTGTGTATTATCTTCGCGCAACGATGACCTTCCACATGCCCGAAGCCTATGGTGGCGGAGCTGCCAAAGCACTTCCATTTTACAAGACGGCTGAAGAAAAGTTCAGTATATTTAAGCCCAAGACCGACCTTTCACCCAACTGGGGAAAAGAAATTAACCAGATTGAACTAAAAAGCGTGCTTGAGCAATTAAAACAGTAAACAAAAAATGAGAAAATGGAACGCGGATATAAACGGGTTTAGCGGATTAAAAGCGGATTTATAATACTTCGTATTCGGATTTTAAAGGTTGTGCTTTTTAAAATCCCCAATCATTTATTTACTCTTGGCTGTTTTTTTAATCCGTTTCAATTTATTGAAAACAAATCCGCTTTTAATCCGCTAAATCACTTTAAATCCGCGTTCTAATTTTTATTATTATGAATTATTAGCAGGTTATCATTTATTCTGTACTTTCGAAAAAAACTAATAATATCTCCGAAACAATGGATAGCAAGCAACTACAAGTCAAAAAACTCATCTGGCAGATCCCCGCATTTATCCTCTTGTTATTGGCAATGGGAAACCTGATCATGCTCTATATCCTCAGGGGAGAAACCTATACGTTTCAAATGTTCCTCTATTGTTCTTTCAACTCAGTACTTGTGGGGGGTAGTTTCTGGATTGGAATGGCAATCATGGTGCTTACACTTGACAGGAAACTGCCCTGGCTGGAATTTCCACTTAAACGATTGATCGTCCAAACCCTTGTTACAATTGCCTTTTCATTGGCCATTATTGCAGTCACTGTCCTGGTGAATGGTTTGATCATGCATGAGAGGCTCACTTCTGTTTATTTTCTTGATCAGGGCTATTTTATGATCAAAATCGCATTCAGTTTTATTTTCATTGGTTCATTGGGCTCCAATGCAGTCATGTTTTTCAAGAACTGGAAGGAAGCGGCCGTGCAACAAGAGAAACTCAAGCGCGAACAATTGGCCTTACAATATGAAACACTCAAAAGCCAGGTGAACCCTCATTTTCTGTTCAACAACCTGAATTCACTCACCTCGCTGATCAGTTCCAATCCCGATAAAGCCATTGATTTTGTGAAGAAACTCTCAGAAGTTTACCGCTACGTACTCGATCAGAAGGACTGTGAACTGGTTGCACTTGAAACTGAACTGAAATTCCTGGAATCCTATGTATTCCTGCAGAAAATAAGGTTCGGCAACAACCTGGAGGTGAAAATCAATATCGTTGACAGGAATTTCAAGGTCATTCCTTTGTCCGTTCAGATGCTGGTCGAGAATGCCATCAAACACAATGAAATATCTGACCTCCATCCCCTTGAAATCAATATTTATTCAACCGATGATCAATACCTGGTGATTGAAAATATGCTGCAGAAGAAAGCAGGATCAGAAGGCAGTGGAAGCGGCATTCAGAATATCAAGAGCCGCTATGAATTCTTCACCGATAAGGATCTGAGCATCTCGATCACCAAAGAGCGGTTTCGCATCAGTATTCCCCTTTTAAACGACTGAGCCCATGTACAAGGTACTTGTGATTGAAGACGAAAAGCCTGCCTCCGAATGGTTGCAGCAACTGATCCTGAAGTATGATCCCCGGATTTCGATCCTGGGGGTGCTTGATTCGGTCAGGGGGGCTGAAGAATGGTTTACCCAGCACCCATCGCCTGATCTGGTCTTCATGGACATTCAACTGGCCGATGGGCTCAGCTTCGAGATCTTTGAACGGGTAAAAGTGCCTTGCCCGGTGATTTTCACCACCGCCTACGAAGAATATGCTATCAAAGCATTCAAGGTCAACAGTGTTGATTACCTGCTGAAACCCATTGCATGGAATGAACTGGAAGCCGCCTTTCATAAATTCAGCCAGCAATTCACCAGCATACAGGCTGCCCCTCCCATTACCTTGGACTTGTTGAACAAGGTAAAGGAAATGCTCCGCAAACCTTCTAAGAACAGGTTTGTGATCAAGGTGGGCGACCACCTGAAATCCATACCCGTGGAAGAGATCCTGTTTTTTTACAGTCTCGAGAAAGCTACCTACCTCTGCACAGCTGATTTCAGGACTTACCTGGTTGATTATTCGCTCGACCATATTTCAGAAATGATCGACCAGCAACGCTTCTTTCGCATCAACCGTAAATACATCCTAAGCAATCAATCCATAGCCGATATCGTGGTTTATTCGAACAGCCGCCTGAAAATCAAGCTTAAAAAGCCCGGCGAGGAAAGCATCATTGTCAGCCGCGACAAGGTGGCCGGGTTTAAAGAATGGCTTGATTTATAAACCTTTAAACCTGACAGGTTTTGAAAACCTGTCAGGTTTAACAATCCACTCCAGTTTATTCAAACCTGACAGGTTTTCAAAACCTGTCAGGTTTAACAATCCCCGAACAGGGGCCAGGTTATCCCTATCTGTAATCTATCTGTAATCTATCTGTAAGGTATCTGTAATCTACAATACAGATACATTACAGATAGATTACAGATAGATTACAGATAGGGATAACCTGGCAGGTAATAAGCAGTATTTGGGCAGATGGGAAACTCGAATTGGGGCCATGAAAACAGGAATCTCAATCCATGAAAAAATGATCAGCTGGTGTATCCTTTGCCGTCTGGCTTTAGCCGACGGATAGATTGAATAATTTATACAATGGCTTTAGCCACAAATAGATGGGCCAATACCATTGGACGAATTACTAAACCTAAACCTTTGTTTTGTTTTTTTCCTTCAGGATTTCCTGGTACCTGAACATCTCGTCGCGAAGACGTGCTGCCTCGTAGAAGTCGAGTTCCTTGGCGGCGGCTTCCATTTCCTTCTTGATTTTGGCAATGGCTTTTTCCAGGGCCTCGGGGCTCATGTATTGAACCACCGGATCGGCTGCCAGGGTGCTTGGATCGGGGTCGCTGTAGGCTTTTACTTTCATCCCCATGGTGGCATAGCCGACAATTTCACGGGCAGCCTTGATGATTTGCGTGGGGGTGATGTCATTGTCCATGTTGTATTTCAATTGCTTTTCACGCCGGTGATTGGTCGAATCGATGGTGCGCTGCATGGAGTTGGTGATTTTATCGGCATACATGATCACCATTCCATTCAGGTTACGGGCAGCGCGTCCGGCTGTCTGGGTGAGCGAACGTTCCGAACGCAGGAATCCTTCCTTGTCGGCATCCAGGATGGCCACTAGCGACACTTCAGGCAAGTCAAGTCCTTCACGCAACAGGTTAATTCCCACCAACACATCAAATTCACCCTTGCGCAGATCTTCCAGGATTTGAATGCGGTCGAGGGTTTCAACATCGGAATGGATGTACCGGGTTTTTACCCCCATATTGGCCAGGTAAGCGCTTAATTCCTCAGCCATACGCTTGGTAAGAGTTGTAACCAGCACACGTTCATTTCGCTCAATACGCAAATGGATTTCATGCATCAGGTTATCGATCTGGTTGATGCTGGGACGAACCTCAATCACAGGATCGAGCAGGCCGGTTGGACGGATCACCTGTTCGACGATGACCCCTTCCGATTTGGCGAGTTCATAGTCGGCAGGGGTGGCACTTACAAATACGGTCTGATCGACCACACTTTCAAATTCATCGAAAGTCAGGGGGCGGTTGTCGATGGCAGCCGGAAGCCGCCAGCCATATTCGACCAGGTTGATCTTGCGCGAACGGTCACCCCCGAACATGGCTTTGATCTGGGGCAGGGTCACGTGACTCTCATCGATGATGGTAACAAAATCCTTGGGGAAATAATCGAGCAGGCAGAACGGACGGGAGCCTGCTTCCCTGCCATCGAAATAGCGGGAATAGTTTTCAACCCCGGGACAATAGCCCAGTTCCCGCATCATTTCAAGGTCATACTCTACCCTTTCCAGGATGCGTTTGGCCTCCAGGGGTTTTCCGATTCCCTGGAAAAAATCGACCTGTTTGACCAGATCATCCTGTATCTGGTGAATGGCCTGTTGCATGCGTTCCTTGGTAGTGACAAACATGTTGGCCGGATAAATGACCACCATATCCAGGGTTTCGATCCTTCCACCGCCTACGGGATCGAAGGAATAGAGCTCTTCGATGTCATCGCCCCAGAACACAATCCGGTAGGCTATGTCGGCATAGGCAGGATAGACATCCACCGAATCGCCCTTGACCCTGAAATTGCCCCGGTTGAATTCAATCTCGTTGCGTGAATAAAGTGCATCAACCAGTTTGCGCAAAAACACATTGCGCCCAATGGTTTCACCTTTAAATACATTGGTGACATTGGCATGAAAATCAGCGGGATTACCAATTCCATACAGACACGAGACCGATGAAACAACAATCACATCACGCCTTCCGGAGAGCAGAGAAGAGGTGGTACTGAGCCGCAGCTTCTCGATGTCCTTGTTGATCGAAAGGTCTTTTTCAATGTAAGTATTGCTGACGGGCAGATAGGCTTCGGGCTGGTAGTAATCGTAATAGGAGACAAAGTATTCGACCGCATTTTCGGGGAAGAACTGTTTCATCTCGCTGTAGAGCTGGGCGGCCAGTGTCTTGTTGTGGCTCAACACCAGGGCAGGACGTTGCACCTGCTCAATGACGTTGGCCATGGTAAATGTCTTGCCCGAGCCCGTTACCCCCAGTAGGGTTTGAAAGGTTGAACCATTGCGCAAGCCTTCGCTCAGTTGCCGGATGGCTTCCGGCTGATCGCCCGTTGGCTGATATTCAGAAACAATTTTAAAATCCTTCATACTCAAAAAGTTCCAAGTTTCACATTTCAAGTTCCAAGTTGAATACACCCGAAAGCCACTAAATTAAGATTGACACTATGTCCCGAAGACATTAAGTTACACAAAGTGTCTATAAATAAACTACATAAGTGATACTTTTTGCCTTAGTTACTTTGGTGTAAATTTAACTATTTGTAGTAACCTTTATTTTTCAAGATTCAATGTATGAGTCAGTACCCCATGTCTCAATTATTCTCAGAACCTCATCAGTTGTATGGTACCTTCCATGCTTAAAATCATCTTCCGATTGGTCAATTCTTTTATTGAATTCTTCCATTGTAATTGGACCAAACTCATTAGAATTACTTTTCTTTTCAGAATCAACGAATTCATGAATCCCTTTAAGTTTTTGATCCCTTCTTTTCATTCGGTACAACTAATCATTCTTCTTTTTACCTTACCTTCATCTTAAAATACACCGGGAAATGATCGCTTACTCCTCCCACGTATTTGTTTCCAACATAGGAACGGTTGGGAGTTTTATCCCCGGTTTTATTGGTGAAAATCATCCAAGGGCTGCTGTAAATAGTCCCTTTCTGGTTTTCAACCCTGAGCTTTTTGCCGGTGATCAATTCATTTGAAACAACTAAGTTGTCCAGCATGTTCCAGTCACCGTTATAAAAATAAGTTCCCAGGCCTGCAACATCGTCTGGCATCATCAAATTAACCAGCTTTGCGCCTGATGCAGGCGACTGGGCTCCAAGTGTTTCCGTTAAACTTTTGTTGGCAGGTTCATCGTTCATATCACCCATGATGATGATGCGGGCCTTTGGATCGACAGCCAACAACTGATCGACTCTCTTTTTGAGCACCGAGGCGGCCAGCATACGCTTGGGTTCGGTCTTCTCATCACCCCCAATCCTGGAGGGCCAGTGATTGACAAACACATGAACGGTTTGGTGCCTGATCTTTCCAACCACATGCAGGATATCGCGTGTCTTGAAAGTCGTATCATCAGGAAAGACAACGGGCATCGTTTCATGGCTGATTTCCCGGAAGGCATCCTTGCGGTAGATCAAAGCCACATCGATACCCCGGTAATCGGGACTTTCTTCATGGATGATGGCATACCGATGGTTTTTCAGTGCGGCAGTCCTGACCAGATCCTCCAGGACTGATTGGTTCTCAATTTCAACAAGGCCAACGATTTCAGGGGTTTCCAAAGGATTCACCGTTGAAATGACCTTGGCCAGATCGTCCAGCTTCTTTTGGTAGCGTTCATTGGTCCACTTCTTTTCACTTTCGGGAAGAAACTCTTCATCGGGGATTTTAGGATCATCCTTTGTATCAAACAAATTTTCCACGTTGTACGAAAGAACCGTATATTCCTTGCGCAGCATGCCTTTCTGTGAAGAGCACGAGGAGGACATCCATCCTGCAAAAACGAGTAACCAAATAGTCTTTCTCATAAGTTATTTTCCTATTGTAACCTGGTAATATTTAGTAACATCAACAACCATCATTCCAGCGGCTTTTGCAGCCTGAAAGCCAAGGAGCCCATCTTCGAAGACTTCACAGTCAACAGGGTTCACACCCATGAGTTCGGCACATCTAACAAAGGTATCGGGATGTGGTTTAAAATTGGACACATCTTCGCTGGTCACCAGGATATCGAAATAACCTTCCAGACCGATAATTCCAAGGGTCTTCAGCGACAAGCGCCTCGATCCTCCGGTCCCGACAGCCATGGGTAGCTTGCCATGCCACAGGCGCACAAGATCGCATACAGGCTGAATCCCGGGGGTTAAATGCATGTTCTTTTCAAACTCTGCTTCCTTGATGTCGCCCAATTCCCGGGGGTCAATGTGTTTACCAAACAGCTCGTTGAGTCTTTCCACCGTGGGATAGAGCGGAATGCCCGCCAGCTGACTGAACAATTCAACGGTAAAATCAATTCCATACGTGGCAGCGGCATTTTTCCATGCAATATAATGAATGGGCATCGTGTCGGCCAAGGTACCATCCAAATCAAAAATCAGTGCTTTTGCCTTGGGATTCACTTTCAAATCTGCTTTTATCATGGTCTGTTTATCTGATTGGTGGTAAAAATAGCCATTTTAAGTAGAAGAATGATTTTATAGTTTTTTGTTTGGATGAAAATTAACAATTTTGACCAACCAAATATTGAAGCCCATGAATTCGAATTCTTTACTTAGTTTGACCAGTATGGCCCAGGGGGGATTGTTTTTAGGAATTGTATTCATCCTTTTCGGGTGGATCGAAAAGAAGGATAAGTTTGTCCTTGCAGGTCTGCTGGCATTTTTAATGATTGGGCTTCTGAGTGTATGGATCTTGCTGACCGACCAGATTCTGGTACCTGACAGCCCTGGAATCATCTCCAAAGCAGCCAAGGCAGTGGCCCTCTTCAAAGGAATCGCCTGGTTTTCTGTGTTCAACCTGGTGACCCTTTTACTGACTGTCTTTAAAATCCGCTTTCACAAGCCCAGCCTCTATATCCTCTTGCTGTTTGCCCTGATGCTGTTTTTTATGGTGTTCAGCCTTCAGCAAATGCCCGCCTAATTGGCATGTATATCATAGACCATCAGGGCGTTGTTGTGCCTGACATATAGCTGGCCATTGGCAATAACGGGATGGGCCCAGTGTTGGGCTGTTCCCAGGGGCACTTTAAATTGACTAATGATGCGGAATTGTTCGGGCGTACCTTCAGCCAGGGCCATTATACCATCTTTTTCGGCATAGCAATAGAAGAGTCCATCGGCATAAATCACAGGACCGCCACCCAATTCTTTGGCGATGTATTTTGTCAATCCGGTCTTGGTATCGACGCAAAACCATTTGGGCTGAATATGTGCTGAGCCATACACAAAGCCATCCTTCAGAATAAAGCCACCCATCAGGTTGGTATATTCCTTGTTTCTCCAGGCAATTTCAGCCTTTTTACCATCGGGCGAAAGCTGAAGCATCACCAGGCCTGAACTGTCTTTTCGGGAAGCACTTAGGGCCAGTATCTTTCCATCGAAATAGACAGGTGTATTGCCATGAATCTTATTGTCCTGGAACTGGTGTACACGCCAGTACATTTGGCCCGTATTGGCATCCAGTCCAATGATGGAAGTGGAGGTAAGATTTACCACCAATCGCTGTCCATGGTGATTGATTACAATGGGTGAGCAATAGGTGGCGATTTCGCCGTAGGCAGGACTGGACCAGATTTTCTTTCCAGTAAAGCGATTCAGGGCCACCATGTTGTTTACTTTTCCACCCGGTGTACAATAGATTTTATCTCCATCAATCAGGAGTGATTCTGAAAAGCCAAACTGAACCGAGTCGGCCTGTAAATCCTTGAATAAATCAACACTCCACTTGATATCGCCATTTTGGGCATCCATACAATAGACATTGCCATTGCCACTTTCCACATAGACAAGGTTATCGACTACAGTGGGCGTTGACCGTGCTCCGGGGAATATGCCTGTCCAGTCTTTGCCGTAATTTTTCTTCCACAGTAATTTGCCTTTGGTATCGAAAGCAAAAAGAAATCCTTCGGAGGTAAGTGTATCCGGGATGCCCGTCATATAGACCTTATCACTGGCTACCACCACACTGCCCTGCCCTGTGCCAAGGCCTTCAAAGGACCACAACATTTTGGGACCTTCGGCAGGCCATTGTTTCAACAAATGTGTTTCGGGATAAATTCCATCCCTGTTGGGGCCTCGCCATTGCGATTGGGCCGATGCAGTCGTCATGCCTGAAATGATTGCCAACAAGGCAGCAAAAAGAATGAATTTATTCACAAACTGTTCCTCCTGATTTTAGATGGTTTTATAGTATCGGTAGCGAAAGTCTGCCATTCATTACGATGTACCCCTTGATTTTTTCATTTTATCAATCAATTCGTGCCAATTGAATGATATCGTTTCCCTCAATCACCTGTTTGGAGTAACCTTTGCGGGTGAGATTTAGCATGGCATTTGAAAGTTCATCAAGGGTAACGAATCCGGCAGGATACAATGCCCGCCCAATGGGGAACATCCATTTCACATACTTATACCAGGGATTAGTTCGCTTCATCCCTTCCATGGATTTGATAAATCCCGGACGAAGCGCATACACCTGGCGGAAAGGTAATTTCATCAGGTCATTTTCTGTTTTGCCTTTCACCCTTGCCCATCGGCTGCGTCCTTTCTCTGAGCTGTCAGTCCCGGCGCCGGAGATGTAACAGAAGGTCATCTGGGGATTGAGCTGGCTCAGTGTTTGGCCCACCTGCACGGTCAGGCTATAGGTGGTACGGTAATAGTCGTCGGCACTGAGGCCTACCGAAGAAATACCCAGGCAGAAATAGCAGGCATCATATCCTGTCAACTGATCTGAATGGGAAGAAATGTCGAACAGATCGGGAAGGATGATTTCCTTCAGTTTCACATGCTTTACTTCGCATGTGCGCCTTCCTAGAACCAGCACTTCTTCCATATCGGACTGTCGAAGGCAGGTGTGCAGCACCCCCTCGCCTACCATCCCGGTAGCTCCTGTAATGATGACTTTCATAGGTATATTGATTATCAAGTAAAGATAACACATTTGCCCTTAGAAAGTATTCTCATCAAGGACATATCATGGAAATGAATCAATTGATTGATCCCCATACTGACTTGCCAAAAGAAAAGATCGAAGAAAAACTTAAGCAACGAATCAGGATATATGTGAATTTCAGAAAATAAATAAGAACTTGCGGCATAGTATTTGCTTGAATTAATAAAACCTTTTACCTCCTGATAACCAATGAAAAAGACCTATATACTGCTGGCATTCATGCTATCCATTTATTCAGCACATGCACAAAATCCCCAGGGTTTCTTCTTGAATGACTGGCAGCCCAAAACCTCCGTTAGTCCCGCCTATGTGGATGCGCCACAAGCTGCTGGGACAGCCACTGTCAGTATAGCAATTGATTTCAACAATAAAATTGCCAAAGTAAGCAAGTATGTCTATGGCAACAATGGCGTTCCATGGGCTGGAAAGATGAACTCAGATGCGGTGCTAATGAAGAATATACAGAATCTGAGTCCTAACATTTTGCGGTGGCCTGGAGGAAGCTTGTCGGATTCCTATTTCTGGGATGCGGTCGAGGGTAAAGGTCCTGCCGATATCCCTTCCACCATCAAGGTGGATATTCTAAACGCGGGAAAGAATACGGCCAATTGGGCCATGACTTTGGACAACTATTACGACATGCTGAAAAAGACCAATTCAACTGGTAGTATCTGCGTAAACTATGGCTATGCCCGTTATGGTACAAGCGCTGACCCCGTGGCAACAGCTGCTCATTATGCGGCCAACTGGGTACGTTACGATAAGGGACGCACCAAATACTGGGAAATCGGGAATGAAAACATGGGGAATTGGGAAACAGGGTATAAAATTGACCTCAGCTTAAACAAAGACCACCAGCCTGAAATTATATCCGGTGAATTATATGGCAAACATTGCCGTGTATTTATTGATTCGATGAAGGTGGCCGCCAAAGCAGTGGGTGCTGACATTAAAATTGGCGTGGTGGCCCTGGAATCAGCCATCACCTACGATGCGGTAATGCAGAGCTGGAATGCCTTGCTGATGCCTCAGATTGCCGATAAGGCAGATTTTATTGTCATTCATTCCTACTACACTCCTTACAATGAGAACTCAACCATCGCCACGATCCTTAATTCAGCTTCAAAAACCAAAAGTGCCAAAGACTATGTGTTGGGTACATTAAAAACCTATGGCAAAAAGGACACTTTGCCAGTGGCATTGACCGAATGGAACATCTTTGCCACAGGAGGAAAGCAGGCAGTCTCTTATATCAACGGGATGCATACAACCCTGGTGTTGGGTGAACTGATTAAAAACCAATATGGGGAAACAACCCGCTGGGATTTGATGAATGGCTGGGGAAATGGCGATGATCATGGGATGTTTTCAAGCAGTGATGAGCCGGGGGTTACGCTTCGTACTCCACATGCTCCCTTCTTTTACATGTACTACTTTCAGAAATACTTCGGCGACCAAATGATTGACGCAAAGGTGAGCGGTTCTGTCAATATTGTTAGCTATGCATCCTCTTTTACCTCGGGAGAGAGTGGAATCGTCATTGTGAACAAGGGGACTACCCAACAGATCGTCAAACTTCAGATGGCTAATTTTACCAATCTCAAAAGTTATTACCGGTATGTGTTAACCGGTGGAACTGACAATGGGAACTTTTCACGTAAAGTATATGTCAATGGCGAAGGACCTTCAGGTGAAGGTGGCGGCCCGGCTAACTATACGGCTGTAAAAGCCTTGGCAACAAGGGTCAATGGTGATATTCAACTGATTGCTCCACCCCTGTCGGTTACTTATCTATTGGCCACCAGTGATTCTATCCCTTTTGCAACGGGAACAAAGACCATAAAAGAGCCCTCATTCAGCATCTATCCAAATCCTGCAAGAGATAAAATCAGGATTTTCAGTCCTGATTTTGAATACAATAAGATTGTCCTTGTAGATTTGAATGGGAAAAAGGTCGTTGAACAGGATCTGCAAAAGCCTACCACAGAATCAACTCAGGTCAATATTCAATTACAGGCAGGTATCTATTTGATCACACTTTCCAAAGGGAAGAAAAGCCTTTCAAGGAAATTGATGGTGGAATAAAAATCGGCTTCCCATGCATTGATTGAAGAAAAAACTACCTTGCTCTCCTTGTGGCAGTGCTGCGGCCAACTGGCCAGCCTGAAAGGTTTTCAGGGTCATACAGGCCGCTTGGAAGGGCATTTATTTGGGTTGCTACTCAAATGATCAGCCCTGTTTATTTGGTTTGGTCAGTCAAAATTTGTATATTAGTAGGAATCAAAATCCCGTTACAATGACTCAGATTGAAACCATCAACCTTCATAATTTTAGCAACAGAGAGCATCATCGGTTTATGGCTGAATTCAACAAATTGGTTTCCGCTTATCCAGCCTCTATCCTGGGCCTGGATGTGTTGTATGGGCTTTTTCAAAACACCCTGAAGGCGGAGGATCTGGCCCTGCGCGTTGAGGAAGGCAGCACGATATCCAAGAATCTTGAACAACTGGGCCAACTGCGTGAAAAGACATGGAATGCCATTGATCTGCGGGTAAAAGCCACCCTGTTCAGTCCGCTCGCTGAAGAAGCACAAAGTGCACAGGTCATCGAACAAATCATTCAACAATACGGGGATATTTATTCCAAGACTTATATCGAACAAAGTTCGGCTGTAACCAACCTGCTCAATGATTTACTGCTGCCTGTCGACGAAGTACATATGGACAGAATGGGCATTTCAACCTGGGTGATTGAATTAAAAAGACGCAACGAACAGTTTCAGGAACTGTACAATGAACGAAGTGCCGAATTTGCCGGTCATGAAAGTGACGATGTAAAGACAGTACGGTCATTGATCGATCCTATATACCAGCAGTTGGTTGACA
Organism: Prolixibacteraceae bacterium; assembly: GCA_036504555.1. GTDB lineage: Bacteria > Bacteroidota > Bacteroidia > Bacteroidales > Prolixibacteraceae > Aquipluma. The sequence goes on along the minus strand of DASXUZ010000284.1, from coordinate 3,863 downwards.
AGATCAATGCAACCATTCTACTCGAATTTGCCCAACCGGAAGCAATCACTTTTGTGAACAAGCTGAACGAGAAAATAAAACACGATCAATCAATCCTTTTCATCCGAAATAGCCAAAGCAAGGCCTAAGAATGAAAAATGTGCTAGTGTAATTTTTTAAATGATTATTAGGTGCTTCGGGGCTGCAAGATTAAGTTCTTGCAGCCCTGTTTTTTAAGTCCAATTCATCCTTAAGCGTTAGTTCGCTCAGGGTCAAAAAAGAAACATCCGAAAGGTGAGCCTTCCGGATGTTTAATATCTTAATTGGTTGGATCTGCTACCAGGCAAAAAGGGGAAGATCTTTCATCATGGCATTGACACGGCTGCGAACCGAAAGAATCACTTCCTCATTTTCAATGTTGCTGATCACCTCGTCGATCATCCCAACAATGACAGGCATCACATCCTCTTTTAAACCCCGGGTGGTGATTGCAGGTGTTCCCACGCGCAGACCTGAAGTGGTAAAGGGTGAGCGGCTATCGAATGGAACCATGTTCTTGTTGATGGTAATATCGGCGCGAACTAGGGCGTTTTCAGCCTGTTTACCAGAGATATCAGGAAACTTGGTACGAAGGTCAATCAACATTGAATGGTTGTCAGTACCCCCGGAAACGACCTTGTAACCTTTGGCCATAAAGGCTTCGGCCATCACAGCTGCATTCTTTTTCACCTGTGCCTGGTAGACCTTGTAGGAAGGATCGAGTGCTTCAGCAAAGGAAACGGCTTTAGAGGCAATGACATGTTCCAGCGGGCCACCCTGTTGTCCGGGGAATACTGAAAAATCGAGTACCGCCGACATCATTTTGGTGACTCCCTTGGGTGTTTTGAAACCAAATGGGTTTTCAAAATCCTCGCCCATCAGAATGATTCCACCACGGGGACCACGCAGTGTTTTATGGGTGGTAGAAGTGACAATGTGCGCATATTTAACCGGGTTATCCAGCAATCCGGCAGCAATCAATCCGGCAGGGTGAGCCATATCAATCATGAGCATGGCGCCAATTTTATCGGCAATTTCGCGCATCCGGGCATAATCCCATTCACGTGAATAGGCAGAAGCACCTCCAATGATCAATTGGGGGAAATGTTCCAAAGCCAAAGCTTCCATTTCGTCATAATCGACCAACCCGGTATCTTCTTTGACATGGTAAGCAACTGGATTGTACAATATACCCGATGAATTGACGGGCGACCCGTGTGAGAGGTGACCACCATGCGCCAAATCCAATCCCAGGAAAGTATCACCGGGATTCAGTATCACGCTCAATACAGCTGCATTGGCCTGTGCTCCTGAATGTGGCTGTACATTGGCATAAACAGCGCCAAACAATTCCTTGATACGGTCAATGGCCAATTGTTCGGTCATATCCACATACTGGCAGCCTCCATAGTAGCGGTGACCGGGATATCCTTCTGCATATTTGTTGGTCATCACTGATCCCATGGCCTCCAAGACCTGATCGCTGACAAAATTCTCAGATGCAATTAATTCTATTCCGCTCAATTGACGCTGACGTTCCTTTTCGATTATCTCAAAAACTTTGGTATCTCTTTCCATCGGGGCAATTTTTTTATTAAAATTAAGGTCTCAAAGGTACAATAAAATCTACCTGACAAAAGATTCAGGATATTCAAAAAATGAGGTATTTTTAAACATTTAAACATTCGGTAATGGAGAAGAAACCAATACTTTTTGAGGGAGCCTGTCTATTCAGCATTCTGGGAAGCGGCATCGGGGTTTTATACACCTTATTGGCCACCGTTTTCTTCCAATATGTAACGGGGAAAATTGTACAGTTCACCAACATGACGGCCGCTGAACACCTGAGCCCGCTCTATTTCGCCAGTTTGATGGCTGCCTTCTGCATCTCACTGGCCGGGGTGATCAAACTTTACCGGATGCAGCGTGCAGGCCTGTATTTTTATCTGCTTGCACAGTCCATGATCCTCTTTCTACCGGTTATATGGCTGGGCTCCAATGCATTTTCTGTTACCAATACCATATTTACCCTTTTGTTTTCTGGCGTATATCTTTATTACTACAGGCGTTTGTCCTAAAGAAGAAACCTGTTTCTAATCATTCTGACCGTCGGCTAAAACCAGACGGAAGGATCGCTTTGCAATCATCGCTGATCAATATTTGAGTTAATAGAACTTACCTGTCATTGAATGAATTCCGAAATCTTCTTAAAAGCAGTATCCTTTGCCGTTGCCTTTAGGCAACGGAAATAGATAGAAATTATATACCTATTCAAACGACAGATCAGCCATGGTATCCCGGTAAACGGAAAATACACGGGCCCGGGAAATAAATCCAACATACTGCCCTTCATCGATCACAGCCAGGTTATAGCGTCCGCAAGCTTTGAACTTTTCAGCCACTATTTCCACCGAATCCTTCGAAGAAATGAAGAATTCAGGCATATACATCAGGTCGCTAACACTGATTTTCTCGTACAAATCCTGCTCAAACATCAGGTTGCGGATATCATTGAGCTTGATCATTCCCAGCATCATGCCATTTTCATCTACCACCGGAAACAAGTCCCTTTTAGACCGGGCAATAAAATAAGTCAGCTGACCCAAGTTCAAATCAGGGGACAGGATCTCGAAGTCAGTTTCTATCAATTCCTTCACATTCATAAAGTGCATGGCCGCCTTGTCCTTGTGATGGGTCACCAGATCACCCAGTTCGGCCAGTCGTTTGGTGTAGATTGAATGAGGCTCCAGGCGTGTAGCGATCACATAGGCAACCGTTGCCGAAACAATCAAGGGCACCAGCAGTTGGTAACCGCCCGTGATCTCGGCAATCAGGAATATCCCGAGCAAGGGTGCATGCATCACACCAGCCATCAGGGCACCCATCCCCGCCAGGGCAAAATTGGCATAGGATAAATGCAGCCCAAAAAATGTATTCATGGAAAGGGATAAAATATAACCTCCCACAGCACCCATGAACAAGGTTGGAGCAAAGATACCGCCCACTCCCCCACTGGTCGTTGTAATGGCCATGGCCACCACTTTCAGCATCAGGATGAGCACCAGGATGACTAAAAATACATAGGGATCTGATTTCCAGTCAAAGAATACTGAGTTATTCAATAAATCGGGGCCTTCGCCATTAAAAATCTTGATGATCGACTCATAACCTTCCCCCCACAGCGAAGGGAAAATAAACACCATCAGGCCCAGGGAGATCCCTCCCAGGAGCAGCTTTGAATAAGAGTTTCGGATGCGTTTGAAACGACTTTCAACATACATCCCGGTGCGGGTAAAATAAAACGAAATAAGCCCGCACATCACACCCAGCAAGATATAATAAGGCAGGTTGCTGTAATCAAATTGGTTTTTAATGGAGAAATGAAGCAAGACCGAATCACCCATAAAGAAATAAGCCATGGTAGCGGCCGTAATCCCTGAAATCAACAGTGGAATCAGGGAGGCCATGGTCAAATCAAGCATCAGCACTTCCAGGGTAAACATGATTCCGGCAATGGGGGCTTTAAAGATTCCCGCAATGGCGCCTGTGGCCCCGCAACCAATGAGCAATCTCACCTGGTTCTGGTTGAGCTTAAACAATCGCGATATATTGGATCCAATGGCTGCCCCTGTAAATACGATGGGGGATTCAGCTCCCACCGATCCTCCGAATCCAATGGTAAATCCGCTGGTGACCATCGAGGAGAACATGTTATGGGCTTTGATCATGCTACCCTTCTTTGATAGCACTGAAAGTATTTTTGAAATTCCATGACTGATATCGTCCTTGATCACATATTTGATAAACAACATACTGATCAAAATCCCAATCATCGGGTATGCCAG
>DASXUZ010000283.1:0-22253 GCA_036504555.1 Prolixibacteraceae bacterium | reverse complement strand
GTGGTTGAATGTGAATAACCATGGGTGCAACCCATGGGGAATACAACCCCTCTTTTTTCATTGTTATTAGCTCCATCTGGATTGTAGTCCAATCCCATGGGTTGCACCCATGGTTATTCACATTCAACCACTTCGTGGTTAGGAGGTTGCGGGACGGCTGGCAGGTATTCCCCATGGGTTGCACCCATGGTTATTCACATTCAACCACTTCGTGGTTATGAGGATTGTGGATCGTGGTTGAAAATTGTTGAAATAGACTTAATTGCTATAGGGTAATCATTAATTAAATTCCTTATCTTTAATGTATTATCAACTAACAACCAACTCAATGAGTACTTATACGCAAATACTTTGGCAAATTGTGTTCAGTACCAAATACAGGGAGCACACCCTTATAAAACACAATAGAGAAGAGCTTTATAAATACATTTGGGGAATTTTGAAAAATAAAGATTGCCACCTTTATCGGATTGGCGGAGTTACTGACCACATTCATATCGTAACTCATATTCATCCATTAATTTCATTGGCTTCATTGGTAAAAGATATTAAATTGGCCAGTGACAGTTATATCAAATCACAACATTTATTTCCTTGCTTTGATGGTTGGCAAGCGGGATATGGAGGTTTTACCTATTCGATTAAGGATAAAAATCATTTGATAGAATATGTGAAGAATCAGGAAGTTCATCATGATGAATTTACCTTCATTGAAGAGTTGATTGTTTTACTTCAAGAACATGGAATCGTATATGATGAAAAATATTTGCTTTAAATTCCCTCAGGCAATCCAAATCGTTCATTTAAGTTTAACTTAACCATATTTAACTTCTGCATATACCATATAGATAAAAATTCCGTTATTTTTGTTCAGTACTTTCTAAAAACCGGAATTGCATGATCGTTCGAAACCTACTTACTTTTCTTTTCTGTAGCTGCTTCCTTCCTTCAGTTTACTCACAGGGCATTCGGGGTCGTATTACCAACGAGCAGGGTGAGGCCATTCCGTTTGCCAATATCTACATTCAACAATTGTCAACGGGCACCACCTCAAACATCGATGGAAACTATGAACTGAAACTGCCAGAGGGAAAATGGGAAATTCAGTTTCAATACCTTGGTTATCAGACTCAGAAAATGGAGCTTACAACCGATAGGACATTCCAGGAAATCAACGTTCAACTATTCACACAGCATTACCGCATTCCCGAGATTAAGATCATGTCGTCTGGGGAAGACCCCGCCTATTACATCATGCGAAGGGCCATCGCCCTGGCTCCCTATTACCAGAAACAGGTTTCAAAATATTCCTGCAAGGTGTACCTGAAAGGTTCTGGTGTGTTTGAAAAGATTCCGTTTTTGCTGAAGAAGCAAATGAAAAAGGGCGGCTTGAAGGAAAACGAGCCTTTCGTGATGGAGACCCTTAGCCTGATTGACTTTGAATTGCCCGACAAGTTGAACCAGAAGGTGTTGGCCATGCGTTCATCGGGCCAGCAGAACAATACTTCACCCATGGGAATGATTACCAACAATCTGTATGATGCCGATCAGTATGGGATTGTTTCACCCGTCGGCAAAAGTGCCCTGAAGGTGTATAATTTCAGGCTGGATGGTGTTTTTGAGGATCAGGGGAGAACGATCAACAAGATCAGGGTACTGCCTAAAATCAATGGAAAAGATGTATTTTCGGGGTATATTTACATTGCCGATTTATTCTGGAATGTGCATTCAGCCGATTTGACCATGCACCTTCCCATGACGGACGTGAAAGTGCGTCAGCTGTATGCCGAGGTGAACAAGAATACCTGGATGCCCGTGAGCTTTGACTTCGATATGGATCTTGTCGCACTCGGCCTGAAAATGAAATACAAGTATGTGGCCTCTGTCAGCGAATATAAGACCACGCTGAACCCGGAACTGGATCATTCGTTCATTGAAAAACAAAAGGACCAGCAGTTGTTTGACCAGGATGCCGAAGAGGCCAAACAGGCCCAGCAAAGTCGGGATGAGCAATCGAAGCAACAAAAGCGCATAGCCAACCTTCTGGGAAAAAAGGAACTGAACAACCGCGAAACACTGAAATTAAACAAGTTGATAGAATCGGAAGCCAGGCGCAGCAGTCCGCCCGAACCGCTTGAGATCAAGTCAAACGTCCAGGTGAGCCAGAAACAGGTGAACAACGATACGACTTATTGGAAAGCCCTTCGACCTATTCCCTTGACTGAAAAGGAAAAAACCAGTTTTGCCAAAAAGGATTCTTTCCTGCTTGTTTCATCCACTCCGCATTACAAGGATTCGGTGCGCAATGCACGGCGTAAATTCAAGATCAAACACCTGATTTTTGGCAAGACGTACAATTATTCCGTCGATTCAATCCATCAATCCGAACATTTCTCCATTCCCCAACTGACCAATCCGGGATCACTGTCATTTAATACGGTGGATGGTTTGCGGATCGAATTGCCATTTACTTATACCCGGTCGGACAGCAGCGGCCATTCCTTGCGGCTGGAGCCACAGGTAGCCTATGCCTTTGCCCGCCAAAAGGTAGATGCTTCTTTCTTGTATAGTCAGCGCTTAAACGCAATGACCAATACATTGATATCGGCCAGTTTGGGTACTTCGACCGAAGACTTTAACCGGATTTCAGGCTTGTCGCGTATCACCAATGATATCTACACGCTTTGGCGGGAGGAAAACTACAAGCGATTTTACCGCCGGGATTTTGTACAATTGAATGCCAGCGGCGACATTGCCAATGGGCTGAACCTAAGTGCAACGGTTGAATACAATGACAACAGTGCCTTGATCAACCATTCAACATACAGCATCATTGATCGTAAAAACAGGGAATTTGAGCCCAATATTCCCTCAAACAATACCCTGGAACCTTGGCAACTGGAAGATCATCAGTCATTTATCAGCAGGTGGAACCTGGAATTTACTCCGCGCTATCGTTACAGGATCCGAAACCATACGAAGACTTATGCTGAAAGTAAGTTCCCTACTTTTTCACTTGGCTATACAGGAGCCTTTTCCAATGTCATTGGCAGTGATGCACGCTTTGATTTGGTGAAACTTGGCATCAGGCAAAAGCTTGATTTTGGAATCGGCGAACAGTTTTCATACAAGGTCAATGTGGGTAAATTCCTAAGCAACCAAAAGCTATATTTTGAAGACTTCCAGCATTTCAATACCCAGCCAACCAATTTTTTGTTTTCGTCCTACGAGCATAGTTTCCGCCTGTTGCCTTTTTACCAGTATTCAACCGGCAGGCAATTTGCCGAAGCAGGTGCTGAATGGCAGCTGCGCCGACTTATTCTGAAAAGGTTACCTTTGATTAAAAATTCATCTGTTTCAGAAAAGCTGTTTGTAAATTATTTGACTACTCCAAGATTAAAGGACTATGCTGAAGTAGGTTATGGACTTAGCAACTTGTTTTTATTGCTCAATGTTGAGGCAGTGGCTGGTTTTGAAAACGGAAAGTTTGTATCTTCGGGTATCAAAGTGAGTTTGAATTTGAATGATTTGGAGAATAAGTAACAGATTTAGGCAAAAGACCTGATCTTTTTGTTGAATGTTTTGTTGTAATAAATCAACAAACATATTTGTAGATAAATTTAATGTATGAAGAATAAAAAGACGGCTGTACTACTTATTAATTTGGGAACACCGGATGAGCCAAAAGTAAAGGCGGTACGGCGCTATTTGTCAGAATTCCTGAATGATCGACGGGTGATTGATATTCCGCTGGTATTACAGAAGATACTGGTCAACCTGATCATCGTGCCTTTTCGAGCACCTAAATCAACCAAATTGTATCAGCGCTTGTGGACCGATAAAGGATCTCCTCTGTTGTACTTTTCAGAAAGCGTAGAGCGCGAATTGCAGAAAAAGCTGGCTTCCAAGGCCGATGTTTATTTAGCCATGCGCTATGGAAATCCATCCATTGTAAAGGCATTGTCAGCCATTAAAAAAGGTGATTACGACCAACTGGTCATATTACCCTTGTTTCCTCAATATGCCTCTTCAACCAATGGAACTGCCATACAGGCTGTCATCGACCAGGTGAGGAAATGGAATACCATTCCCCAGATCAATGCCATCACCCAATTTTATGACCATCCCGCTTTCCTGGATGCCTTTGCTGACAGGATTCAATCGTATGATCCTGAAAATTACGATCATGTGATTTTCAGCTATCATGGCTTACCCAATCGCCACCTGGAAAAGAATCATCCCAAGGAATCCATTCAGACTTGCAATTGTGAAAACGTGCTGCCCGAATTTGGCAAGTTATGCTACAAGGCCACCTGTTACCAGACGACCAGGGAGTTGGTCAAGCGGTTAAATTTACCAGCCGGGAAATACTCCGTTTCTTTTCAATCCCGTCTTTCTAATAACTGGATGACTCCTTTTACGGATAAAAATTTGATGGACAGGGCCAGACTGGGAGATAAAAAAATACTGGTTACAGCTCCCGCCTTCGTGTCCGACTGTTTGGAGACCACCGTTGAGATCGGCTGGGAATACAAAGAACTGTTTCTGGGAAATGGGGGTGAGAAGTTGCAACTGGTCGAGAGTTTAAATGACTCGCCCCGATGGATTGAAGCCCTGGAGGAAATGGTGAATCCCTATTTGTAGAAGGTGAGAAAATGAGAAGGTGAGAAAATGAGAAGGTGAGAAGGTGAGAAAATGAGATTTAAACCCATTCTCTTGTCTTGATCGGCACGCAACTTTAAACTTTAAACTTTAAACCTGGAACTTTGAACTTGAAACCTGAAACTTTGAACTTTAAACCTTTAATTTTGAGATAAAAAAAGCAGCCGTTGATTACGCGGCTGCTTAAGGTAATGCCAAATTGATTTTACTCGGGAATATAGGTCAACAAATGTTTATACATACATACCGTGTAAGGACCATTTTACCCTACCTGAATTGGGGAAAATAATTGTTCCTTTTTTGAATAAACAATTTAAATTGCTCTTTAACAAATGCTTAGGCTACAGGTACAAACAATAGTATGCCACCTGTTGGCTGGCTTTTACTTTAAACCTGAGGTCTTTGGCAACCACGAAAGTTTCTCCCTTGTGGTAGGAAGTCCAGGTTGTTTCACCGGGAAGTATCACTTCCAGCACGCCACTGGTGATGGTCATGTGTTCAATGGTTGCGGTTCCGAATTCATATTCGCCGGCTTCCATCACTCCGATGGTTGCCACTCCGTCTGCATTTTCGAGTGCAATTGACTTTACGGTTCCTCCAAAATATTCATTTACTTTTAGCATGATCTGATCTTTAAAATGGTTTATATGCCAGAAGGCAAATATACATTTTGAACCTGATTTCTATTTTAATAAGTGGCCTGATTTTCTGTATTGGAGGGAAAAGATAATGGTAACTAAACTTTTAAAGAATTAAAGTCAATTGCACGTTTTGCACGTTTTGCACGATTTGCACGGTTTGAAGTATAAAACAGGAATGGTTATCCTGTTCCCAGTAATTAGAATCTGTCTTATTATCGTATGTGGTTGACATACAAATAGCAAAGGTACACTTTAGTTAAAATCCTTACTGATTTACTTTATGCTTGAGCGATTGGAATCCTTCGCCCAGGATTTCATGGGTATCCATCACAGTAATGAATGCATCAGGATCAATGGTGCTGATATATTCTTCCAATATGGCCACTTCACGGCGGCTGACAATCGTATAGATGATGTGTTTGTCCTCCCCGGTGTACATTCCCGTCCCTTTCAGGTAGGTGCCTCCACGTTCAAGGTCGATGAGTATCTTGTGCCGGATGTCTTCGTGTTTCTCAGAAATGATCATCAATGCCTTGTTGTAGTCGCTGCCCTCCAGCACCAGGTCAATGGCCCGGCCTGTGATGTAGATTACCACCCATGAATAAAGAGGAATCTGCCAGTCCTTGAAGGCCACCAGGCTGAGCAAAACAATGGTCGAATCAACGTAAATCATCAGTTGTCCGAGTTGCATCCGGGTATGTTTGGCAATCATCATGGCAATGATGTCTGATCCCCCGGAGGTAGCGCGTGACTTGAAAATCAATCCAAGACCAAAACCAACCAGTACTCCCCCAAATACGCACGAGAGCAGAATGTCGGGAACCAGTGGGGCATCACCATCAACGCGCATATAAGTAATCAGATCCATAAACACGGAGGAGAGTATAAATCCGACGACTGTTTTGATGCCGAAGCGGGGCCCCAGTATCTTGACTCCCATAATGGTGAGCGGAATATTCAATACCAGGCCAAACAATCCAATGGGGATTCCTTCGGGCCAGAAGGAGAATGTTCCCTGGGTCATGTAATGCACCACGATGGCGATTCCATAAACTCCTCCCGGAACAATGCGATGCGGTGATATGAAGTATACAAACCCGACGGCCAGGATAAAGGAGCCGATGACAATCAGGCTGTAATCTTTAAACCACTTCAGGCTGAAAATCTTATCGTTTGGAATGAAGGTCATGGTGTAGATTTTTGATGAAAGTACAAAGAAACATCTGATTAATGGAAAAACCCTTGATTTTTATCACTAGTGTCGTGTCTCAGCTCCTTGGACTCTTCCGGATTGACCCATCAAAGGGAGTTTTACCAATCGGTAAGGTGCCAATCACGTAAACCGCGTATACCACGTAAACTACGTAAAGTTGAAAAGTTACATTAGACTTTCATGGGACCCAATTCGGTTTCCTATTTGAATTTCTATAATGAGGATTCATTTATTTTTTCCTCAAGTGCATTCCCATGTAAGTGGTATCGACCGAGGCATCGAGTTTGGCAGGCTGGGCATCGGTGAGAATTAAATCACGTAGGTCAAACTCAGAGGGCTCAACTGCACCGGTGATTAGCTCTGGAATGTTATAATTTTTAAGGAAAGAATCGTAAAACCCAGGATCTTTTTGCGGCAGCACAAAAGGCTTGGAAGCTTTCCCATTTTGATCGAAGTAACAAAAGAAAGGCCTTGTAAAGAGTTCATCCAGCCGCTTGCTGCTGAAGACAAACCATCGGCCTGAACTGCTCCAGCAGTGGTAGCTGTCGGTTTGGGGACTGTTGATATCCATTTTCGCATACTGGCCATTCTGCAGGTCTAAAAGATAGATATCTGCATCGGGATGATGAATGGTGAAATATCCGTATTCCGACATGGTGAACATCAGGTATTTCCCATCGGGCGATATTTTGGGGAAGGTGATACTTTTACCTGTTTTTCTGGCTGAGATCACCGTATCCACTTTGCCCCAACTATTTCTCTCTACATCAAAAGGGATGCGCATCAATTCGTATTTGGCCTTGTACTGTGATTCGTAATCAGTTACCTTGGGGGCACTGATAAAGTAAAGGTATTTGCCATCGGCCGACCAAACAGGAAGGTTTTCCCTTGAATCGGTGGAGACTTGCGGCGAAGTGGTGATGGTATTTTTCTCCACATCGTAAACAATGATGTCGGAGGCAGCATCTGACACTTCAATACGGATGTCCTTCGAAAAGAAGCGCTGAGAGATCGAATTCACCGACATTGCAACGTGTTTTCCGTCGGGATGCCAGTTTGGATATGCCCCTGCCGATAGGGTGTATTTTGTTTTCGTGTTGATCTTTTTCAATTTGCCGTCCTGGTAAAAGACGCTTCCCGCATGGTCCGATCGAATGTGGACCATCATGCTTTTGGGATTGTTTTTTGAGAATGAATGACAGTTTAAGCAGGTATTGTCGATCGTTTTATTGTCAATGATGGCTGATTCATCAAAGTTTTCAAGATTGCGCTGGTAAATTCCAATGGCAGACCACATGACATAGCCGGTATTGATCAGTCGGTAAACCAGATGATTGTCGATTTCCTCCTGCGCAACTTGATTGGTGATGGTTTTATATTTCTGAAATTTCCCACTGTTATCTTTGGCGTATACTTCAATGTTAATTTCTTTACCCTTTGCCTTGTTTAAAAGTTTATGCCATTTGCTAAGGTTGATGCCGACCATTCCGTCGCTGTTTTCTATCGTGATGGCAGGCTGCTCTCCCGGGGTCGAAATTTTCACAACAAAAGCATTCCCTTTTTCTTTGATCATGAAATTCAAGGGTGCCATATTGGGTGGAATCACGATACCCGTATAGTCGGGAAATATCACGGGCAGTCGATCCACCTGTGAGTAATTGCCTAAATCGCTTGAGCATGAATGGATAAGGACAATGAGCAAGGCTATGGTGAGAAAATGTAATCTTTTAATCATCGGTTATTGTCGTTTAATTTTTGCCTTTGTAATCTTGGGATTCAGACATTTTATATAGTACCAATAGGTTGTTCCGAAATCTTTTTGCAGTGAACGGCTTGCCGATTGCCAATCGTTGCCAAAGGGTTTGATGGCTTTAATAAATGAAATAAATTGATCCTGCCTTCCTTGTGTGAATTGGATATCATCGGCTTGCGGTGCCTTTCGTGCGATGTATTGATAGAGGACCATGGCCTCGTCCCAGGATCGGGGAAGTGGTGTTTTTGCGAAATTTCTATTTTCTGCAAGGAGACTTTTAAATGTACCCAAATCCCCATCCAACAGCGTAGAGCAAAGCAAGTAATCAAGAGCCAGTTTATTGGCAGGGTTGGCTTCGAGTAATTTGGTCAATTTCTGAACCGAATTGCTGGCAGTGAAAGCGTCAACAGGTTCGCATTTTCTTTTCCAGGAGTACGCCGGATCTTTGCTCACAAGGGAAGTGTCATCGATGAATTTTTGATGTTGCTCCACCCAATCGTGGTAGATCATATTTTCATCCAATCGACGAAGGAACTTTTCAGCCAGTTGGTATTTTCCACTTACCAGGTTAATCTCGACCAATCGTTTCATCAAACGGGGGCTGTTTGGAAAGATGGTTTGTGCCTCAAAGGCCCAGTGCTGCGATTCATGCATAAATCCCAAATCGTAATATTGATCGCTGCAGATGAAAGGGATATCGCTTGAAACGGTTCCATCCATAAACAGTGCTGCAGGACCAGCCAATTGGGTGTAATTGAATAGATTGTCAGCCAATTGGCCTTTATTGGCAAGTGCCCTGTTGTATTCAAAGTTGATAAACAGGTCATATTTTTCTATGCTCTCTGCCGTCTTAATCACCTTGTCCCAATCTCCATTGGCACCATAAAATGAAACCAATATTTTATCTCTCTCCGTCCGATCAATAGTGAAATAGATCGAACCAATTGCAAGAACAACTATTACTGTGAATTGCCCAAGCATCCACAGAATGGTTGAATCTGCTGGTTTTCTTTTGGGTGTTTCAAGCTTTACAGGGGGTTTGTTTTCGGATTTCTTTAGGACCTTTTTATCAATTGTTTTGGGGGAAACATTCACAGGTTTTATTTCCAATTTTTGATGGACTGCTTTTTTATATTTCCTTTTGAACCAACTGAAAAGGACTGCTCCTAAGAGAAAGGCGGGAAGAAGAGCATATAGAGTATATAGTTTAAAATCAGGAATGTAAGATAGAATCAATGGGGTCTTGCTGTGCGTGATTGAATAAACCAGGGGTAGATTGACCAGAAAAATATATTTGTAGGCAAGATATGGCATGAAGGCTGAACCCAGGATGAAAAAGGGAAGAGTGAATACATCTTCTTTTTTTCCATAAAAGCGGATATGAATCAGCACCACCGAAAGGGCAAAAGTAAAAAGGGCTGCACCTCCTGCTACGTAAAACAGGAGCATCGCCAGGATAAAGCCCATATAAAAGCGCAAACCAGGAAATTTCGATGTCAAGACAGTGAAAATCCATACAAAACCAGAGGCGATCAATAACCTCATGCTGGCATAAAACGGATAAAAGTAATTACATTGTACCAATACCGACAATAACAGAATCAGTGTGAAGATGCTCAAATTCAAATTCAATTTCACTTTACCCGCAATCCGCCGTACCAGGTCAATGGCAATGATTCCCTGAAGAGAAGCGACCAGGATGATCAAAAAACTCCCCCATGTTTTGAAATAGAAGAATTGGGCAATGAATTCTGAACCATAATCTGCCAACCCACCGGGATACGTAGTGAAACTTTTAAAAAATAAATGGTTAGTCAGAAATGCTGACTGCTGCAGAAAATAATGCAATTCAGGATTGATCACCTTGGCTGTCAGCCACCAGGCAGCCAGTACCAGGAGTAAAATCAATAAATTGGTTAAGTTTTTGATAGTTAATCGCATGAGAAAAATATTAAACAACGAATGATTTATATGCTGCAATCTGGGCATTGAAGGCACCAAATTGGGTTTCTCAAAATGTATTTCCGGATTCTATCTTTAAATAGAAAATGAAATACTTTTTAAAGCTAAACAAATCTGTGAAAAATACAAAGTTCTGCATTTGATAATTTTCATGGAATCCATCCATGCATTACCTGTAACCGCGAAGTGGTTGAATGTGAATAACCATGGGTGCAACCCATGGGCTGTAACCACGAAGTGTTTGAATGTGATTAACCACAGGTGCAAACCATGGGCTGTAACCCATTACCTGTAACCGCGAAGTGGTTGAATGTTAATAGCCATGGGTGCAACCCATGGTCAGTGGTGCAACCCATGGTCAGTGGTGCAACCCATGGTCAGTGGTGCAACCCATGGTCAGTGGTGGCAACCCATGGTCAGTGGTGGCAACCCATGATGAGTGGTGGCAATCAACATCGCATCATTCGCACAATCAATTATCTGGCAACTGCCATTTTCTTGAAGTCCTGGTTCAGATTAAGGGCCACTGAGATAATATTGCTCGATCCGCCCAAATGGAAGCGTGTGGATCCGTAATTGAAGTGAAAACGCGAAATCTTGAATCCAAATCCCCAGGCAAAACCGACGGTCGACATTCGTTCCTCCATGCGTAACTCTTGACGCAATTGATAATTGTAGCCAGCGCGGAGTGTGAAATTGGGTGAGGGGAGTAATTCGATACCCAATACCAGGTGGCGCAGAAATTTCTTGGTGAAGGCATCTTCCTTGTAGACAATGGTAGTGGTCGTTTTATCCTCTAAAGGCTTGGCCAGGTTCCATTTTTGCAGGTGCTGCAGGGTGGCTGCAAACCGAATGGGGGCATGCTGGAGTTTTTGTGAAACCCCGAACTGAAGGTCAAATGGAATGGATTCACTTTCAGCACCCTCATAATAGGTG
This sequence comes from Prolixibacteraceae bacterium, assembly GCA_036504555.1. GTDB lineage: Bacteria > Bacteroidota > Bacteroidia > Bacteroidales > Prolixibacteraceae > Aquipluma. Next base: position 11,086 of record DASXUZ010000283.1, on the reverse strand, counting down.
GAGATCTGAGTTCCAATGTTTCGGGCAACAAGCGAAGTGACCGTAAGTCCGTTTCTGCTGAAATAGCTTAGTCCCAAATCGGCCGCTATACCAATGGATTGGTAGTTTTCGAAAGAGGAAAGAATGGGTTTCAGGTTGATCCCATAAGTCATTCTTCTCCTGCTGAATGAGCGCGTTGAGTCGTTGGCCGCAGCCCACAATGAATCTTTTTTGCTGTACTTGAATTTATATTCATTCGACCAGATCATGTTCAGTGCATACTCGGCAGCCTTAAAAGTGCCGCCCGTTTTTTCCCCGCTTGGCAAGGCTTCAATAAAATCGCCATAATTGATGTAATGCATGCCGAGGGCAAAATTTCCAGGAAGGGGCGTGCCAAATGAATAGGCTGCATATCCGTATTTGACACCGGCAAAATAATTGACATAGTTGAGTGCCAGCATATTCTTCATCCCTGGCATCAGCAGCGATGGATTGTTATACGAAACGTTTAAATCGGTCGAGTCGTGCAAGGCGATCTGGTTGCCGCCCAGGGCAGCCATTCGTGCTGAATTGGTGAGGTTTAGAAATTCGTACGTATTTTCCCCTCCAATCTGGCCAAAAGCCATTGGATAAACAAAAACAAGAAGAGCAATGAGAAGATAAAGTTTGCGCATATTCTGTGTATTCGGCTTTTAACCTAACGTTGTATTCAGGTTTTTATTATAGTTATCGTTCAATTTGGTCTACCAGCTCCTCTGGTTTTGGAATGGTATTGAAATGATATTTATTCATGATGGTTCCTTTTTTCAGTCCAATTAATCCGGGATTGGAACGCACGATGGTTTTTAAAGTGATTTCATCGGTATTGAAAAAGTCAAATTCTACCCCTGTCTCCGCCTTGAATGCATCGAAGGTGTCTGGCGATGAAGCTGTTAATCCAATGAATTTATACCCTTTTCTTTTGGCTGCCTTGGCCAGTTCTGCAATCTTTTTCATTCCTTCCAGGTCGGCCTTTTGGAGATTGGGGGCAATGGCGATAAATGTATACACTTCTTCGTACAGGAAAAAATCTTTGATGTCTTCACCGTCAGCAGTTTCAATCCTGAAATCATGAATGGGAGGGGTATATCCTTTTTGAATCAGTTTTTGTTCGCCCATCTTTACAAATTTCCAGTTGAGCGTATCCTTCCAGGGGTAATTGGCTTCTGTAAATTTCTTTTCCTCTCCTGTTTTTATATTTTTATAAATTAAATTATTCTGGTAAATGGCTTTTGGTGCACCCTCTGGAACTTTCATGGCCTCGGGAATATTGACCCCCACCTTGTAAGGGCTAAAATCGATGATGGGCAAATGGTTATAGGAATAAACGACCAGGTAAAAGTAGAATACGATGGTCATGACCGTCAATCCAATCGAAAGAATGGGACCGTCCTTGGGTTTGAAATTCTTGCGTTGGACAAATACATACAGGGCCAGGGCCAGCAGGACGATGTTCTTGTAAAAAGTCTGCCAGTTGGTAATCACCAGTGCATCGCCAAAACATCCGCAGTCGGTGACTGGGTTGGTAAGGGCAAGCACAAAAGTCAGGGCGGTGAAAAACACCATGAAAGCCAGGGTGAACCAGCTGGTAATCCTGAGGAAAAAGTTAAATATCAGGGCTGTGCCCATTGCAAATTCGGCCGCTGCCAGCAGGATACCCAAGGCGAAAGCCATGTTGGTGAGCCATGGCATGTGAAAAGCAGTAAAGTAATCGGTGAATTTATAGGCCGAACCCCAGGGGTCGATTCCCTTTACAAATCCAGAAAAGACGAAGGTTAAGCCCAGAAGGATGCGTGCGATGTGTTTAAACATGATAGTCGATTTAAAATTCAAGCTTTATTAACGCAAAAACAGCATAATTGATCATGTCCAGGTAATTTGCCTCAATTCCTTCTGAAATGATGGTCTTGCCCAGGTTGTCTTCTATTTGTTTGGTGCGCTTTAACTTCATCAAAATCAAATCAGTGTACGAACTCATCCGCATATTGCGCCAGGCTTCGTCGTAATCGTGGTTTTTGTCCATCATCAGTTCCCTGGCCTGGCTGAAATAACTGGTGTATAGTCGCAAGGTTTCGTCCTCTGTTAAATCATCGCTTTCCGAAGTTCCCTTTTCAAGCTGAATCAGGGCCATGATGCAATAGTTGACAATCCCAATGTATTCAGACCTGATGCCTTCATCAATTTTGCTGATTCCCTTTTGCTCAATGCTCCTGATGCGCTGCGCCTTGATGTATATTTGATCGGTCATCGAACTTGGCCGGAGTATGCGCCATGCAATGCCGTAATCTTTCATCTTTTTGGTGAATATTTCCTGGCACACGGCTATCACATGATCGTATTGTTGCGAAGTTTTATCCATAATTATCTTAATTTTTCAAGCCATAAAAGTATTAAATTAATGTGTATTTTAATTCCATTTTATTTTACTTTTGTGAAACACATTCGTTTAAAGGCATAATTTTTTCCCGTATGTTAATTACTCCTGCTGCTAACAAATTTCTCAAACGCAAAAGTACGATCAATCTGGACGGACGGCTGATCGACCTTTCGAAGCCTGTTGTGATGGGTATTCTGAATGTCACTCCTGATTCGTTTTACGATGGGGGAAAGTATGAGACTGAAAAGAAGATATGCCAACGGGCCCAGGCGATCTTGGAACAAGGGGCAGCCATCATTGATATCGGGGCGATTTCAACCAGGCCTGGCACCGAAGAGATTTCAACCCAGGAGGAGATTGATCGATTGTTGCCCGCTGTTAAAACCGTCAGGAAAGCATTTCCTGAGGCCGCTGTTTCGATCGATACGTATCGCTCATGGATAGCCTTGAAAGTGATTGAAGAGTGCGGTCCCTGCATTGTGAACGATGTGTCGGGGGGTAATTTTGATCCCCATATGTTCGATATAGTCGGCAAACTGGGCGTGCCTTATATTTTGATGCACATGTTGGGAACCCCGCTGCAAATGCAGAAAAACCCGGTCTACGATGATATTATCCGTGAGATCTCCTTGTTCTTTACCGACCGGGTGAAAAAGCTGACCACGGCAGGGGTAAAGGATGTAATCCTGGACCCCGGATTTGGTTTCGGCAAAACACTCGCCCACAACTATGAACTACTCAACAGGCTCGATTCGTTCAAGGTTTTTCAATTGCCCCTGTTGGTAGGTGTTTCACGCAAGTCAATGATCCATAAATTGCTCGGCATAAGCCCTGAAGAGGCCCTCAACGGCACTTCGGTGGTCAATACCCTGGCCCTGATGGGTGGAACCGATATTTTGCGCGTCCATGATGTGCGCGAAGCGGTAGAGGCGGTCCGTATTTTAGATAGGATCCGATCAGCGTCAGAATAAAAGTTTAAGGTTTAAGGTTTAAAGTTTAAAGTTACGTGCCGAACAATGGCTACCCATCGATTAACTTTTTAACTTTTAATTTTTAACTTTAAACATTAAACTTTAAACCCTTTCGGCACGCAACTTTAAACTTTTTCGGCACGCAACTTTAAACTTTAAACTTTGAACTTTATACTTTTAACTTTGAAAAACTCCTCCATAAGACTATGACATTGTTTATTACTATACGGGTGATGGATGTGGTGGATATCCTGCTGGTGGCCTTCCTGATGTATCAAATGTACCGGATTATCAGGGGGACAGTCGCTTTCAGTATATTCATCGGATTCTTTTTGGTGTATGTCTTCTGGCTGGTGGTCAAGGCCATGAACATGGAATTGCTGGGAACGCTCATGGGCCAGTTTATCGGGGTAGGGGTGTTGGCCCTGGTGGTGGTATTTCAACAGGAAATCAGGCGCTTCTTATTGTTGATTGGCACCAACTATCAACTGAGCCGAAGTTTCGGGCTCGAACGACTGTTCAACATGGAGAAGCCTAAAGCAGCTACCGATCAGCAGATCAAGGAAATCATCCGGGCTTGCGACAACATGGCCCGGTCAAAAACAGGTGCCCTGATCATCGTGGCCCATAAAAATGAACTGAAGGATATCATTCGCTCAGGCGAAAAAATAAACGCGCGCATCTCGTCTTTTCTGTTGGAAACCATTTTCTTTAAAAATACTCCTTTACACGATGGAGCCGTGGTAGTGGTAGGTAACCGCATTGCCGCTGCCCGTTGCATTCTGCCCATCACTGAACGGACTGACATTGATCCTGCCTTTGGACTCAGACACCGCGCTGCAATTGGTGTTTCAGAAGTCACTGATGCCCTGGCTGTTGTGGTTTCGGAAGAATCCGGGGCCATATCCATTGCCATTCAAGGCGAACTGATGCATAAAATTTCACTGATTCAACTGGCTACAGAACTCGAAAAGGTGATGGTTGAAGAAGTCGCCTAAGCGATGCTGCGCTTAAGACGGCTTTCGCCCAGGGGATTCTTGTCCATGAATACTGCCAGGCTCAGCTGACCCATTCCCCGCAAGGGATTCCTATCAAAGATTACCTTCTCCGCTTCCCTTTTGATGGATCAAAATTTCCCGACAGGGAAACGATCTCATCGTGGTTTTATCTTCCTTTTCTGATAGGCATTCCCCAAGGGGATAAATTGCCCAACTGGATTTTTTACCTATTTGATCGACCTGGATTCCCTACCCGAAACAGGGGCTGGGTACGGAGATTATTCGAAGATTATTCGAAGGTTATTCGAAGGTTATTCGAAGATGCTTCGATTCCATTCGAAGAATCATCGATTAGCCTTCGAATAGCCTTTGTATAATTTTCGAATAACTTAGGTATCGGGCGATTGGGCACTGAGGCGGTCAAAGGATATTGGTAGCCTGTCATCGATATCCTCATTTCATCCCTGACACAACAAAAAAGGCCCTCACAGATGTTGTGAGAGCCTTTTAAATTGTGATCATCGTTCTATATTCGATGAGTCTGTCAGCCTTGCTGTTATGGCTGATACACGACCTTGTGAACCAGGTTTTGTGCGTTGCACTTTGTTTTTACCAGGTAAATTCCAGGCTGTATATTCAAGCGGGTAAGATCAATCTGGCTGCTTCCAACAACGGAAGCGTTGTAAATTAATGAGCCTGACAATGAATAGATGGCTACCTGGATGTCAGCGGTTGACTGATCAACCTTCAGATATAGCTTTCCTCTGGTAGGGTTTGGATAAACGACCACCTGATTTGATGAAAGCAACCCTATATCGATGGCATCAACGATGCCGGGATCGTCGGCAAATGGGGTACCGTCATAAACCGTTGAGGCTGTCCAATAGCTGGCATCCGATGGGTTCCCTGTTGGATTGCGAACCACCGAAGAGAGCGAAGGACCACTGCCATCAGGGGTGGTGGCCCATGGATTGTAATCGAGGTAGGTAAAATCAATCACAGGACTTCCGGCTGAATTTGAAATGATCACCTGTTCGCCGGAATTGGAAAAGTTCATGTTGAAATTCCCGGTTGGAACCATGAAATGACGCTCGTAAAACCATTTGGGCTTGGAGGCAATCACATAAAATTGCTTGGGGGCCAGCACATCCGTTTCCTTGAATGAGTAATCAATTGAGGATGAAAATTTCAGGCCTGCAAGGCTGATGGGCTGATCGCCCGTATTTTTCAGTTCAATAAATTCAAAGGCTTTTCCTGAAATAATATCTGGTCCTACAATGGTATCCGTCGGATGATAGTGCAGTTCGGTGATCTTTAGATTGGTGTAATCTTCATTGGAGTTCATGAATTTAACCAAGGTCAGGGCGCTCCAGTTATCCCCGCTTTTTGCTCTTGCTTTGATGATCGAAGTACCTGAAAGGGAGATGGTGCCGCCTGTTGGTATCAGGATGGCTTTGGGGTTCAACTGATCTGAGATCAGCCGGGGGTCAGTTCCATCGAGCGTATAATAGATTTGTCCCGTTGAAGCGGTAACCGTTACCTGGTAGGAGCCCGAAATGGTATAGTGGTCAAGATCAAGAACGATATTGTCCTTTTTCAATAGGGGCGCATTGAAAGTGGGGTATAAGCTGGCCGCCTTCATTTGGTTGATTACTATATCTGTACGGTAGGGGAAATAGCGGGTGTAAATGTCATTGATTTCAGTCTTCCAATCTTCAATGGTAAAGGGTACTGCACGAAATGTATCACCCCAGCGGGCTGATTCACCAATAATAGCCTTATTGATTTCAACCTCTCTTTTGGCAAACCGGTCATGCAAAGCCTTTGGGGTAAAAACGCCATTGTTGAAGAAATTTTTGTAAGCCCTGTCGGCAAATCGTTGGCGGTATTCCTTGTTGTCACTCAATTTGGCATGAAGCCATTGGGGATGAAATTTGCTAAAGTTGGCCACTGACAAGTTAGGAGGGTTGACCCTGTTTTCCTGGAGTCCGATTCCTGGTCCTTCAGGCCCGATCATCATGGTATGTTCAGCGTCGTGGGCAAAAAAGAGGAATCCGCTGGACCTTTCGTCACGTTTATCAATGACGTAGTAATTGTTGGGACTGGTATTTGAGGGATATGAAAATGCAGAAACCGGGGAGTCAAAATTACCGGTATAGAAAATCAGCTGCATGTAATCGATCAGGTTGTCAATATTGATCATGATTTCACCCCCTTTTTTCGGATTGCCATATTGGTCTTTTCCCTCAAGGGCGAAATAATCGGCATTGTTGGCAAAACCTTTGGTACACATGTTGTAGATTTTCTGCCATGAATCCATATTTCCATCAGTAGCCTCGATACCGCCAACTTGAGCGTTTACTTTTACCACGTCGTAATCTTCCTTACTTCCACCGAAATAGTCGGCTGCAAACCTGGCCTCGGCACGTTCCTGGGTCTGGTACAATCCCCAGTACATCCCGTTCAGGTAAAGGTGATAATAACGGCTGCGGGTATAAGGCTGACCCATATCGCGCTGTGTATCGCGGGAAAAGACCTCACGCACAGCAGTATTTCTGGCTTGGTTATCACCTGGTGGATGTGCCCATGAATAATTCTGTTCGCAGCGAAGGTCAATCTTGTCAAATTCGCTGACCCCTTCAGTTTCAAACAAGGGGAATTTTAGTTTTGGTGCGCCATATTCTTGTCTGAAAAAGAGACGGAAAGCATGTTTCGGAAAGTTCTGATGCCTGCTCCACCCCCCTCTGATGCGAAGGCCAGCATTGATATTGAAGCCGGGGGTTCCAGATGGGTTGATCAATTCGACCGAGGAAAACCTTTCCCAGGTTTCACCATGATCATCAGCATTTACATAGATGCCAGTAGTAGGATCGAAAAGATCTCCTAATTCACTAACCACTGAAATCGAGGGAATGTCGGTCATCGCGCCAGTCATTAAACCGGCATAAGTGGCGCTTTTGGTAATGTCGGGGTCCATATCCAGGTCAATGGTCTGACCGTTCACATAAGTTCCCGAAACAGGCCAGTTTCCTCCCGGACTAGCCTGGCTCATCACCTGATCCAGAAAGATATACGTTTGTGTAAGGGGAAATGAAGGTGCCAGGCCAGGTTTTTTCAGCGAGGCCCGAACAATGTAACAGGGGGTCTTTGTCCGCCCGGTTGTATTGGCGGGATCGACGTGAATTGTTTTGGACAATCCCCCGTCAGTGGCCGTCATCGAGGTCTGGGGATTGGATCCGTCAATGGTATAGACCAATGTATAGGCGGGATCTGGAACGTCTAACTGGAGATCGAATGGACTGGTATAAAAGCCATTGGGCTTGCTGAAAACGACTTTAACGGTATCTGTGGTCTGGGGAAGGGGGAGTTCGGCGTTAATTTTAAGATCGAAATAAAAGTCAGAACTGGCAAGGCCTACATTGAAACCCTGGATGGCAATCAGATTTTCGCCTTCCTTGAGGGTCAGGTCATGGGCCGGGAGTTGATAGGATTTGGTCAGTGAAGGGTCGCCATAGGTTGTGGCAAAACCATTGTAGGCCCTGTCTTCGGGATCATTGATGCTGAAGACCTCTTCACCGTTGATCCAAATTACAAATCCATCATCAAAATTGACCGTAAAGATGACATCTTTGAGTGAAGCAATATTTTGGGCATTGAAGGTTGATCGCAAATAAACGGTTGAATATGAATTCTGCATATCACTGAGCAAGGTCCCACCCGTACCGACAGCGCCATAGCGGAAGGGCATGCTTCCCACCGACCATCCTGCAGGTATATAATCACCTGTCATCCAGTTGGCAGGTATTGCTGAGGCATCCTTGCCCTTCAGGTATTGGAAGGATGCCGAGGAATTGAAATTAATCTGGGCAATTGCTCCAAAGACAGTAACCAACAGCAGGGCAATTGATAGGTAAAATTTATGAATCATCAATTTGAATTTAGCTATATTAAGGTGGTATAAAAATACGGAAATAAGTCATTCATTCAACTTTTCGTTCTGGCTTTCGTTGATTCATAAAAATGCATCTCACCCCCTTTGATGTATTAATTTTCTACCTTTGACCATCATTTAAGAATTATCATGTCATTCATGGAAAACCGGATTTGTAAGCTTTTTGGGATTAAGTATCCAATCATTCAGGCTGGTATGGTTTGGTGCAGTGGCTGGCGGCTTGCCTCGGCGGTGAGCAATCAGGGAGGTTTGGGCCTTTTGGGGGCAGGTTCGATGCATCCCGAAATGCTGCGCGAACACATTCAGAAAACAAAATTGGCTACCAATCAACCTTTCGGGGTGAATGTTCCATTGTTTTATCCTGAACTGGAAACCATCATGAACATCATTGCTGAAGAAAAAGTTCCCGTCGTGTTTACCTCTGCCGGAAGCCCCAAGAAATATACCGCCTGGCTCAAAGAGCGGGGAATCATCGTGGCGCATGTGATTGCCAGTTCCGCTTTTGCTGTAAAATGTGAAGAGGCAGGTGTGGATGCCATTGTGGCCGAAGGCTTTGAAGCCGGGGGACACAACGGACGAGAAGAAACCACTACCCTGACCCTGATCCCGGCTGTCAGGAAGGTAACATCCTTGCCATTAATGGCAGCAGGGGGTATTGGTACCGGTGATGCTATTTTGGCTGCCATCGCCCTGGGGGCCGATGGGGTTCAAATCGGTTCACGGTTTGCCATTTCGGAAGAATCATCTGCCCATCCGGATTTTAAAAGGCTGGTCACAAGGTTAAATGAGGGAGATACGATCTTGTCGCTTAAAAAAGTAGGTCCAGTGAGATTGATTAAAAATGAATTTTACCAGGAAGTCAGCAAGCTTGAACTTCAGGGTGCCGATGGTCCTGCATTGAGCGCATTGCTGGGCCATGGACGCGCCAAGAAGGGCATGTTCGAAGGCGATCTTTCGGAAGGCGAATTGGAAATCGGACAGGTTTCGGCGATCATCAATGAAGTATTGCCCGTTCAAAGCATCATCCAGAACCTGCTTCAGGAATACCGAAATGCATTGGCGCGGGTGAATAAGGATCAGTTTGGGCTTTAGCCTAAGATTAGGAGAAGGTGAGAAGATGGGAAAATGAGAAGGTGAGAAAATGGGAAAATGAGAAGGTGAGAAAATGAGATTTAAACCCATTCACTTCTTGTGATTGGCACGCAACCTGGAACTTTGAACTTTGAACTTTAAACTTTGAACTCTATTTATGATACAATTCGAACGAACAAAATTGGCCAACGGACTGACTGTTATCGCCCATCAGGATAAGACTACTCCGATGGTGGCGGTAAATATTTGTTACAATGTCGGCTCCCGTGACGAACATCCTGATCGCACCGGGTTTGCCCACCTGTTTGAACATCTCATGTTTGGCGGTTCAAAAAACATTCCCACCTACGATGAGCCACTTCAAAAAGCAGGGGGTGACAACAATGCATACACTTCCAATGACCTGACGAATTATTACCTGACGCTTCCCAAAAACAATATTGAAACAGGGTTCTGGCTAGAATCTGACCGCATGCTTGAACTGGCTTTTTCAAAATCCAGCCTGGAGGTTCAACGCAATGTGGTCATTGAGGAATTCAAACAGCGATATCTCAACCAGCCATACGGGGATGTATGGCCCCTGATCCGTCAAATGGCTTACAAGGTTCATTCGTACCAGTGGCCGACCATTGGGCGTGAAATCAGCCACATTGAAAAGGCAACCATGCAACAGGTAAAAGATTTTTTCTTTACCCATTATGCGCCCGACAATGCGGTGCTGGTGGTGGCTGGTGATGTGGAATTTGATCAGGTGCTAAGCCTTGCCCAGAAATGGTTTGGCCCCATTCCAAACCGGGCGGTGAAACCACGTAATCTACCCCAGGAGCCTGAGCAAACTGAAATGCGCATACAGACGGTTGAACGCAATGTTCCCAACAATGCGCTTTACCTGGCTTATCACATGGCAGATCATCTGGATCCGATGTATTATGCCACTGATTTAATGTCGGATGTGCTGTCGAGTGGAAATTCATCGCGGTTGTATCAGAATCTGGTTCAGAAAGAAAAGTTGTTTACCGAGCTGGACGCATACCTTTCGGGTGATTACGAGCCGGGATTGTTCCTCATTTCAGGAAAAACCAGTAACGGGGTGTCCCTCGAAACTGCCCGTAAAGCCATCGACAGGGAATTGGACCGCATGAAACAAGACCGGGTGTCGGAATACGAGCTTGAAAAAGTGAAGAACAAAGTGGAAGCCAACATCGAATACGGTGAGATGAATTACCTGACCAAAGCGATGAACCTGGCAACCAATGAAATACTGCAGGATGCCAACCTGATCAATTCTCAGATTGATTTCTACCGCTCAGTGAGCTCTGCACAAATACAGGAAGTGTCGCGGCAGATATTCCGTCCTGAAAACTGCTCCGTTTTAAATTACATTGCTAAAAAGTAATCCTATGTTGAACCGCACCCAACAACCAATGGTCAATCCCATTGAGCACATCGATATTATCCAGGCTAAGAAGCGTGTACTTTCAAACGGTATTCCGGTTTATTATGTAGATGCCGGATCGCAGGATGTGGTGAAGGTGGATTTTATTTTTGAAGCCGGTACCTGGTTTCAGCCCATTAACCTGGTGGCGAGCATCTGTAACGCGATGCTTGAAGAGGGAAGTGTGGATTATTCTGCAGCCCAGATAGCCGAAAAGTTTGATTTCTATGGCTCCTATAACCA
>DASXUZ010000282.1:0-10535 GCA_036504555.1 Prolixibacteraceae bacterium | reverse complement strand
AAATACCCGTGCCATTTATTTTGAGACGGTGACCAACCCTCAGCTTGAAATCGCCGACATCAGCCGTCTTGCCGCAATTGCCAATAAACATGGTATTCTGCTGATTGCAGATAGTACCATTACTCCACCATCGGTTTTTAGTTCTAAATCATTGGGTGTACACATTGAGGTGATGTCAACCACCAAATTTATTTCAGGTGGCGCCACTGCAGTGGGAGGAATTATCATCGACAATGGTTTGTATGACTGGAATCTCAACCCCAACTGCCAGGCTTTTGCTGCAAAATTCGGCAAAGATGCTTTTATTGCACGTCTGCGCAAAAACTATTACCGCAACATGGGGATGCCCCTGACAGCCCATGCGGCCAATTACATGATCGCCGGACTCGATATTCTGGAACTGCGCGTTGAACGTTGTTATCAGAATTGCATCAAATTGGGAGAATTCTTTCAGCAACATCCCAAGGTGACGCGCGTTGATTATCCCGGACTGAAAGATTCAGAATATTACGATCTGGCCTTGAAACAATTCCAGGGTGTTCCAGGTACAGTCATGACTTTTGACCTTGAAAGCCATGCGAACTGTTATCGCTTCATGAACCGGCTGAAAATTATCCGCAGAGCAACCAACCTGAATGATAATAAATCACTGATCATCCATCCCTATTCAACCATTTATACCGAATTTCCGGAGGCTATTCGCGATACCATGGGAATCCGGCCAACCATGATGCGCCTTTCGGTGGGGATTGAAGGCGCTGAAGATTTAATTACTGATATAGAACAGGCCATGGGGGAAGATTAAACTTATTAAACCTACAACTAACCAACTATGATGAATGCATTTACGATTTCAGTAATGACAGTAATGGTTGTTATTGGAATTCAGATTCAACCTGTAAATGGACAAACTTACTGCAACCCTTTGAACCTTAGTTACCGGTTTTCTAAGGATCAGCCTTCGCGCCGTGAAGCTGCCGATCCTTCCATGGTGCTTTACAAGGACAATTACTATTTATTTGCTTCCAAATCAGGTGGATATTGGCATTCAAAAAACTTGCTCGACTGGAAGCTGGTTACAAATACAGCCCTGCCATTGGAAAACTTTGCTCCAACAGCTGTTGTAATTGGCGACTGGCTATACTTTTTCACTTCACTCAGCGACACCATCTTCCGCTCCAACGATCCTGCCAGTGGAAACTGGGAAGTCTATAACAGTTCATTTCCCCTGTCAATGGTAAGTGACGTGGCCGTTTTTGCCGATACCGACGGAAGGGTCTATTGCTACTATGGCTGTTCCAACAATGACGGTTTAATGGCCCGTGAATTGGATGTAAACAATCGGCTGAATCCCAAAGGGGTACCGATCGTCTGCCAGTTAAAAAATCCTTCAGGGGTGGGTTGGAAAAGACCCCTTGATCATTCCAAAAAGTCATTCATCCCTGGTGTGGAAGGTTCATGGATGAATAAATACAAGGGTAAATACTATTACCAATGTGCCGAACCGGACATTGATTTCAAGAATTACAACGATGTCGTCTATGTATCCGACAAACCCTTGGGACCGTTTACTTATGCGGCCAATAATCCTTTTTCTTCCAAACCCACTGGCTATGTATGCGGCGCAAGTGGGGGCTCAACGTTTGCAGATAAATATGGAAACTGGTGGCATGTTGCAGCCATAACTGGTGCAGATAAACACTTGGGTGGCCCCAGATTGGGTCTGTTTCCCAGCTCTTTTGACAACGAGGGCAACCTGGTCACCCACACCGATTTTGGCGATTACCCTGTTAAGATGCCAGATCATACCTACGCCGATGTCAATGAACTGAATCCGGGATGGTCATTGCTCTCCTTCAATAAATCAGCAGAAGCCTCTTCAAGCCTGGCGACCAATCCCGTCGATTATGCCTTTGATGAAGATTTAGGAACCTTCTGGAGCGCCAAAGTTGGAAATCAGGATGAATGGTTGAGTGTCGATTTGGGTTCATTGTGTACAATCAATGCCATTCAGATCAATTTTGCAGAAAGCAAAACCAAATTACAAGGTCGTCAACAGGTAACAGGACAGCAATACATGATCAACTATTCAACCGATCGACAAACCTGGAAAGTTGTAATTGATCAGACCGCCAACACGGAGGACCTGACTCATCCCTATGAAGTATTGAGCACACCAGTGCAGGCACGATATGTGAAAATCATCAACCATTGTGTGCCCGATGGCACCTTTGCCATTTCAGGATTCCGGGTTTTCGGGTTTGGAACAAGTGCTGCACCGGCTAAAATCAATTCATTTTTTGCTGCAAGGGATCGCCGCGATCCGGGAATGATTAAATTGTCATGGCCCAAACAGGCCAATGCCACTGGTTACAATATCCGCTATGGCACTGATAAGGACAAATTATATCACAACTATCAGGTATATAAAAATACGCCGGTAATTTTCAGGGGTCTCAATAAAAACCAGGCTTATTGGTTTGAAATTGATGCATTTGGTGAAAATGGACTTACACCCAGCATTGCTCATCCGGCACATTAGAAATTAATCAAAATACCTGTAAAAAGAGTTATTTTTTCAGATAATTTAGCGATAACTGGATAATAAAAGGTATATTTAATCCTTTATAGAACTCAACCAACTAAATATGAATAAAGCACTTACAATTTTAGGAATCGTATTAATTTGTTTACTGGGCATTCAATTCAACCCGGTCAATGGTCAAACGTACTGCAATCCGATGAACCTTAGCTATCGGTTTTGTCTGGATCAACCTTCCAGACGTGAGGCTGCCGATCCAACCATGGTACTTTACAAGGACAATTACTATTTATTCGCTTCAAAATCAGGCGGATATTGGGTTTCCAGTGACTTACTCTCCTGGAAATTGGTCACAACCCCCACCCTACCCCTGGAGAATTACGCCCCAGCTGCAGTAGTCATTGGCGACTGGCTTTATTTTCTTGTCTCTGAAAGCAATACAATCTTCCGCTCCAACGATCCAGCCCATGGAAAATGGGAGGTATACAACGATTCCTTTCCGATTGTAATTACCGATCCTGCCTTGTTTGCCGATACCGATGGCAGGGTTTATTTCTATTATGGATGTTCAAATAAGAAGCCCCTGGAAGGGATTGAACTGGATGTAAACAACAAGCTGAATCCCATTGGAAAGCCGGTCGTTTGCATGGCAGGTAATCCTTCCATTCATGGCTGGGAACAACCGGGCGATTACAACGACAAGACCGCCGCTCCCTGGATTGAAGGCTCCTGGATGAATAAATACAAGGGGAAATACTATTTTCAATATGCAGGGCCAGGCACTGAATATAAAAGTTACGCCGATGGGGTCTATGTTTCCGACAGTCCATTGGGGCCATTCACCTATGCGGCCAATAATCCATTTTCTTATAAACCCGAAGGCTTTATTGCCGGAGCTGGTCATGGGTCCACTTTTGAAGATAAACATGGCAACTGGTGGCATATTGCAACCATGAGCATTTCTGTAAAACATCCCTTTGAACGCAGATTAGGCCTTTTCCCCGTTGGTTTTGATAAAGATGGAACGATGTTCTCCTACAACGAATTTGGCGACTACCCGCTGATCATGCCCGACCACAAATACAAGGATGTGAATGAACTCAAGCCCGGATGGGCGCTGTTATCGTACAACAAAAAGGCGAAAGCATCGTCTGCATTGGATAAAGACCCCATTGAATATGCCTTTGATGAGGATATACGGACGTACTGGAGCGCGCAAACTGGAAATAAGAACGAATGGTTGAGCGTTGATTTGGGCGCCCCTTGCACGATCAATGCCCTCCAGATCAATTTTGCAGAAAATCAGACTCAACTACTGGGCCGACAGGGGGTTCTTTCACACCAATACCTTGTTCAATATTCTACCGATCAGGTAAACTGGAAAACTCTGGTCGATCAGACTTCCAATACAGAAGATCTGACACATCCCTATCAAGTGATGAGCACACCAGTTCAGGCCCGCTATGTAAAGGTTACCAATTACCGCGTTCCCGATGGCACCTTCGCCATTTCAGGCCTTCGTGTCTTTGGACAAGGCTCAGGTGCTAAACCTTCCAAGGTGAAGTCATTTACCGCAACCAGGGATTTGAAAGATTCCCGAAACATTTCCCTTTCCTGGCCACAGCAGGCCAATGCCACCGGTTACAACATCAGGTATGGCGTTGAAAAAGGCAAATTGTACCACAGCTACCAGGTGAACAAAGAAACATCGGTGACCATTCGCAGCCTTGATAAAGACCAGAGCTATTGGTTTGAAATTGATGCTTTTGGCGAAAACGGGGTAACTACCGGCAATCCTCAAATTTCACAATAAGGGCACTGTCCATTCAATTCAATTGCAATTGGGGGATTTGGAAAACAAGCTTTTTCCAAATCCCCCAATTTTTTGTATTCACCCCTGATTTAGATACAACCAATCCGTTGCAGCAATACAAGGTAGTCCATCCAAAGGGTATCCATACTCCTTTTATGGGTTACAGCCAGGTCCTATGATTATTTGAAGGTGACTCATTGGTTATTTGAAAGCTATTCGTTGATTAATCGAGTACAGTAGTACCATCTTCGAATAACCTTCGAATAATCTTCGAATAATCTTCGATTAACCTTCGATTAATTATAGTACCTGCCATTGGTTGAAACAACATCAAGTATAGAGAAATGAATTATAACAGAAGGGAAAATATATCACAAAGTCAATGCAGAAGTAAGGGGTTTGTTATATTTTATTCATTCAACAGGTGGAAGGTATGGCAGGCCACTACCCCTGCAGTTTCGGTGCGAAGGCGGCTATCGCCAAGGCTCACCGGATGAAAGCCTGCTTCGATGGCCATTTTGATTTCTTCGGGCGAGAAATCGCCTTCGGGCCCAATTAAAATCAGGTAATTTTGATTGGGAATTATCATCTTTTTCAACAAATCGCGGTGTTGCTCATCGCAATGGGCGATAAATTTTTGTCCCTCGAAGGGCTGAGCGATAAAATCATTGAATTTAGTGAGCGGGTTAAGTTGCGGCAGATAAGCTTTCAGCGATTGTTTCATGGCTGAAACCATCACTTTTTCCAGTCTTTCGGTCTTGATGTCTTTGCGCTCCGAAAAGCGGCACAGCAAAGGGGTAATCTGGTTGATACCGATTTCCGTAGTCTTTTCCAGGAACCATTCGATGCGTTCGATGTTCTTGGTGGGTGCGATGGCCACATGGATCTGAAAAGGGCGTAGTCCGAAATTCAATTCCGATTTGATCACTTTTACCGCACACCGTTTGGGATTCGGATCCACGATTTGAGCTGTAAAATATCCTCCCCTGCCATCTACCAGGATAATTTCATCGCCCTGTTCCAGTCTCAATACCCGGATACAATGTTTGGACTCTGTTTCATCAAGGGTGTAGCTGCTGCCAGCAATATCGGGAGTATAAAAAATATGCATAAGTAGAAGTTGAAATTAAGTTAGCCAATTCTCTAAATCCATCATTTGATGTAATACTCTAATCACCTCTACTTTATTATCTTCAGCTTTTCTGTAAAATATCAGGTGAGATTTTACTCTAGTTGCCCTATATCCGGTTTTTATATAATCCATTGATTTTCCACTCATAAAATTTTCAGCAATAAACTCAATTTCATCAATAATCAACTTATAGTAGCGATTTGCTTGCTCAACTGAGTAATTCTTAAACGTGTAAATCCAGATATTATCAAGGTCTTCAATCGCGATTTCGCTTATTCTGTAATTTTTGGGACTCATAAGTGCCGTCTCTGTAATTCAAGCAAATGGGCTTCTGAATTAAATCGGTCCAACATTTTACTATTTTCACCTAAATCAAGGGCATGCCTCAATTCATTTATCTTGTTTTCTTCTGATTCAAGGAGTCTAAGAGCTGTTCGGATCACTTCGCTGGCGGATTGATACTTTCCGGTGCTTACCTCATTCTCAATGAATGTTTCAAAATGTTTTCCTATTGAAATTGATGTATTCTTTCCCATATTGAAAAATGTTTCAACAAAATTACCAAAAATTGGTAATCTCTGCAAATCAAAGATGAATGTTCTCTTGGATCGATCGTACTTGTCGCGATTTGGATATTGGTTTATTGAATCTTTGCTATTTGGCTTCCATCCCTTTGGGAATATACTGGAAGGCGACTTTTCCCCCACGGGCAGCCACCTCTTCCCATTTATCAACGGGAAATTCGACACCAACTGTTGAGCAGGTAGGCATATCGGAGGTAAAATGTCTGACCAGGTTATAAACCAGGTAATAAACCGCCGGGTTGTGTCCAACAATAAAAACAGTCTGAACTTCTTCAGGTAGTTTTTGAATCACTTCAATAAAATCCTGGGTAGTGGCTCCCTCATAAAAAGCGATTTCCTGATTGATCAATCGAAGGTCATATCCGATCGTCTGACAGAAAATAGTAGCCGTATGCATGGTTCGCGTGGCAGGACTGGCAATTACCAGATCAGGCGAAATTCCATTATCCTTCAATCGGGAACTGATTTTTTCGGCATCCTGAATACCCCGATCCGTTAGGTCGCGATGAAAATCATCGTCGTAACCGTATGGAACTGATTTTGCATGTCGGACAATAACTACAAGTTTCATAATGATTTTATTTTTACCAAAATAACAGTGAACTGATTGCAATAGTTCATTTAAGTCTATCAAATCAAAAAAATATACTGGACAGATGGATTTGAAATATCATTATATAAAGTTAATCATTTCAAATGAAAATAATCGATTGGAAAATGATTTTGTTACCCAAGACAAATTAAAATCGTAAAATTGTACCATGAAACGAATCGGCTTATTATCGGATACCCACTCCACCTTGAGTTCAAGGGTCTTTAAATTCTTTGAATCAGTGGATGAAATATGGCATGCCGGCGATATTGGAAATGCCGAAACAGCCGATCAACTTTCAGCCTTTAAACCCTTTCGTGCAGTATATGGCAACATCGACGATCACATTGTTAGGCGTATGTTTCCAGCCGATCAGCGGTTCTTTTGCGAAGAAGTAGATGTACTGATGACCCACATTGGAGGCTATCCCGGAAAGTACGAACAACGCATCAGGACACTTTTAGAGAGAAATCCACCCAAGCTTTTTATCTCAGGTCATTCGCATATCCTGAAAGTGATCTATGATCCGAAGTATCATTTACTGCATATCAATCCGGGAGCCAGCGGGAACAGGGGCATCCACCAGGTATGCACAGCCGTGAGGTTTATAATCGACGGGCAAAACATACGTGATCTGGAAGTGCTGGAATTCGAGCGAAGCGCGTTCAACGAGATTTGAGGAAATGAGAAGATGTGAATTAAAGCAGATGTGAGGCAGATTCAGATACCTCTTCTAAGTTGAAATCCTTTATTTGCTGTTGCAGACTTTTGATCCATCGATTCCAAATCCTATGTGACCAGAATAAAATCTGGATCAGCACAATTACCAATCCCAAGAGCAAAAAACTTTTCTCTTTTGTAAAATGGATGACAGAAGTAAAATACAGGAGGATGCAAAGACTGTAAAGGAAAGTACAAATCAAGGAGAAAACAGAAAGCTGGTTTATTCTTGCTAAATATTTTTCGATTGAAACCTTTAAATCAGAACCATTCAACTTCTTCTCAATAGAAATATACCCGATCACATCATTGGCAATATACAACAGCAAGCCAATTACCAATAAGATATTTGCATACAGTGGTTTCTGGTCACCGTCAAACCAATCGTAATAGATTGTCAGGAAAAATACAAAGCCGATCGTTTCAACAATTAACTTTGTTCTGATTCTTTTGATGGACGGATGATTCTTCATCTTGGTCATTTTCAATAAATCAGCTTCACTTTTGATCGATACCTCTGTATTTTGCCAAGCTGATTTTAAATCTTGCAGTTCCATTATTTTCAGTTTAAGATTGTTTTCAATTTACTTTTAATCCTGTTTAATTTCACGCCCACATTGCTTTCGCTTATCCCAACGATCGCGGCAATTTCCTGGTAACTAAAGTCTTCCAGATAGAGCGCGATCAGAGCTTTCTCCGGATCATTCAACTTTCGCAAAGCTCCAAATAACCGTTCTGCATTTTCTGATACCTTCATTTCAGTAGAAGGGTGGATTTGTTCAGGAAATTCCTCCAAATAGTCAATGTCCGGTTTGCCTTTCCGATACATAGCCATGGCCGTATTTAAAGAGACCTTGTACATCCATGAACTTATTTTAGATTCACCCTTGAAAGTGGGATAGGACTTCCAGAGTTGGTATACAATCTCCTGGAACAAATCTTCCTGGTCTTCCACCTTATCCCGATACACTTTACAAACCTTGTAAATGATCTTCTGGTAATCATGAACCAATTTTAAAAACTCTTTCTCCATGCGATGTTTTATAAGCCTCCCTGAAATTAAGCCATTTAAACCATTAGTTGATGAATCAATGAAAAAACTTACAACTTTCATAAAATATAATTTTTCATTTTTTCATTTTCTCATCTTCTCATCTTCCCATCTTCTCATTTTCTCATTTTCTCATTTTCTCACCTTCTCACTTTCTCCACGCGCCATGCCCCATGCCAATTATCTTTCTATCTATTTTTCTGAAACCAAAAGGTTGCGCTTACGTACAATTCGCAACTAAGCAGTTGCATGAAATGTTTACCATGAAACGAGATATATTTCAAGCCATTGCAGACCCTACCAGAAGAGCAATTCTGGTAATGATCGCTTCAAAGACAATGACACCCAATGCCTTGGCTGAACAATTTGGTACAAGCCGGCAGGCGGTATCCAAACACATTAAAATTCTGGTTGAATGTCAATTATTGAAGCAAGAAAAGGTCGGCAGGGAAATTTACTATCATTTTGATGCCACAAAAATGATTGAAATTGAACAATGGTTAGAACAATTCAAGCAACATTGGGAAAACCGTTTTGATCAACTTGAACAGGTATTAATTAACTTAAATTCAAACGAAGATGAAAACAAAAACAAGTCTTTTGATGGATTTTTCCGTTGACAGGGAAAATAAAAAAATCTCCGTAAAGAGAGAATTTGCAGCTCCCCTTTCAAAAGTATGGGCTGCATGGACCGAGAGTGAGCTGCTGGACCAATGGTGGGCCCCAAAGCCCTGGCGAGCACAGACGAAATACATGGATTTCCGGGTGGGCGGATATTGGATTTATGCCATGGTTGGACCAGATGGAACCACCCAATGGTCACGGGCAGATTTCAAATCCATTAACCCCTTGAAAAGCTTTTCAGGGCTAGATGCTTTTTGTAATGAGAATGGAATCATTGATAACTCATTTCCCAGATCGCTTTGGAACAATGAATTTAGTGAAACATCAGACACAACATTGGTATCCATTGTCATCACATATGATCAGGTGTATGATTTAGAGAAGTATCTCGATATGGGCTTTAAAGAAGGATTTACCGCTGCATTGGAAAATCTGGATGAATTATTGAGCTAAATTAAAACAGTCAATACTACATCTTAAGTTTAAAGTTCAAAGTTCAAAGTTTAAAGTTCAATGCTGATTGGCACTCAACTTTAAACTTTAAACTTTAAACTTTAAACTTTCCCATCTTCTCATTTTCTCATCTTCTCATTTTCTCATTTTCCCTCCTCTCAACCTTTTCCCTCCCCATCTGTTTTAACCCGAAAAGAAAATACGATGTCAAAATTCCTATTTATATTAATACTTTTCGCAATGACAGATATGACAAGTTCAGCACAAAAAGAAACGGCTACTTTTGGCGGAGGATGTTTTTGGTGTACTGAGGCCATCTTCAAGAGCCTGAAAGGGGTCGAAACCGTTGAATCAGGTTACTCAGGCGGGAAAGTGAAGAATCCATCCTACCGCGAAGTTTGTACAGGCGAAACAGGCCACGCCGAAGTTATTCAGATCACTTTTGATCCGGCGGTCATCAGTTTCCGCGAGTTGCTGGAAGTATTCTGGGAAACGCATGATCCCACCACCCTCAACCGTCAGGGTGCTGATGTAGGGACTCAATACCGGTCGGTTGTTTTTTATCACTCACCTCAACAAAAGGAAACCGCAGAGAAGTACAAGGCCGAACTGAACCAGGAAAATGTGTTCAACAAACCGGTGGTCACTGAAATTACACCCTTCGACAAATTTTACAATGCCGAGAATTACCACCAGGATTACTACAACAACAATTCAACACAAGGTTATTGCCAGATAGTGATTGTTCCCAAACTGGAAAAGTTCAGAAAAGTATTCAAGGATAAACTCAAATAGGGAGAAGGGTTAGATGGTTGAATGGTTAAATGGCTGAATGGTTAAATGGCTGAATGGTTAGATGGTTAAATGGTTAAATGGTTGAATGGTTAAATGGTTAAATGGTTGAATGGTTAAATGAGAAAAAAGCATGGAGCCATCCAACCATTCAAAGATTAACCATTCAACCATTTAACCATTCAACCATCTAACCATCTAACCATTTAACCATTCAACCATTTAACCATTT
>DASXUZ010000281.1:0-2689 GCA_036504555.1 Prolixibacteraceae bacterium | reverse complement strand
AGGATACAGAAAGGTATCAGATGAGTATCTAATGGGTATCAGATGATAGGTAGGGAACAGCGCCCCCTTACAGGGTGATTGAAAGGCTAAGAGGGCAGGATTCCAAGCTTCGGGAGTGCAGGGCTTTTGGAGTATTTACCTGACCATTATTTTCCAGGCCAATCCTTCCGAACGTAAAACGTAAATTCCTGGTGTTAGATTTCCAATCGTAAATACAGTGGTTTTATTTTGATCGGAATAATGCAGATTTTTCAGCTGCATCATCCGCCCTTGTATATCCACCAATTGAAACAACTGATTGCTGCGTGTATTTGTCATTTTCAATTCTTCTCCGTTTCTAACAGGATTGGGGTAAATCTCCACCTTAGCCAGAAGCTCTTTTGAAATTCCAGTTATACTGTCATTGACAAAATATTTTTTCGCAAAAACTACTGCATTTTTCCCAATTTTTGCACCGATTACACGTCCCGGGATATCATCACATGGAGGATGTATTCCACCCCATATTCGCGATAAACTGCATTGGTCTGATGCGTCGCGGTAGGTAGCCCACCTCAACTTGACATCTACGCTTGGTCCTTCTTCAAAAACCAAAAAATGATTCTTTTGGGCAATAAATTCACCGTAACCACCTGGGAAATACTCACTTCCGGTGATCTGTGTCATGACTTCTGCTGCGGCTCTCGAGTAGGTTGAATGACCTGAAATATAACCGGCAAAAGGTGGGGTAACGAAAGATGGCCTTTGATACGGCCACCAATTATCGGCCAATATCCATCCCACTCCAGCCTGATCTACAGCCGTATTTTTAATGTAACTATGACCCTTCCAGGTGAACAGCTTTATTTTTCCAACATTTTCATTGTTGGTTCCAGCCAGCGTATCACCTTCCTCAACTACCTCGATGTATCCTTTTACCAACGCAATGCCATATTTGTTGTAGTTCTTCAAGGTTTTGTCGGTACTTTGGCCTAATTGAGCCAGATACCGAATCGCTGAAATTGGTCGTAAATAATCATAGTATCCTTTGATGCCCCAGGCAGCAATTGCCGCGTCATGCAAGGCTCCTCCCAGAATAAAATAAGATTTTACATCCCATTCCAAATTATCCAGTACTTCGCCTTTGCCTTCCAGTTTTTTTTCGAATAATTGGTGGTCGCTGACGTAATTTAAAATGGTGAACCAATGTCCCGGTGGTGTTTCCGAATTTGGTCCGTCAGCCCAAAATTCAGCCAACACCCGGGTATAATCTCCTCGTGGAACCAACTCAACTTCATATGGCTGACCAGTAACCGGATTCAACTTTCGCCCTTTCCCGATATCTCCTCCATCAGTATACTTGTAGAAATTTGAATAGTCTGAGAATTTTTCAGGAAACGATTGACTGTCTGCATTTCCAATTGATCCGGGAGAAATATCCCAAATGACACCATCGTAAGGATTTAAATGACTTCCCCAGATTGAAACCATCGAGAAGTTCCATTTATAATCGGCCCCATCATCAGCACTGTTAAGGTATGGCGGGGCACCAGGATCATCGTACACAGTAAAGCTGCCGTGCACAGTAGCATCTTCATTCCCGAGTGAAAATGGTACAACACTTCCCCATTCAGGACTCAGAAATTTAGGGGTTGTTCCCTCAATCAGGTGTCCATTTTGATCAATAAATGTTTTTAATGAAAGTGGCTGCCATCTATTCGGATCAATAAGGGTTGAATTTCCCGGTATGATGGGTTCAAGCGGTGGGTTAACCGGTTTATAGATGGCATTATCAAACCCTGTTGATTCGCGTGAGCCATCCTGCAATCCAAAATCGATGATCGTTTGAGCAATATAATTCCCCATTGCTGCCGGATTCCCTTTCGAATAATCCGTGCTGGTAATCGAGGTGTCATATCCCAGTTGATTCATTATTTCATCAAATCTCTTTGTGGATACTTTAACACTTGGAGAGGAACCAAAACAATGCATTAAAAGCCGATATGCTGCGTAGCTAATGGTTTTATTCCTGGCTGAAACTTTTTCTTCACTTGTTTGAAAGCCTTTAAAAGAACTTTCAAAATTGCCAACTCTGTTACCCAACAAATAAGGCCTTGAGTTTTTATCATAAATGGCCCAGGCATCATACAAAGCTACCGAGGCATGAAATAAATTACGTGCATGAATAGTGGGTCTGGCATAATCACCCCGAATAGCGGCCAGTAATGCTTCATTCCATATTCTGGCAACGGAATGTTCTCCAAACAATTGATCCAGCCTGATTGTAACGGGCATTGAAACCACTTGCCCATAACAGCTCCCTTTTTCATATACAGAAACTTTACCCTCACCGGCAATTCCCCATCGTATTTGAATGGTCGGAGTACCGTAGCCCTCAACAATATCACCATTCTGAACAGTCCAAATCAATTCATTCCCATCGACAGCATCATAGGAATATGTTTCTGTTTTGAACATGTTAGACTCCGATGCACCAGAAAGCTGTCCTCCAGGTAAATAGGTACATGAGACACCATCATCAATTGTTGCCTGGGAATTAAAGGAACAACTGTTGATGTCCGTGCATCCATATATTTTATGACTGGCCGCTTCAACTATCTGATATCCTCCTTTCTCCTTGATTTCAATTTGGATATTGGTTGGTAAAGCAATTAGTGTATCAATCTCTCCGGAAGGCCAATTAACAAGA
>DASXUZ010000280.1:0-35932 GCA_036504555.1 Prolixibacteraceae bacterium | reverse complement strand
CAACCATTAACCATGCAACCATTCAACCATTCAATACTTACTCTTACACCCCTGACATTGCCTTCACTTTCCGTTCTTTCCGTTCGTTGATGAAAGGCAGGGCCAGCAAGGAAATCAAGCCAAAAACAATCAACATGATCGTGGTACTTCCATGTGCCACCAATGCGAATACTTTACCGTCGGCTTTGTCGATCCCATACAGTGCCAGTCCTTCGATCACCATAAAATGCCAGGCGCCGATTCCTCCCTGCACTGGTGCAACCATTCCGAAACTGCCCAATACAAAAATGGTCAGTCCGGCCAATGGCGTCAGGTGACTGGTAAATTCGAATGAAAAGAATACACAGTAAAGCATCAGGTAATACAACAACCAGATCAGCAAAGAATGAAAAATGAAGGCTCCTTTATTTTTAATGTTGCGGATGCTTTTGAATCCCTCGGCAAATTGATTAAGAAGGCCAACCAGCTTTTTAACAATCCCGCTGCCTTTTATCTTGTGCCTGGTGAACCAGAACACCAAAAACAGCAGTACCAGCCCAATGGGAAGGAAGGGTGAATGCATGATTTTCCCAAGCTTATCCTGTACTTCAGGATTGTTGTTTAAAAATTCAACTACTTGTCCGAACTGTGTAATGATCACAATCATCAAAAGTAAAAGCAGCACCAGTACATCAATCAGCCGTTCCAGAACAACAGTTCCGATGAGCTTGGTAAATGGAATTTTCTCATAGCGCGAAAGTACGCCGCATCTTGAAATTTCACCCATCCGCGGCAATGCCAGGTTCATCAGGTAACCAATCATGACGGCCAGAAAAGTATTTAAGGCCCGCGGTTTGTGATCCAGCGGCTCAATCATCAGGTTCCATCGAATGGTGCGGCTGATGTGACTGAGCAATCCCAAAAAAACTGATAGAATGATCCAGAAGTAATTAACTTCATTGCTTAAAATGCTTTTAATCCGGTTAATATCCTGATCTTTGTAGACCATCCAGAATAGGAGTATCCCGAGTAAAAAGAAGGAGAGAAATTTGAGGGTTTTGAGTGTATTCTGTTTCAATTTCTTTTTATTTATTGAGCGTATAGGTTTGTCTGTTTCAAAATGTTTTTAACGTACTTTTGCTCCGTCCATCCGAAGGATCTACAAAGTTACTGTTACGGAATTGGGCAACAAGGGCAAAAATACAGAATTGTTTTAATTTGGACTGTTTTTTGTCAACAAATTAAGACGAAGTACACAACCAATAACATAAAAATGGCAGCAGTTAGGGCGAAGAAGAATCTGGGGCAACACTTTTTGAACGATAAAGGCATTGCTAAAAATATTGTGGACAGTTTGCAGGCCAACCATGTAAGCAAGGTTTTGGAAATCGGCCCAGGTATGGGCGTGTTGACTGAGTACCTGCTGAAAAAGGAATCGTTCGTCACTTATGCTGTTGAGATCGATCGTGAATCGGTAGAGTACATGAAGGAGCATTTCCCCGAATTGAAGGACCGCGTTATCACCGCTGATTTTCTTACCATGCGCCTTGACCAACTCTTCGAGGAGCCTTTTGCCATCATCGGAAACTTCCCCTACAATATTTCTTCGCAAATATTCTTCAGGGTGCTCGAATATCGGGATCAGATTCCTGAAGTGGTGGGGATGCTTCAAAAAGAAGTGGCACAACGTCTGGCCAACGGTCCGGGAACGAAAGCCTATGGAATTTTGAGCGTTTTTCTACAGGCATTTTACAATATCGAATACCTGTTTACCGTCAACGAGGATGTTTTTACACCTCCTCCAAAGGTGAAATCAGGGGTCATCCGACTCACCCGCAACCAGAAAGCGAAACTGGACTGTGATGAGAAACAATTTTTCGGTATCGTGAAAATGGCATTCAATCAACGGCGCAAAACCATGCGCAATTCTTTGAAAAGCCGCATTGTGAGTGAGGAATTGAAAGCCAACCCCATCTTTGACAAGCGACCCGAACAGCTAGGGGTAGCAGACTTTGAAATGGTCACAAGGTTGATTTGTGAACAAGATTTTTACCCAGCAAGTGACATAGCAAGTGACTTTGAGTCACCCGCTGAGTAAGCGTTTACTCAACAGGTGACTCAAAGCCACCCGCTGAGTCACCTGCTGAGTCCTCATTTCCTCTTTTGGCAAATGACCAGTTTCAGTTTCATGGGCTCATAACCTCTCATGTATTTGACCGGTTCATCGATGTCGCTGCAGCTGATCAGTCCGAAATTGGAAAATTCAGCCGATACCGCCTTGTCATGGTAGAAGAATACGTTCAAACCTTTTGAAACTTCAAAGCGGTCTTTGCTGATGTTTTTGCCAGTCCCATACATATTCATCCATGTGGAGGCCACCACGAACACCATCCATCCTCCTTCGCTTAATTGGCTGTAGCAGGCTTTTAAAAAGGCTTGCCGTTCGCTTTTATTCAATAAATGAATCAGGGCATAGCAAAAGATACCCTCATATTGAGTGTTGTCAAAGGGCATGGATGTGACCGAACCGTGATGAACCGTGCAATCCAGCCCGTTTGCCTTTGCCAGGTCAATGGCCGATTGCGATATTTCGATCCCTGTGACCTCCAAACCGTTCTTGATAAAGACCCTTGCATTTCGTCCATAGCCAAAACCGGGAATGAGAATTTTACGAATACCGTTTGCCTTGAATAAATCCAATGCCAGCAATGCGGAATCAGAAGGTTCCAATTTCCACATTTCCCCCTCGTTTTTAAACCTGCTTTCCCAATATTCATCCATGGGTGTATCTTGTTAATGATTTATGGTTCTGTATGTTTGATGGTAAATACCTGGTCGGGAGAGTAGCTGTCCAACCGCTTGTTCCAGAAAAACAGGAACAGGTACACCTCCCCCTTTCCAAGTGAAGGGTTTTCAATACTCGCCCTGCCATCCTTGCGGGTAAACCCGGTCTGGACCACCTCACCGGCTTCCCCATTGTAGAGGACGGCCATCAGGCTATCATCGCCGGATTGAGATCCCGCCAGTTGATCGATCCAGCTCACCGAAATTGACCGGGGGTTTTGTGCATCGGCCTCGGCCCATAGCCTGTAAGGCAGTGCCAGTTGACCTGTCGAGAAATGTAGCAACCCGGGATTTTCCAGCTGCCCATCGGAGTCAAAGGCTGCCCGGTTGGCCTTTACAAACAGGTTAAAACCGCTCATGTTGATGTCAAGGGCAGCCTTGTTCCAAATCGGGACAATCACTTTCCATTTCTGCTGACCGGCATACTCGATAACCGATTTAAATCCCTTTCGCTGCTGCCGCTGTTTTTCACTCCACTCGCTGGCCTTGCGCTCCCGGGGCATGGAGCGCAAGTAGGTTCTGAATTTCCCCTTTACAAATACCTGCCCTTCAATACTGCCCGACAAATATTTCCCGATACCATCCGTAACTATTGCCATAATGTATTTAGTTTTAGTTAAACATTGATTTTTCGCCCGGTTCAATCCATGCCCCTGGCCTGCTGCTGTTCACCTATTGTTCAATACAGTGTTTTTACTTTCTTCGTACTTAGTTCGTGCATGGTTTGTACTATTAAAGATACACAAAATAAGTTTGAATTATGCATAAAAAAGCTAAAAACTATGTATTTAATAGCAACTAAATAATAGGAGAACCTACCCGGGAAATCAAGCTGGATTGTGAAAAAAAATGAATCATCTATTCCTTATTTACAATTAAATTGAATGAAATGATAGTTGGATTCTATTCGGAATCATTTCTAATCAACAATAAAAGATTGGATTGTAAAGGGAATAATCTGTCAACAGGTTTGGTGGGTGATAAAAGTAGGCTGTTTATAACAGGTTTGTTACAGGCGCCAGCATCATTTGAGGAAAAATAGTTTTAATGATTTTACAAAAAAATACATTGGTTTAATTTTGTGTAAGTACCAATATAAGCTTGGCAGTCAGGAGGTTTGTTGCTGAAATAAATATCAGCGGTCAGCTGATCAAATGTGGTGGCGGATCAATTTTTGTGGTTATTTTTTGTAACATTCTTTCGAAATGGCAGTATCAGGAATATTAGTATTGTGTTCTTTTTTTATTTGTAATTCATTAACGATCAATTTTCGTATAGTGCTTTAACTTAATAAAGATGATTATGCCAGTAAGAAAATTAAAAGCCTATTTAGATGAAGCTCATATCCGGTATTTAACCATTGGGCATTCAAGCGCCTATACCTCCCAACAGATTGCGGCATCGGCGCATGTATCAGGAAAAGAGTTTGCAAAAACAGTCATGATTAAAATTGATGGAGAATTGGCCATGGCCGTATTGCCAGCTTCCTATCACATCGATTTTGAAAGTATTAAAATGATCTTCCAAACAAAAAATGTTTCGTTGGCCAGTGAGGCCGAATTTAAAGATCGTTTCCCGGATTGCGAAGTGGGAGCGATGCCTCCTTTTGGTAATTTGTACGGGATGCCAGTTTTTGTGGCTGATTCGCTGTCCGAGAACCAGGACATTGCGTTCAATGCAGGGACCCATACTGAAATTATCAGATTAAATTATGAAGATTTCAGGCGTTTGGTAAAACCGCGGGTCTTTAAGTTTTCCTGGAAAACTGTATCCTTTCCTCCAGATCCCCTGGAAAGATGGACGGAAGATTACAGAGGTAATTAATTCTATGAAAAAAACCGGCGATGAACCGGTTTTTTTTATAAAATCAATGTGATTAGTCGTATTTGTGATCATCATCGAAAGGCTCTTCCTCACCGCACTCACAGTCGCAACCCAATCCTTTTTCGTATTGAAGCAAGGCCCGCATACTCATTCCCATGGACGAGAATCCTCCATCGTGGAACAAATTCTGCATCGTTACTTTCCTGGTAAGGTCGGAGAACAAGGTGACGCAATAGTCGGCACACTCATCCCCCGTTGCATTGCCCAGTGGAGACATGCGTTCGGAGAAATCGAGTAACTGCCCGATTCCTTTCACGCCACTTCCGGCAGTGGTCATGGTAGGTGACTGCGAAATGGTATTGATACGCACGTTGCGTTCACGGCCATAAATGTATCCGAAACTGCGGGCAATTGATTCGAGCAGGGCCTTTGCATCGGCCATGTCATTGTATCCGTAGAAAGTTCGTTGTGCCGCCACATATGAAAGGGCTACCACCGAACCCCATTGATTGATGGCATCCAGTTTACGAGCCACCTGAAGCACTTTGTGAAACGATACGGCTGAAATGTCAAGGGTTTTGGTGAGATAATTATAATCCAGATCGCTGTAATGGCGTCCTTTGCGAACGTTGGGCGACATCCCGATCGAATGAAGCACAAAGTCGATTTTGCCTCCCAGCACTTCCATGGATTGTTTGAAGAGGTTTTCCAAGTCTTCGACACTGGTTGCATCGGCTTCAATGGCAATGGTGTTGCAGGCTTGGGCCAGTTGGGCTGTATCGCCCATTCTCATTGCTACTCCGGTGTTTGATAAGGTAAATATCGCGCCTTCTTCGAATGCTCTTTGAGCTACTTTCCATGCGATTGAATCGGCATTCAGGGCTCCAAAAATAATCCCTCGTTTGCCTTTCAGTAAATTATAAGCCATAGTAAAAATATTTGTGTATACATAACAACCAATTCGTAAAATGGTTGCCGATGATTCTAAAATAAAATAAATTGCCACCCCGTTTATTAAATACGGAGTGGCAATGCCTTGATTGTATGGTATCTAAATCAGATTCTTTCAACCGACTCGGTCATCAGCCATCCTTTGTTGCCATCGGCTAATCGGACCTCGAGCCAATCGCCCAGCTTATCGGTAATTTTAACCTTTAAGCCTTCATGAACCACAAATAAATTGGTTCCTTTTTCAGAGGGTGAACTTTTGACAGTCACCGTTGGCTGCATCACAATGGCAAAGGCATGATTGACCAACCGACTCTTTTGTTGGGCGGCAAATGACCAGCTAAACATGGAACAGGCGAATAACAGGAAGGCAGTCCAGAAAGCAATTCTTCGTACATCGCCCGATCGGGCAAAAAAGTATAGGCCTGCCAGGATCAAAAATAGCAGAAAGCTGAGTATGCTGATCACGGCCCAGGTATCGGTGGTTTGGCTGTTGACCAGTGAATTCCACCACCGGACTATAAATATCCCGGGAAGTTCCTGAATCGCGTCTACCACATTCTGGTTGGCAACCTGAAGATTGAACGCAATATCTTCGTCATCAGGCGAAAGTAATTGAGCCCTTTCATAGTTCAGGATGGCCTTGGGGTATTGTTTGGTTTTATAGTAGGCATTTCCCAGGTTGAAATACACTTCAGGCGATTCGAGGTTGGTCATCAATATTTGATTGTAAACATCAATCGCCTCTTTGTACTTTTCTTTTATATAGAGCTGATTGGCTTTCTGCAGCTGATCGTTCTGTGCATACAGTGAAGAGGTAAGCAAGAGGGCCAATAATATATTGAGGAGTCGTTTCATGACAAAAATGATTTCAGATGTTTACTTGATTTGCTTTTCAATAATGCCCATTACTTTGGCTGCACCCTCATACATTTCCTTCATGGTTCCGGAGAAGGCGGCAGGTGCATAGCGGGCAAATTCGCAATCGTCGATGAGTTTCATCAGTTCATTTACGATTTCCTGGTCAATTCCTCTTTGCAACAGACTTTCCGAAGCTCGTGCACGGCTCAGGTCGGCCACGGGAATCGAAAGTTTATCGCTCAGGTATCCCCACAAGGCCTTGATGACGGATTCATAAAAATGCTCTGCCTGGTTGTTTTTCATGTGCCCGGCAGCTGCCTTGAGGCGTTTAAAGGCTACTTTGTTGGCCCGTTTGTTGCGTACCAAGGCAAGGTTGGCATTTTCCTTTATCCGCTTGCGGTTCATTACATATACAAGGGCAAATGCCATCAGGCTTAGTCCATACACTGAATAGAAGCCAAAGGTGCCATAGAAAGAGCTGCCTCTTGGTTGAAACTTCGAATTGTTTTGCTTGATAAACCGAATGTCTTTCCCGATCATTTTAACGTCTTCCTTTGAATAGGAATTGACAACCGATGCATTCTGGTCATCACTTCCTTTTTCAACGCTCAGGGGGAAGGCTTGGGTTGAACGGGTTTCATATTGACGGGTCGATGGATTGAAATATACAAACTCAATAGCCGGGATGGTGAAGTTTCCTGCAAACCTTGGAATAAATAGATATTCGAACGAAACAGAGCCGCTCAGTCCATTGTCATTGGCAATGGTATGCTCGGTGGTTTTAGGCTCATAGGCTTCGAAATCCTGGGGCAATTCAACCTTTGGAGCATTGATCAGGGCGAGGTTTCCGCTTCCATTAACGGTCAGTTTAAGGGTAACGGCTTCGTTCGATTTGACATTGCTTTTATCCAATGTTCCTGTAAAGCTGAAATTTCCGACCGCACCCGAGAAATTAGCAGGTTGATTCGGCAGATCTTTTACATTGACAGTAAGGGCGTCGCTCACTACTTTTGCTTTCACAACACGATAGTTGTCGAAGAAATCGTCAAAGAACCCTTGTTGCTGATGCACTTTTTGGCGGACAAGGCAGGTGATTTCAAAAGGATCAATTTTGATGGCTCCCGTTTGCTGGGGAAATAGGATGGTCTTTTTCAGAATCCCGACCTGGTAAATTTTCCCGTTAAATACTTCGCGGGTGAAACTTACCTGCTGAGGCACATCAATTTCTTTGGTCCAGAATCCCTCGTAGGAAGGGAGTTTTACCTCGTCAAACCCGTTGAGTGGAACATTCTGGCTGATATATAATTTGACCGTTGCCAGTATCTGTTCCCCTTTGGAGACATTGGTTTTATCCAATGTAAGCCGTACAAAGAGGTTGTCCTTACTAATGTTTCCTGTTGGAGTATTATCCTGGGCCTGGCTGCTTTGCTGGCCAGTCGATGATGATTGCTGCGGTTGAGGCTGTCCTTTGACGACCTGAATATCGAGACTGTTTGACTCATAAGTCTTGCCATTGACCTTGATCGAGGCGGGACGAATGGTAAACTTTCCTTCTTTTTTGGCCCGAAGTACAAAAATGTAGGAGAAGCTGGTGGATTGGGTGGTCTTGCCGTTAATCATCTGAAAGTTTGAACTCTGAGAGGTGGATGGGCCCATCAGTAAATCAAAGTTCGAAAGGTCGGGCAACTGTAAATTGGAGCCGTTTTCGCTGCTTTCATTCAGGGTAAAACTTAGCCTGAATTGATCCCCAACGGCAACTGCTTCAGGTCCTTCCATGGTGAACCGAATATTATCGGCCATTGCTCCATAACCTACAAACAGCAATATCAGCAGTATTTTAATTTTTCTGATCATAGTATTATCATGGTTTCTTTTTTCAAAAGTGGCTCAAAAATAGGTAAAAGTTTAACTTTTAAGGTTCAAAGTTTAAAGTTACGGTCATTTGACTCAACAATCAACATGAAATTTAAAACTTTCCATTGTTTTTACCAGTCTTTATCCACATTTTTCGACTGGGCCTTCAAAGCTTGTATCTTTTTTACTTTCTCCTGAATTTTCTTTTCGCTATTTTCAAGGGCCTGCAACATCTGTTCAGCATTTTGCTTAGAAATTTTGTTTTGTTGTGACTGTTGGTTCTGTTGCTGATCTTTATTTTGCTGGTCCTTTTTCTTGTCCTGATCTTTCTTCTGATCCTTGTTCTGGTCCTTATTTTGATCTTTATTTTGTTTCTTGTCCTGGTCTTTG
Source organism: Prolixibacteraceae bacterium (assembly GCA_036504555.1). Taxonomy (GTDB): domain Bacteria; phylum Bacteroidota; class Bacteroidia; order Bacteroidales; family Prolixibacteraceae; genus Aquipluma. The sequence continues at coordinate 27,232 of DASXUZ010000280.1, read as the reverse complement.
TTCTTGTCTTTATTTTTATCCTGATCCTTTTTCTGCTGCTCCTGTTGTTTTTTCTTCATATTCATGGCATACAGCAAGTTGTATTTGGTTTCCAGGTCCTGCGGATTGTTGCGAAGGGCTTGTTTATAAGCTTCAATGCTTTCGTCAAGTTTATTGTTCATGAGCATCGAATTGCCCATGTTATGCAAAGCCCGGCTTTTCTCGATTTTATCGGCAGTTCGCTCAGCAATGTCTTTAAATTTTTCAGCTGATTCTTCAAATTTTCGTTGCTTATACAAGGCATCGGCCAGGTTGAAACTCCATTTCGAATCGTCTGGTTTTTTCTCAATGGCCTTTCGGTATTCAATTTCAGCTTTGTTAAATTGAATCGTATCGAGTTTGGTCGAATCCTTCATCGCCATATCATAGTACTTATTTCCCTGCCTTACAAATTTCCGCTCGTTTTGCCCATGGCTTGTAAGAACCAGCGCAAGCAGAAAAATGGTGAGTAAGCTTATTTGTTTCATATTCGAATTATTTTCTATCTCCAAATAATTTTAAATTCTTCAGGTACTTGTTCTTCCGCTCAAGTACAATGTAATCGAGTAAAATAAGGAAAAGAGCCAATCCGATGAACCACTGGAACTTTTCGTCGTAATCGGCATAGATCTGCGATTCCATGTCCGTTTTTTCCATTTTATTCACTTCATTGAAAAGCGTATTCAATCCTACCTGGGTGTTGTTGGCCCTGATGTAAATTCCTTTTCCAGCCTGGGCAATTTGTTGGAGCATCGCCTCATCCAGTTTGGTGACAATGGTGTTGCCCTGACGGTCTTTTTTATATCCTTTCTGCCCGTTGGCAAAGTCAGGAATCAAGGCTCCTTTGGGTAATCCCATTCCAATGGCATGAACAACGATTCCCTGTTCAGCCGCTTTGGCGGCTGCACCGGCTGCGTCATCCTCATGGTTTTCTCCATCGGTAATCACGATAATTACTTTGCTGCCGGCAAATTGAGGAGTAAATGATTTCACTCCAAGGTCAATGGCCGCTCCAATGGCAGTCCCCTGAGTTGGAACAATCTGCGGACTTATTGAGTTGAGGAATAATTTGGCAGATACGTAGTCAGAGGTAATCGGCAGCTGGGTATAAGCTTCGCCTGCAAATACAATCAGTCCGATTTTGTCGTCGCTCAGCTTATCCACCAATTGTGAAATGGCCCTTTTCGAGCGCTCAAGCCTGTTGGGCTGAATATCTTCGGCCAACATGCTATTTGAAACATCGAGCGCAATGATGAGCTCTATTCCTTCCCGTTTGACGGTTTTTAGTTGTGAACCAAACTGAGGTCTTGCAATGGCAATGATCGTGCTTGCAAGGGCCAGTAAAAGCACTGTAAATTTAATTGCAGGGCGTGCTGAACTTGCATTGGGCATCAAAACCGACAGAATTTCTTTCTGTCCGAATTGGGCCAGGGCTCTTCTCCTTTGTCTTCTGGAATACCAATAAAAAATCATCAATGCCGGAATCAGCAGCAATGCATATAAGTATTCGGGGTTTGCTATTCTAAACATCTTTTTTACAGTTCAAAGTTCGGCTTCGACAAACTCAGCCTTCGGTAGTCCCGAGGCATTGATTATCTTAGCTATGTTTTTGTCCAATATTTATTTCTTTCAAATCAGCGTCACATGCTATGGAATATTTCTGAATATGGTAGTTTTCAGAAACATGCCTAATAAGAGCAATAAACCGCCAGCGACAGCATATCTCAAGTATTCTTCTTGTTTTTTGCTGTATTCCTTGACATCGATCTTTGACTTTTCCAACTTGTCAATTTCCTGGTATATTTCAGCCAGCTTATTATTGTTGGTAGCCCTGAAATATTTTCCATCTGTGGTCTGCGCAATTTTCTGCAGCGTGACTTCGTCAATCTTCACTTCCACATCCCGCACCTGCACACCAAAAGGAGTCTGAAGCGGGTAAGGGGCCATCCCCATTGTTCCTACCCCCACGGTATAGACGCGAATTCCGAAAGTCTTTGCCAGTTCGGCTGCAGTTACTGGAGCGATCTCTCCCCGGTTGTTCTCCCCATCAGTCAGCAAAATCACCACCTTACTAATGGCATCGCTATCTTTTAACCGTGAGACGGCAGTTGCCAAACCATTTCCGATGGCTGTTCCGTCTTCAATCATCCCGCTATCGATTCCTTTAAACAGGTTGATCACCGTTGCACGGTCAGTTGTTAACGGACATTGGGTAAAGCTTTCGCCTGAGAATATCACCAGCCCAATGCGGTCGTTGGTACGGCCTGAAATAAATTGAATCGCCACATCTTTGGCCGCTTCAATACGGTTGGGCGTAAAGTCCATGGCCAGCATTGAACTTGAAATATCGAGGGCAATCACAATGTCGATCCCTTTGGTGGTGACGTTTGACCAGCTGTTGGATGATTGTGGCCGGGCCAATGCTACAACAAGCACCGACAAACTCAGCATCTGCAGTACAAACACACTGTGTCTAAAATAATATTTCCAGCTTTTCGGTATCCGTGCAAATCCCATGTCGGATGAAAACTGAATACTGGCTCCTAATTTTTTCTGCTGCCATATATACCATGCAAGCATAGGCAGTAAAAGAAGAAGCAAGTAAAAAAACTCTGGATTTTTAAAACTCATTCCGTTCATTTCTTTTCGTTTATTATACTGCTACTTCTTCTTGTCCATGAGGCTCTGTGGTCGTTCTCTCCGGAGCTTTTACTTCTTCTTTCTTGGTTTGGTTGACAAAGAAATAAGCATTCATCAGGGTGAGATTATTGTCATCGGGCAATGGCGTATACTTGGCAAATTTGACCAAATCAGCTAGACTCAAAATGTGCTGAATCTCATTCAGTGAATTGCCATCAATCAATTCTTTGTTTTGCTTGAAAATCCCGATGGTTTCAGCTGACGTTTGTTCCATGGCAGGAATATTAAACCTGTTTTCAACGTATGTACGAATTGTGTCGGCCACTTCGCTGTAATATTGTTTAATCTTTTCCTGTTGCCACAATTTTTGTGCCTTGATATGATCCAGTTGGCGCAAAGCCACAACATGCGCCGGCTCTTGCGGCTTTTCAGGCTTGGCAAACAAGGGGACATTCTTTTTCTTCCACCTGAGGTAATAGAAAAGGAAAAAGATAATGGCTGCAATCAGTATGATACCCATGATGTAGGGAGTGATCTCTTTCAAGGTTACAGGTGCTCCATATGGGACTTTGATGTCGACTGGTCCTTTGGTGGTATCTATTTTCATGGTAAGCACATTAAATATCATTGCATTGGTGGCAATCGAATCGGCTATCTGGTTGTGCTTGAGTTTGAAATAGAATGGAGGGATCACATGAGAGCCGCTGTCGAAGGATGATATCAAAATGCTTTGTGATAATCGTTCGCGGTCCTTGTTGTCCAACTTGAAGGTATCAATCGGCAGGCGCTTAATCACTTCGATCTGTGAGCTGATCGAATCGGGTACGGTCGGAAACTGAATGTCCATATCTTTGGGCTTTTCAATTTCCAGCGTCAGTTTCATCTGGTCGCCGATTAGCATATGTGTTGAGTCAATACTGGCTTTTACCTTTACTTGCTGTGCTTTCAGCAAGTGAATACTTCCTGAAAGCAGAACACACAGTACGACAAATAATAGTCTTCGCTTCATTTGAAAAATGTTTTATCCTCTTTTTTTAAACAGGCTGATCAATGCCCTTACATAATCGTGATTGGTGCTGATATTCACATAATCGACTCCGCTCTTTCTGAAGTTGTTATCCAGCTGAGCAGATAAATCATGCCACCACCTGCGGTAGATATCCCTGGCCCTGCGGTCTGAGCTGTCAACCCAGGTATAATGGCCGGTTTCTGCATCTTTGAGCTTGATCATCCCGATGTTGGGCAATTCTGTTTCCCGTTCGTCGTAAATTCTCAGGGCTACCACATCATGGCGGTTATTGGCAATCGACAAGGCGTTTTCCAGTGCCACTTCCTTTTGAATGAAATCTGAAATGACAAAAGCGGTACACCTTTTTTTGATTGCGTTTGTCATGTAACGGATGGCTCCTGAAATGTCGGTTCCCCGTGATACGGGTTCAAAATCAATCAGCTCGCTGATGATTCGAAGGATGTGACTTCGGCCTTTCTTGGGTGGAATAAACTTTTCTATTTTATCGGAAAAGAAAATAACACCGATTTTATCGTTGTTCTGAATGGCCGAAAATGCCAGGATCGCTGAGATCTCAGTAATGATGTTCTGCTTTAACTTGTCCATGGATCCGAATTCTCTGGATCCGCTCACATCGATCAGTAACATCACAGTCAGTTCACGTTCTTCTTCGTAGATCTTTACAAACGGCTTGTTATAGCGCGCAGTCACATTCCAGTCTATGTTTCGGATATCGTCCCCAAACTGGTATTCGCGCACTTCGCTGAAAGCCATACCTCTTCCTTTGAAGGCACTGTGATACTCACCGGCAAAAATATTGCGGCTCAGCCCACGTGTTTTTATCTCAATCCTACGGACCTTTTTTATTAATTCGCTTGTTTCCAAAGCTACTCAGTTTAAAGTTTAACGTTTAAAGTTTCGGTTGCTGACGGCTCGTTGCAAGCTGATATTTAGTTCATTGCAACTGAGCCTTGTGGGCTGTTTGCCCTGCCTGTAACCGCATATACTCTTCTAACTATGGTACTTCAACCGTATTCAAAATTTCAGCAATAATTTCTTCTGAAGTAATGTTGTTTGCCTCTGCCTCGTAGCTTAATCCGATACGGTGGCGCATTACATCGGGACAAACCGCACGTACATCTTCAGGAATCACATAACCGCGACGTTTGATGAATGCAAATGCTTTGGCTGCCTGGGCCAGTGATATACTTGCACGAGGAGATCCCCCGTATGAAATCATGTCCTCATATTTGTCCAGTTTATAGGCTTTCGGATCGCGCGTGGCAAATACTATGTCCACGATGTATTTCTGAATCTTTTCGTCCATGTAAACGTCTTTCACCACTTCGCGGGCTTTCAGAATATCTTCTGGTCGCACCACTTTCGAGGCTACCGGGAATTGTTTCAAAAGATTCTGTTGAATGATTAGTTTTTCTTCCTCTTTGGTCGGGTAATTGATCACTACTTTCAACATAAAACGGTCGACCTGCGCTTCGGGTAGGGGATAGGTTCCTTCCTGCTCGATGGGGTTTTGCGTGGCCATTACCAGGAAGGGTTCTTCTAGTTTGTAAGTGATTTCCCCAATGGTAATTTGATGTTCCTGCATGGCTTCAAGAAGGGCTGATTGTACTTTTGCAGGGGCCCGGTTAATTTCATCAGCCAAGACGAAGTTAGTGAAAATTGGTCCTTTCTTGACCACGAATTCCTCTTTTTTCTGACTGTAAATCATGGTTCCCAAAAGGTCGGCCGGTAAAAGATCGGGGGTAAACTGGATGCGTGCAAATTTGGCATCGATACTAGTTGCAAGTGTGTTGATGGCCAGCGTTTTTGCCAAGCCAGGAACCCCTTCCAGCAAAATGTGACCACCAGACAGAAGTCCTACCAACAGGCTTTCAACCAAATGCTTCTGTCCAACAATAACTTTATTCATCTCCATGCTGATGATGTCGACAAATGAACTTTCTCTTTGAATTCTTTCGTTTAATTCGCGGATATCAACTGCTTGATTCATATTTTTAAAATAAAGGATTAAGTTCTTTGTTTTTTCCGTACACGAAAATAGACTTTACATGCATGAAAAAGGATAAATTTACGTTAAATTTTGTTAAGCTATGATGTCTTAAATGGGCCGTGAAATTAATAAAATCAGCGATCATTAACAGAATATGATTTCACTTTTTTACATTTGCCAAAAATCAATCCATTGACACAAAGGTATTTCATCGAATTAGCCTATAAAGGCACTCAGTTTCATGGCTGGCAGGTTCAGCCCAATGCGGTTTCTGTTCAGCAATCTCTGGAACATGCCATCAGTACCATTACCCGTGAAACCATTGCAGTTACCGGTGCAGGCAGAACAGATACCGGGGTGCATGCCAGTTATTTTGTGGCCCATTTTGATTCATCGCTCCCACATCTCGATCACCCTGACTTTACCCATAAGCTAAACAGTTTTCTGAAAGACGATGTGTCCATTTTTGGTATCCGTAAAGTGAGTCCAGAGGCACATGCCCGTTTTGATGCCCTTTCCAGAACTTACCAATACCACTTGAATTTAAGGAAGGACCCCTTTTCGGTTGAAACTTCCTGGTACTTCAATCGCCAGCCGGATGTTGATACAATGAACGAGGCTTGCCTGATTTTATTTGATTACATTGATTTTACCAGTTTCAGCAAACTGCATACCGATGTAAAAACCAACAACTGCAAAATCCTTCAGGCGGAATGGAACCTGCAAAACTTCCACCTGGTATTTACGGTAAAAGCAGACCGCTTTTTGCGGAACATGGTTCGTGCCATGGTGGGAACTTTGCTGGAAGTAGGCCTTGGCAAGTTGGACCTGGCCGCTTTCAGAGCTGTCATTGAACAGAAAGACCGCGGGGCTGCCGGGCTGTCCGTCCCGGCACATGGACTGTTTTTAGCCGATATTGTATACCCGGAATCAATTTTTAAAAGAACTATCTAATATCAGACCTGTCAGGTTTTGAAAACCTGACAGGTCTGACGAAGAATTTTTTACCATATCCTTACAATCATACTGTCAGGCCTCCACATTTTATCGCCTTCTTTTACCCCAAAAGCTTTGTAGAATTCTGGCACATTGGAGAGCGTTCCGATCACCCGGTATTTGGCCGGTGAATGCTCATCACTGCGTACCTGGTTGGCAATGGCTTCTGGTCGCTGGTTCACCATCCATGCCAGTGCAAAGCCGAGAAAAAAGCGCTGGTCTGGACTCAGGTTGGCAATCATCTCATTGTCCTGGTATTGTTTGGTCTTCCTGAATGCTTCATATCCCATGATGATGCCCCCCAGGTCGGCAATGTTTTCACCCTGGGTAAGGTCCCCGTTGATGTGAAGACTATCTACCGGATTGTACTGGTTAAACTGCTTGACGATCAGTTTGGTCTTGCTGTAAAATTTGATGCTGTCTTCCGGGGTCCACCAGTTGTTGAGGTTTCCCTGTGCATCAAACTTACATCCCTGGTCATCAAACCCATGGGTCATTTCGTGCCCGAAGGTCGATCCGCCAATAATTGCATACAGTATGGCATCATCGGCCAGTTTGCCTTCATAACCGGGCACCAGGATGTTGCAGCCTGGGACTACCAGCTCATTGTTCGATGGATTGTAGTAGGCATTGTAATTTTGAGGTTCCATTTCCCATTCAGTACGATCGACCGGTTTGCCAAATTTGGAAATCATGTACCCAAAATGCCATAGATTGGCATTCACTGCATTTTCTGCAAAGGATGAACGGCTGATTTCCAGTTTGCTCAAGTCTTTCCATTTGTCGGGATACCCGACTTTCATAATCATCGATCCGAGCTTTTTCAATGCTTTTTCTTTCGTGACCTCACTCATCCAGTCCAGGTTTCTAATCCTATCGGCATAAACACTTTTCACGGCATTGCCTATTTCAACCAACTTTTCCTTGGTGCCCGCCGGAAGATATTCATTCACATACACCTGCCCGATTAATTCACCCAGGTAACCATCGTTCTGCTCAACAACCCTTTTCCATCTGGGTTTTGGCTGTTGAATGCCCCTGATGGTCTGTGAATAAAAGCTGAATGTTTCCTTGTAGGTGGCATCATCCAGGTAGCTTGCCATCCCACGGGTAAAATGGTATTTTAAATAGTCTTTCCAATCTTGAAGGGGGAACTTCTTCAAGCTGGCATTCAGGGCTGAAAGGAATTCAGGTTGGCCAACTATCACCGTGTCTACATTTTGTAAGCCGACTTGCTGGTCAAACAATGGCCAGTTGAAGTTGGGTGTTAATTCTGAAAGTTGTTTGAATGACAGTTTATGGTAATTCTTATGCGGGTCGCGCGTATCTTCTTTTTTACGTGAAGCCAATGCAAGGGCGGTTTCAAGCTTCAGCATATTCGAAGCAGCCGCTTTTGCCTTTGGTTCATCATATTTTAAAATCCTGAACATGTTTTCAAGGTGCTGCTCAAACTTCTGCCTGATCATGACCGTTCTGGCATCCATGTCAAAATAATAAGAACGATCTGGAAGGCTCAATCCACCCTGCCAGATCTGTACTGCATTTTTACTGCTGATCTTACTGTCCTGGCCTACGCCAAAGGCAAACAGGGGAGATCCCGAACTGCGGTGAATGAAAGAGGCCATAGATGCCAGCTGGCTGTAATCGGTAATGGCATCAATTTGATCCAGGTATTTTTGGATGGATGAAATGCCGGCGCTGTTCAGCTGCAGGCTGTCCATTCCTGAGAAATAAAAATCCCCGATCTTTTGCTTGTTGCTCCCCTTTTCAGGGTTGACCACCGCTGCTGAAGAGGTGCATATTTTTAGAATCTGGGAGTTGATCGTATCTTGAATGAGCTGCCAGATTCCGCTGCTCTGTTCGCTTGCAGAAATCGGGTTCTCCTTAAACCACTGGCCATTGGCATACATGAAAAAATCATCGCCTGGCTTGATGGTCTTGTCGATATGTGCAGCCAGGGCGTCTTTTGTGGTTTTTTCCCCCGAAGGCTGACAGGAAATTCCAACCAACAGCAATGCTAAAAATCCGAAAGCAATGATAAATTGTTTCATATTATTCAATTTGTGTTTTAACCACTTGCAGTTCTTCTGCAAGGAACTGCTCATCAGTATTTCATTAGTATTCATCATTACACTTGCAAGTGCCCGATACAATAGAATCTACTGAAAGAACCAGGTATTACAATAAATTCTCCATGGCCCCTGCTATCAACCAAAGATAAGCATTGTAAAGTTAAAAACCTGAGCTTTTTTGAATTTTACATTGATTAAAAGTATTTTGCATAGATGAATAAAAAGCCAATGAGAACAATATTTCCAGGATAGTTTCCAGTCCACTGGCACTGGTTAAAATTGAGTGTAGACATGCTTTAAAAACATAGTTGTAAAACATAAAATCATTCTGCTATTTAGATGGCCATTGACTTTTTTGCTTGTATTTTGATTCGTAGATTTACAAATATTAATCAACAGGCATAATCATAAACCAGGGGTTAAAATCATCTAATTATGAAAGACTTTTTAAGTAATTATCTGTCTTCTGAAGAAGAGCGAACTTCTGGTAAGCAACGGCGTCCCGGTCCTGTTATTACCATCTCGCGCGAGTGCGGATGTTCGGCCAATCGGATTGCCACCAAGCTATCGAAGATACTGACCGGTTACAATTACCTTTCAGAAACAAAAACTGAGGTCGAATGGAGATGGGTAAGTAAAGAAATCATTGAAACGGCAGCCCTTGAGTTGAAGACAAACCCTGGGCGGGTGAAGCGTGTTTTTAGGGGAGAAGCCAGGCAAAGCATCCATGAAATTACCACTGCCTTCTCCAATGCCAAGGTTTATGATGATGAAGACCAGCAGGTCATTGACACAGTAAAAGCACTTGTCCACAATATTGCAGAAGAAGGCCACTTTATTATTGTGGGACGTGCTGCCAGCATCATTGCCCAGGATATTCCAAACCGACTGAGCGTTCGGCTGCAGGCTCCCCTTGACTGGCGGATCAACCGAATCATGCAGATCAGCAATCTTTCCTGGGCCGATGCCCAGGCTTATGTGTTTGAAGTCGACCGTCAGCGCGATTTATTTGTTGAACATGTGGCTGGCCGTCCATTGAACAATACTGATTTTGACTTGATCTTCAATTATTCAACTCTGCTCGACGACCATATCGTGGATGTGATTGTCAACGTGCTGAAGAACAAACGAATCATTGTGAATTCGGAAGAGGAGTAATTGAATTATTTCCTTCCCCAAAAGCAAGGAATGACCTTTACAATACGAGCAGTAATGCCTTTGTGATCAAATTCTGTCCACAATTGTTATAGGGATAAATGTATAATTTATACTATTATGGCATTTACTCTTGAAATTGGCCGTCAGGCTCCTGATTTCAGCCTGAAGGCGACAGATGGGAATACCTACCAGTTAAGCAGCTTTTCGGAAGCGAAGATACTGGTCGTATTCTTTACCTGCAATCATTGTCCGTATGTGATTGGCTCTGATGAGCTGACTCGGGAAACGGCCAATCGCTTCCAGCTTGACGGGGTTCGATTTGTGGCCATCAATTCAAACAGCGCCAACACCTACGAAGAGGATAGTTTCGAAAATATGGTCCTGCGTATGAATGAAAACCGCTTTCCATGGGTTTACCTGCACGATCCAACGCAGCAAGTTGCATTGACATACGGAGCGCTCCGCACTCCCCATTTCTATGTATTTGATAAAAACCGCAAGCTGGTCTATACCGGTCGGGGAGTGGATAACCCACGGGATGTCTCAAAGATGACGGTCAACGACCTGGATCGTACCCTTTCTGAAATGGTGGCCGGAAGACCTGTTCCTGTTCCGGTGACAAACCCCATCGGATGTACCCTCAAGTGGGAAGGCAAGGACAAGCACTGGATGCCGGTTGAGGCGTGCGACCTAGTTTAAAGTTTCAGGTTCAAAGTTCCAGGTTGCGTGCCGATCCATGGCCACTCATTCTTTAACTTTAAACTTCGAAGTTGTATTCAGATCGGCACGTAACTTTAAACCTTGAACTTTAAACTTTAATCTATTTGTTTCCCAGCTTTTTATTATATTTGCTCTATGACAAAAAATGAAATCATATCACATGTAAATCTCTCCTTGCAGCATCAAAATGTCAACAAGGTAATTTTATTTGGTTCTTATGCCCTAGGAACACAATCAGAAGATAGCGATATTGATTTGTTGGTTGTTACCAATGATACTTTTGTTTTTGATTCATTTGCTCAAAAGATGGAAATCAAACTTAAGATTGCCAATGCTCTTAATTCATTGCGAAAATTTGCTGATATTGATCTGATTGTACATACCAAACCAATGTACGATCAATTTATTCAATTAGACAGTGGATTTAAAAAAGAAATTCTTAGCACGGGATCTGTAATTTATGAAGCAAACCACTAGAGATTGGTTAACTGCCGCAGAAGATGATCTTCTTGCAGCCAAAAAGCTTGCAGGTGAAGAAAGACTTACCAATATCGTCTCCTTTCATTGTCAGCAATGCCTGGAAAAATGCTTCAAAGCTGTTATTGAAGAGCAAGGAAAGCCATCGATTAAATCACATGATCTGTTAAGGCTTCAATTAAATGCTAATATTAATCTTTCTGAACCTGAATTGAACTTACTTGGAATTATCAATGAGGTTTATATTGATGCACGCTATCCCGGAGACTTAGGACTACTGCCTCAAGGCAAACCAACAATAACAGAAGCGGAAACCTTTTCAGAATTTTGTGCATCTCTATTTTATAAACTGAAAAATCAAATCGGCTAATTTATTTACTGGGGATTTCCCGATTTGCCAGATTCCAGTTCATCAATCCAACCATCTAACCCTTTAACCATCTAACCATTTACCCATTTAACCATCTACAAACTTGCCTTCCTCATTGCCATCAAATTTTCGACGGAAGTTCCAACGGTGATTTCACAGCCGGCAGAAAGGATAAAGCGTTCATGTCCATGCAGGGCAACCAGATTGCGCGAGAGGCGTTCAACTTCATGGGGAGTTGTATTTTGGATAAGTACGGGGTTAATGTTTCCACACAAGATTACTTTTTCGCCTACCACCGAACGGGCATAAGCAATGTCGACATCGTAATCCAGGTCCAGGATGTCGGTATTCAGCTCTGCAAGTGAAGGCAACAGATGAGTAATGTCCCCGCAAATGTGTAGCTTGGTCCTTGCCCCGTTGGCATGGATGAAGGCGATCAGTTCGCGGTGCCGATCTTTCACAAATGTGTCGTAGGTGAAAGGATCAATCTGGGAACAAATGGCATCCCCGATTCCGATCACATCACAACCGGCTTCTATCTGGGCTTTTGCAAAATCTTTGGCCGTGTCCATGCATTTGTCCATCAGCAAATTGCAAAAATCAGGGTCCATCATCAGTTGGGTCATCATCTGGCTCACCCCTGCCAGGTCACAGGCCTCGGCCAACGGCCCTTCAATCCAGCCAATCACCGGAACAGTTCCCTGCAGTTTTTTCTGAAACAGTTCAGCCCCTTTGATGCGGTCAAGGGTGCGTTGACATTTGCAGATATCGGGCCGTTGCAGCTTGTGGATATCCTCCCACGACTGGACGATCAACTTTTCACAGCGTGGAACGCCCTCTGGGATAAAGGTAACAGGGGCGCCAAAAGCGGAAGTCTCGCGGTAGGGATCAGAAATCAGTCCCACCATGTCCATGTCAAAATGATCCAACGCCTTGAGATTGCAGTCGACCAGCACCTTGTAGTCAGAGGCAAATTCTCCATAGGTATTCCCATTCAAACGGGCTGCAAAGTGCATCAGGATAGGCCGAAACAGGGTGCGATCGATTTTCTTTCCTTCGGCAAGTGAGTCAAAAAGCTGTTTCTTATTCATGGTTTGGGTCGATAAAATGAATGGGTTAAAGTCACTTATCAACAAAAATACAATCCTTTCCTGATATTTGGGCCAAAGCTTCGATTTTAAATTATGCCACCTGGCTAAAAAGTTCCTTGTCATTCCCTGTGATCAATTTCAGGGAATGAATGGGAAGGGTTCACGTGCTACATGACAGCTATTCAATTCGTAGTTTTTGCATTGTTCGTACTAGGTTCGTGCATGTTTCGTGTATGTAAACAGGTACAAAGCTTGTTTGAAGTATGCATGAAACTTATAAAAACCATGAGTTGAATAATAGGTATGTAGCAGCAAAATAGGTAACAGAAACAAAGTGACAGAGTCACAGAGTCACAAAGTCACAAAGTCACAAAGTAACAAAGTAACAAAGTAACAAAGTGGCTCTGTTAGTTTGATGCTTTGTCTCTTTTACTGTAATTTTTTCCAGTGATGGGCCAGGAAGAAGATCACGATGATGGCCGAAGCGAAGTCGGAAATGGGCATCGACATCCAGATGCCCTGCAGGCCAAAATGGATGGGGAGAATAAAGAGGAGGGGGATGAGAATAATGACCTGCCGCAGCAGGGTGAGCATGACGGCAATTTTGGCATTGCCCATGGATTGAAAGAAATTCCCGGTCACTACCTGGAAGCCTACAAAAGGCAAGGCCATCAGGGCAAGTCGCAGTCCATCTGTTCCAAAAGCCAGCAGGCCGGCATCGGATGAATTAAAGAGTTGGACGATCGATCCTGGAAGTGTCTCTACCATGATAAAGGCAAAGATGGAAATGACGGTGGATGAAATGATGGCGAGGCGTAGGGTCTCCTTTACCCTTGAAAAGGATTTTGCCCCGTAGTTAAAGCTGATAATGGGTTGGGTGGCCATGTTGATCGCTACGATTGACATGACAATCAGGGTGGCCACGCTGTTCACGATTCCCATCGCCCCTACAGCCAGGTCGCCGCCAAAGGCAATCAGTTTGGTATTGATTAAGCCCTGGACAAGGCTGTTGGCAATCTGCATGAAAAAGGGGGCCATGCCGATGGCGATGATCTCCAATAGGATTTTCCAGTTGAAGCGGATATTTTCAGGCCTCAGCTTAACAACTGATTTTGAACTTCTAAAATGAAGCAACACCCATACGGTGAGCACCATCATTGAAATGAGGGTGGCATAAGCTGAGCCTTTGACCCCCCATCCAAAGCCAAAAATGAAGATCGGATTGAGTATCATATTGGTCCCGGCGCCGATGATCATGGAGAACATGGCAATCTTTGCATTCCCTTCGGCCCTGATAATGTTGTTGAGTGAGAAGCCCACCACCTGGAAAACAGTACCTGCAAGGATAATGTCCAGGTAATCATTGGCGTATTGGAGGGTCTCTGCGGTAGCCCCAAATGAGCGGAGCAGAGGACCTTTGATTGAAAAACCGATGACCGTAATCAAAACAGACACCAGCAACATCAGCAGAAAACTACTTCCAAGGACTTTTTCGGCCCTGTCCAGATCACGTTTTCCCATGTTGATCGAAACCAATACCCCTGAGCCGATGCCAATTAACATTCCAAATCCCATGACAATCAGCATGATGGGAAAGGTGACCGACACCCCGCTTAATGCCAATGAACCAACACCTTGCCCGATAAAAATCCGGTCAACGATGTTGTACATGGCATTCATGAACACGCCGATGAATGCGGGAATAAAAAATTGGAGCATCAGCCTGGGAACAGGAAGTTCGGCGAGTTGCCTTGTCTTTTCGTTCATTGATTAAAGAAAATTAATGCGGGCAAAGATATCATTTCAAAAATAAACACGAAGACATAAGGTCATAAAGGAATTCACCACAGATTACTCAGATTACCACAGATTAAAAATAAGAATAATCTGTGTCAATCTGAGTAATCTGTGGTGAATTCCTTTATGACTTTGTGTCTTCGTGTTTAAAATTAGAAACAGATGAATCCTAACTTCAATTTATTAATTTTGCCAAACATTATAAAGTATATTTAAATGACCAGCGATCATACAAAAAACGAACACCAGCAGCTTTTGAAGGGATTACTTTCGACCGATCCAGAGACAGTCTTGGCGACCCTCGAAGAATTGCGTGTTTCAGGGGAGACCTCCGATATACCTGTTTTACTGGAGATGCTGCATCATAGTAAAGATAAGGAGATTAAATCGAAGATCCATTCCCTGTTTGCCAATTTGAAGGAGAAGGATACCATTCCTTTGATCATTGCAGCCATTCAGAATGAGCGGTATGCCCCTGAATTGCAGCAACTGGTATCCTGTTGCTGGGAAAACGGACTGGATTATACGCCTTACTTACCACTGTTTGTTGATTTGCTCATCGACAGTGATTTCCTGGTAGCCTTTGAAGCCTATACCGTGATCACCAACATGACAACCACCATTGACCAGGTGAAAATAGATGTGGAGATTGAAAAGCTAGACCGGGCCCTGCATACTACTTCTGAAGAGAAGAAAGTGCTGATGCTCGATGTGGTTGACTTTCTGCCTTCCATTGGTTACTAAACAAGTTTGACAATTTAAATTCTTTCTAAAAATAGATTACCTTGAAAAAAGAAAAATACACCGCTACCACACTCGCGGGACTTGAAGAAATACTTGCACGGGAGTTGATTGAAATTGGGGCCGATGAGGTGCAGATAGGTCGTCGTTGCGTCTATTTCAGCGGCGATTTGAAGCTGCTCTACAAAGCCAATTATTGTTTGCGGACCGCCTTGCGCATCCTGCTTCCCATAGATTCCTACAAGATCTTTTCGGCCGATGATTTGTACCAGCGGGGTAAAAACTTCAAATGGGAAGAATTGTTCGACATGAACCAGACTTTTGCCATTCAAAGTACCGTATTTACTGATCTGTTCAATAACTCGATGTTTGCTTCGCTCAAGTTGAAGGATGCCATCGTTGACCGCTTCAGGTATAAATTTGGTGAAAGGCCTTCGGTCAATTCAAAGAATCCAGATATACGGATCAACCTTCATATCAGCAATGAATATTGTACCATTTCGCTCGACAGCAGTGGTGAGTCCTTGCACAAACGTGGCTACAGGCTCGATCAGAATGAAGCTCCGATGAGCGAAGTGCTTGCTGCTGGCCTGATCAGGCTTTCGGATTGGGACCGCAAGGGTGATTTCATCGATCCCATGTGTGGTTCGGGAACCATTGCCATTGAGGCTGCCATGTTGGCCAATGGATTGTATCCCGGAACTGTGCGTAAGGACTTCTCCTTCCGCAACTGGAAGAATTACAGTCCTGAATTGTTCGAGAAAATGGAGCAAGAAGTGATGCCTAGGGATATCACTCCTGTGAGGATTTCGGCTTCCGATATTTCCAGATATAACATTGATATCGCTTATAAGAATGCTGAGGCTGCAGGTGTACTTCCCTTGATCGACTTCAAGATTTCTGATTTTAAAGTACTGGAGCCAGCATCAGAGAAACCATTCCTGTTGTTCAATCCGCCTTACGGGGAACGTATGTCTTCAGAAGATACCAACTTTTACTCCATGATCGGCGAGCGGTTAAAGCACCATTATTCAGATGCCGTAGTCTGGATAATCAGTACGCCCCAATGTTTGAAATCCGTTGGACTGCGTCCTTCACGTAAAATATCCATCCTGAACGGTTCGCTGGAATGTAGTTTCAGAAAATATGAATTGTACAAGGGATCGAAAAAATATACGGGGGAAGGAGTGAACACTGATCTTTAAGAAAAAAAAGGAACACAGATTTACACTGATGTAACGGATTTACACTGATTTCTTTTAATTCGTGGAATTCGTGGAATTTGTATTTCCGTGTAAATCCGTTACATCAGTTAAAGGGTGTTCCTTTTTTCTTTTGCTGTTAATTCTTACTAATTGTAACTTTAATCACCTTATCGGCCTTAGGCCATGGTAATGTGTCATTTAAAAGGGTTACATTTCCGTTTTCGACTGTATTGGCTTGTGTTTGAGCTCCTGGGTATTCATTGACTTCGGTTCCGGCATCGTACAACTCAATAAATTGCGTGACGTCTTTTTTAGCCCCGGAAAGCATGATTCCATCCTCTCCAAAGGAGAAGAAAATATCATTGGAAGCTCCCAGCATACAAGCCAGATTAAGGGTCTGTCCAGCCTGTGCATCAATTGAAAACTTATACTTTTCTCCAGGTGAAAGAGGTCCGGTACCGCCACCTACCTTTGTTGACTGAAATCCGGCTTTATAGCCTTTAGCCATTAATGATTGGGATAGGGGTTCCGGATTGCCCATCTCTGCCAGTTGTTCAAGGCCCATGCCATAATCCGGGCTGCCTAGGGTAAAGAGGGGCATGTCATTCTTATCATTTAAAATCCAAAGAACCGGAGCTACCGGAGACACATAGCCGCTATTCATGGAAAGGTATGGGCCCAAGACACCGGTATTGCCCGATTCAGCAATGTCTTCAAGTCCTTTTCCATAGTCTTCCTTTCCGGCTTCAAAGAGTGGATTGGGCATGGTGTGAACCACCCAGGCGACCGGGGAAATGGCTGTGGTACTGCCCGCCAGGTTCTCAACGGTTAGTGTGAACATACTGTTGCCATCATAAGCAAGTGTGACTTTCAGGTTGGTTGCCACCGACCCATAATCAAATCCATCACCCACTGCCGACATCAACTGAACCTTGTCATTTGTGTCAGCGCCATCATGCATATTGGCGGCTCCGGGCATCTGGTTCACTTCAGTACCTGCATCCCACAACATGACTTGTGAAGTGATATCACCTGTCACAGGAGTGGTTGGATCACTGTAAAGGCTGATTCCCGTTCCTGCGGGTGCAAAAAAACCATCATTGGACCAGCCATACATGGTTGCAAAGCTCAATTTATGGTTGGGCCCTGCATGAAACGAGAACTTAAACGATCCTCCGGGAAGGGCAGGCCCTGCCGTAGTTGATCCTTCTTGGATGGTTTGTACCCCGGATTCAAAAAATGGATAGTTGGTAGAAACATTTTCTACAGTTACTGTATAGTTACCGCCGGGAGATCCATCACCTGGGATGATTGTTTCGCACTGTGAAAACATTGCCGTTACCAGTGCTGTCAACATTGCTAAGCGTATAATTTTCATGGTAGTAATTTTTAAAATTAGACTATTAAATTTACGACTTCTCTATCACAAAATCATCATATGAGCAGCACATTTTATACTATTCATAACTGTAATTAACTAATAATGAGGTGTGTTTTTATCTGGCGGTCAATTGGTTCGCCTGTTTGAAGAAATCATAGTTGTCACTGAAAGTCTTACGGATATTGACTTATATCTGCGACCTTTGCGAAAAATATACATCCTGAATGGTTTGCTGGAATGTAGTTTTTAAGAAATTGGGATATTACAAGGGATCGAAAAAAATCACCAATGAAGGGGGTATTAAATCCTCTCGTTGTTAAAAGTACCGATTAAGATCGGAGCAAAGGATATAGGTTTGAAGGAAATTCCCTGAATGCTTTATCAGCGCACTATCCTTTGCTGTCTGGTTTCAACCGACGGGTAGGTAATGGTCAATCAAATAAAAATGGCCGGACTGTATCAAACAATCCGGCCATTTTAAATTGATGTGCCAGCCAACTTTAGTCACTTCGAACTTTAGTTCACTCTAGGCATTTCTTTATTCCAATTCCAACACTACCACCGACTTGGAAGGAATACTTACTTCCAGCTTGTTGTCTGAAATCTTTTTTGCATTCTTAAAGGCAACAGGAGCGACGGTTTCAGGCTTGTCGAATGAATTGACAGCATTGAATGCAGCAGCTGTTAATATTGATCCTGAATTGACCTTGGTAAATCCTTTGCCTGAAAGATTGATCTCCAGTTTGATTTCCTTGGTTGGATTCAGGTTGCTGAGTGTTACATGGATCTTGCCATTTTTATCCACCGATGCAGAACTGCTGATGGCTGGAATCTCGTCGTTGCCTAATTTGTAGTTTTCGCATTTCAGGTTCGATGGGAGCAAGGTGGCATTCTGATGTACATTGTACATTTTGAATACATGGTAAGTGGGAGTTAAGACCATTTTATCGCCCTGAGTAAGGATCATTGCCTGCAACACGTTGACAATCTGTGCGATGTTGGCCATTTTAACCCGGTCGGCATGTTTATTCAAAATGTCAAGGGTAGAGGAAGCAATCAATGCATCGCGCATCGAATTCTGCTGAAACAAGTGACCTGGATTGGTGCCGGGTTCAACATCTGTCCAGATTCCCCATTCGTCTACCAGAAGGTCAACGCGCTTGTCCTTGTCATACTCGTCCATGATGGCAGAATGTTTGCTGACCAATTCATCCATGTACAAGGCTTTTTTCAATGCACTGAAATATTGATCTTCTCCAAAATTGGTGGCAGAACCTTTTTTACCCCAGTCACCGGTTGCAAGCGTATAATAATGCAGTGATAAACCATCCATGTTGTTGCGACCTTTTTCCATCAGCACTTTGGTCCAATTGAAATCGCTTCCGTTGGACCCACAGCCGATGCGTTGTAAGTTATTGCCTCCATATAAACCTGCATAGCCTGAATACTGTCTCATCAAATCTGCATAATGTTCAGGAGTCATGTTGCCACCGCAACCCCAGCTTTCGTTGCCAATACCGATGAACTTCACGTTCCATGGTTTTTCACGACCATTCTGTTTGCGAAGGTTGGCCATTGGGACATTGTCATTTGAAGTCATATATTCAATCCACTGTACCATTTCATCCACTGTTCCACTACCCACATTGGCAGAGATATAAGGATCGCAGCCCAGCAATTCGCAGAGGTTCAGGAATTCGTTGGTTCCGAAACTATTGTCCTCGATGGTTCCTCCCCAGAATGCATTTTTGATCTTGGGACGTTCATTCAAAGGGCCAATTCCGTTTTTCCAATGGTAGGTATCAGCAAAACAGCCACCGGGCCAGCGAAGCACGGGCACTTTCAAGGCCTGAAGGGCTTCGAGCAAATCTTTGCGGTACCCGTTCACATTGGGGATGGGTGAATCTTTCCCCACCCAGATGCCGTCGTAAATACAACGACCCAGATGCTCGGCAAACTGGCCATAGATATTCTTATTGATTTGGGTCTTACCCCCTGTAGCGTCAATTTGCAGGACATTTACCTGCGCCATGGAAGCAAACGTGGCCAGCAGGACAATGAATAGAACAGCTAACTTCTTCATTTGAATTATTTTATAGATTTAAGTTTAGAATATTGGTTGAGCTATCAAAAGAACGAAATTATAATTGTCTTTCAAACACTTTATCCATACGAATTACACGAATTTGAACGAATTACACGAATTAGTAGCAGATCATTGCATCGGTCCGTCGGCTGAAGCCAGACGGCAAAGGATAAAGCTCTGATGAAGATTCGAATAATTAATCATTAGATACTTTGGCGAAGCTATCCTTCCCCGTCTGGCTTCAGCCGACGTAAAGCAAGCATTTGATCAGGATGGAATCATTCTGCTTTACCCATAATGCCAGAAATGCCACAAATGCCAAATATGCCAATTGGCATTTTTGGCATTTCTGGCATTAGTTCAATCATATCTATTAATTTGTTGCGATTTCAACATGGCTTGCCGGTAAGCCTGCGGAAGTGGCTGTCAGTTTGATGATTCCGGCTTTCCCATTCGATTGCACTACCACCAGACATTTGCCGTGGAAGGCTTTCCGTTGGGGTGCCTTGAATGATTCGTGACTGACAGGATCACCATTGTCAACGCCTACGATGGAGCCGGGACCTTCAACCTTAAATTCAACCAACTGATCGGCATCGGGAACCATCACACCATTTTCATCGGTGACTTCAACGGTGATAAATGAAAGGTCATTTCCATCCGATTTGATCGTTGAACGATCGGCCGTTGCAACCAATTTAGCCGCAGCACCAGCAGTCTTGATTTCTTTCACCAACACTTCCTTGCCTGCGGTGCGCGAAATGGCTTTTAAAGTGCCGGGAGCAAAGGGAACTTTCCACAGCAGGTGCAAATCGTCACCCTGTTTCTTTTTCACGCCCAAGGATTTGTCATTCAGGTATAACTCTACTTCTTCGGCATTGCTGTAGGCCCAAATGTCGATGGTCTGGCCTTCTTTCCAATTCCAGTGGGGAAATACATGCAAGACATCCTTGTTGGTCCATTCGCTTTGATACATGTAATAGACATCTTTGGGAAAGCCTGCCAGATCGACGATTCCAAAGTATGAACTGCGCGATGGCCAGGTATAGGGGGTTGGTTCACCCAAATAGTCGAAGCCTGTCCAGATGAACTGCCCGGAGAGGAAGTCGTGTTTTTTGATCACTTTCCATGTTTCCTCATGGGTTGAACCCCAAGGCGCAGAACAATTATCATAGGACGAACAGGTGTTGTCAGTATTGGGTTTTGGTCCTTTCCAATTGTTTAGAACAGGCCAGCGGCGGATTTCTTCAGAAGGCATATCGTAAACCCCACGGGTCATCAATGCCGAAACGGTTTCAGTACCGATGAACTTTTGCCCCGGAAAGGTCTGAGGGAAAGCAGCGAAAGCCTGCTGGTGGTAGTTGTATCCAATTAGGTCAAGGGCTCCCGATCGGATGATGAAGTTATAAGGTTGCGGATCGTTGGTAGCCGATGTAATCGGTCGGGTGGTATCCAGTTCCCTCACATAGCCGGCCAATTCTTTGGCAATGCTGATGCCTGTGCTATCCCATTGTTCGAGGATTTCATTGCCAATGCTCCAGATGATCACGCTGGGGTGATTGCGGTCGCGCAGGATCAAATCCTGAAGATCTCGCTTGTGCATTTCGTCCCAGACCATGCTGTAATCCAGTTTGTTTTTGGGTTTTTTCCACATGTCAAATGCCTCATCCATGATGATGAAACCCATATGATCGGCAAGGTCCAGTAGTTCAGGAGCGGGTGGATTGTGCGAAGTGCGGATAGCGTTGACGCCCATCCCTTTCATAATCTCCAACTGGCGTTCCAATGCGCGGGTATTGATGGCAGAACCCAGGCATCCCAGATCATGGTGGTTGCAAACTCCGTTGATTTTGATATTCTTGCCATTGAGGAAAAATCCTTTGTCAACGGTAAATTCAAAACTGCGGATGCCAAATGGAGTGGTATAATTATCGACCAAATCTCCATCCACAAATACCTGCGATTGGGCGGAATACAGTTGAGGAGAATCCAGGTTCCACAAAATAGGAGCAGTGACCTTAAACTCAAAGGAGACCTTGTAGAGCGAATCTTTTACTTCATCGGTGTCGGTTTTGCCTGTCGCAATGATCTTCCCTGAAGGGTCAACAATGACGGTCTTTACTAGCAATTCCTGGCCTTCTTTCAGGTTGTTCCTGACAAGGGTCACCACCTTCACCTTGGCCATTGAGTCGGTGATTTCGGGAGTGGTAACAACCGTTCCCCAATGATCAATGTGGGTGTGTCCGGTTGTTACCAACCAAACATTGCGGAAAATGCCTGATCCTGAATACCATCTTGAATTGGGTTGAGCAGAGTTATCGACCCTTACGGCTACTACGTTTTTTTGATCGTCGTCATTCAGGTAAGGGGTTAAATCATATCGAAATGAGCTATATCCGTAATGTCTTTTCCCCACCGAGTGGCCATTGATCCAGACCTCGCTGTTTTGATAGACCCCATCAAAGTCAATGAAAACCATCTTGTCTTCAGTGTCTTCCGAAAGGTTGAATGATTTGCGGTACCAGCCAATGCCACCGGGAAGTGCGCCACCACCTGGAGTAGCTGGATTCTTTTCACTGAATTCACCTTCAATGCTCCAATCGTGGGGAACATTCAAGGTCCGCCAACCGGAATCGTCGAAAGCATTCTTCTCTGCTCCGGGAAGATCACCGAGGTTAAATTTCCAGTCCTTTCCAAAGTTTTGGATCGAGCGGGCGGTTTCGGGTTGAGTGGTGCACTGCATTAAAATAATAGCCAGCAGGCCAATGAAGGAGTAGCTCAGGGTTAGTTTTTTCATTTTCATGACTGATTGGTTAGCGACATTCAATTGTGCTAAGATAGTCATTTAGCCAAAGAGCGCAATAATATATTTTTAAGTTTCAGGTTCAAAGTTTAAAGTTTAAAGTTTAAAGTTTAAAGTTTAAAGTTTCAGGTTCCAGGTTGTGTGACTGCATGCGCGAAGCATCTGAACACTTTCTCCCTTCTCACTTTCTCACTTTCCCAATTTCTCATCTTCTCTCCTTCTCATTCCTCAAAAATGGCTTCCTTCACCCTTTTGGCTGGCATATATTCATTGAAGGCGATCACTTCGATGGCAGTGAGTAAAAATCCATTATAAGGTGCAAATTGCTCCTTCTGTTTTTGAATATATGAAAAGCTGAAGGGAGAATGATCTTCCATTTCTGATACATATCTTTTGCTATATAAATCTGGATTTTGAGCAATGGCTTCAATGATAAAAAGGTCCATGCTCTTTCGCATGAGCGACTGGAAGACCTCCAGGTGCTGTCCTCCGAAAAGCGGCAGGTTCTGCATCACCTGTTCGCCAAACCAATAGGTACTGTTGATCTTCTCCTCCAGACCTTGAGCGCTTGTGGAAAAAATAGTTCTCAATCCGGCGGCACGGTCTTCCCCTGCATCCTGCATATCATCCAATAACTGCAAATAGGCGCCGTAACCGAACAGGAAATATTCCTGCTCCTTACTCAGTTTACCGGCTACCAGGTAACCATCGGCTAAAACGGAGGCACCGCCTTTGGCAATACAAATCTCAAGGGTTTCAGTCTCTGACAGCGAACTCTCTGAATCGATCAGCTGCATGCTGCGGGTTTGGGCTTCATGGATGGCCAATAAACTTTGATAGACTTCGGTGTAGGCTGATCGTGGGAATTCTGATTCAATCATCCCAACCAGGCTAAAAATAATCTGTTCTTTGGAATTGTTTGGTTCAATGGCTTGTCCATCGAGCCGCAGATAGAAATTATTGCTGAAGATCAACTTGTCAATAGCGCTAATGTCAGGGTTGTCAATGAGGTTGTCGGTGTAAGGGTACAATAGGCTGTAAGCGAAAATGGAAGGTGTTAATTTAACCGGTAAGCCAAGGACGATCTGTAATCCATGCATGATCCATGCATTGCGGATGGCCTGGAAGATATCATTAAACGTCAAGGCCGAATCGAATTGCCGGGCTTGCCTTACAAATTGGCGGGTGACCTTTGTTAACTCGTCTGAGAACATAAGCTCCAGCTGTTGATCTGTAAAGTCCAGACCATCGCGCAGAAAGTTTCGGGTACCTGAAAAGATCAGTTGCTCTTCCTTCTTGGTTAATTTTTTCTGATCCAGTTTCCCATTTCTCAATGATTTCACCGACTCAACATACTGATCAAGAATCTTTTCCCGTGTCTGCTTTTCAGCCAAGGAGAAATGTTGGTCAATAAATGGAAAGTTGGCTTTACTCTTTTTCCAGCAAACAGCATAATCTTCCGTGTATTTTTGGATCATGGTCAAGGCGATTTAATCGTTTGAACAAATAGAATCAATTAATTGCATTTGAGAACATTAAAAACGACCAATGGCTGAATTTTACCGATAAATGACTAGGTGGGCAGGCTATTCTACATGAACGGATTTAAAATGAGCAATAAAAATAATTCACATTCGCCCGTTAAAAGCTTCCGTAAATTGATAAATATTCATATATTTGCAGCGCTTTAAAAGTAAAGCAGACTGCCCAGATGGTGAAATCGGTAGACACGCTAGTTTCAGGGACTAGTGCTCGTAAGGGTGTGCAAGTTCGAGTCTTGTTCTGGGCACCAAAGTATGATCAAAAAAATTAAAGGCACTTAAATCCAAGGATTTAGGTGCCTTTTTTATTGTAGGAAAATCCAAAAATCATTCCATCGCGTAATTTTTAGATTTCCATAGTTACTATATTGCTTGGTAATTTGATATTCATGTAGAAATACTACTCATTGTACGAATAAAGGCATTATCTAATAATACTAAAGATAGTACAACAGATAATACTAAAGATAGCACAACAGATAATACTAAAAAACATACGACTTTATTTACTAATTTTGATCCATTAATTCATGTAAATGATTTGAGAAATTTTGATGCGAAGTATTATGGCAGCACCATTTGAAAAATTGGCACAATCTCTGGAGGAACTCAGAAAGCTTCAGAATGAAAAAGGAATAGCAGTCATTCGGACAAACGATTTGTCCAGAACGCATAAGGAACGACTTGTCGCAAATGGATTTCTCCAAGAAGTTATAAAAGGCTGGTACATTTCAATCAGTCCAGATGAGCAGGAAGGAAATACTACGGCGTGGTATATGTCATTCTGGTATTTTGCATCTGTGTATCTCAATTCTCGCTTTGGCAAAGATTGGTGTCTTTCTCCTGAACAGTCATTATCGCTGCATAGTGGTAATACTTCGGTTCCCAAACAACTTTTGATAAGGTCACCAAAAGCCCAGAATAATTTAATTAGCCTTTTACACGACACAACGTTTTTTGATTTAAAATTAGCATTACCTTCAGAAAATGAACGTTTAGAAAAGGATGGTATTCAGGTATATTCAGTTACAGCAGGGCTTTTGGCTTGCTCACCAGATTATTTTGCAAATAATACAACGGATGCCCGCACATGTTTGTCAATCGTGAAAGACCCTTCTGATATCTTGTCATTATTGCTTGAAGGTGGACATAGTGTAAAAGCAGGGCGGATTGCCGGGGCTTTTAGAAATATTGGTAAGGATCGTTATGCTGATGATATTATCACGACAATGAAATCTGCTGGGTATGATGTCCGGGAAGAGGATCCGTTTAAAGATAAACTTAAATTTGTATTTGGAGGCCGGGAAGTATCTTGTCCTTATGCCAATAGAATTCGATTAATGTGGCACAAAATGCGCTCAACGATCATTGATTCTTTTCCTATTGCTCCCGGACTGCCGATAGATAAAATTAGCTTTCTTCAAAAGGTAGATACCCAATATATTGCAGATGCTTATCATTCTCTTTCGATTGAAGGATATCAGGTTACAGCAGAACTGATCGATAAAGTTCGCAGTGGACTCTGGAATCCAGAAGGAGATGAAAATGATAAGAATCAAAAAGATGCTTTGGCTGCGCGGGGATACTGGCAAGCATTTCAGGCGGTAGAAAATAGTATCAAAGATATATTGGATGGGAATAATCCGGGAGAAGTCGCAGATGTAGGTCATGGGGTCTGGTATCGTGAACTTTTTACTCCAAGTGTGGTCGCCGGTATATTGAAAGCATCGGATTTGGCTGGATACCGAACCAATCAGGTTTATATTAAGGGATCGAAACATACGCCTCCAAATAAGGAGGCAGTTCGAGATGCGATGCCTGTCTTGTTTGATCTTCTAAAAGAAGAAACGGAACCTTGTGTTCGCGCTGTGCTTGGGCATTTTGTCTTTGTGTATATCCACCCATACATGGATGGTAATGGACGAATTTCCCGCTTTTTGATGAATGCGATGCTGGCATCAGGAGGATATCCGTGGACTATTATTCCGGTTGGACAGCGAAATGAATATCTGTCAGCATTGGAAAAGGCAAGTGTTGATCAAGACATTTCAGAATTCACAAAATTCTTAGCCAGACTTGTAAAAAAATGAGAATATTATAGTCCGACACTATTTCATAAAACATAATCATCAAGTCGGGATTTGCAATCTCGACTATTTAACTGAAGATCTTTGATCTGTATTTTTAGCGTTTGATCTTTTATAGTTGGTTAAAAGATTGAGATAAAGACCCTTTGGGTGAATCAACCTTTTTTTCAGGCAGCATAAAACCAATTCGGTCCATTGCTTTCTTTCTTTCTTTCTTTCTTGGTTAAGATGAATCGCATGCTATCCATTCTGCAATTGAATATTTACAGTTTACAAAGTAGAACAGTCATTATAGAACTCCTTCTTTAAAAAATGGTCTTATATTTCCTGAACATCAACCTCAGCATCGAAGGGTAAACAATCAGCAGCAGCGGCAGGGCAATCACAAATCCCCCGATAACGGCAATGGCCAGTGGTTGATGAAGTTGTGCCCCCGTGCCGATACCCAGCGCGATTGGCGACAAGGCGATGATGGCTCCAAAAGCGGTCATTAACTTGGGTCGTAATCGCGTTGAGATAGCATATATAACTGCCTCATCGGGATTGCTGGCTTGAAGGGTCTGATGAAATTGCAGAAAAGTAAAAATGGCATTCTCACCAATGATTCCAATGATCATGATAATTCCGGTATAACTGCCCACATTGAGAGGTGTACTTGTTAGAAAAAGCGCGATCATACTCCCTGAAATTCCCAAAATGGAGATAGCGATGATGAGCAGGGCTACCCTGATATCTTTAAACATGAAGATCATCACTGTAAATACCAGCAAGGCAGCCGATAGCAAGATGATCAGCAACTCGCTGAACGATTGCTGCTGTTCTTCATAGGCACCTCCATAACTGATGTGGTAACCCTGAGGTAAATTAACCTTCGATTTGATCTGCTGCTGCAATTCTTTCATGACACTTCCCAAATCGCGGTTGTTCAATCGTGCGGTAACAGGAATCATACTTTGCAGGTTTTCCCGCTCTATTTCAGCACTTCCCGGTTCAGGAGTGATGCGTGCCAGTTGCATCAACGGTTGCAGT
>DASXUZ010000279.1:0-22052 GCA_036504555.1 Prolixibacteraceae bacterium | reverse complement strand
CCCCCACGGAGGAATGTAATCCGTGTAATCTTCATTACAAGTAATCCGGATTCATATATACCTCCGGGTCATGGGGCAGGAAGCAAGCCCGGGAGATGTCCTTCCCCGACTTGTCGACCTCCAGCTGGTATTGCTTCTTCAGGTAGGAAGCCACTGAGGCGAACCACTCCTGATGGGAGCAACTGGTCAAATCAACTTCAATGATCCATTTCAGCCCATTCCCCGAAGGAGAGACAAACAGCAGCTCGGTTTCGAAATACGGATCACCAAGCAAGGTTTCCTTTAAGTCACCGAGGTTCGCGACATGGTCAAAATCGAGTGTCAAAAGTCCCGAATGTTTTAAAAGGCAGGCATCGCTGCGCTTTGAAAACACCCCCGAGAAGGTCACGTAATCGAAATTGGCTGCCTTGTATTTGCGGGCCGATTCAGCATCCTGGATGCTTCTCAGCTCCACAGTGGGCCGCATGTACTTGAGGCCTTTGATGAGCCGGTAAATTTCGGGGATCGTCAGTTGGGCATGGGGCTGGGTATTGGAAATAGGGCAGCGGAAATAACTGAACCTTGGAAGAGTATCCGCCATGTCAGGGACCGCCTGTTGGTTTTTAGTTTTGTCATAGAAACTCCTTTCCTCACCCAGGTGCAGATTCAACTCTTCATTGATCTTTTGTAACAGTTCATCGCCTTTCAGGCAATAATGAAGGGCTGCAAAATCGAATGGATTTCCCTTGAATTCGGGCAGTTCAGTATCCTGGTGACAAAACATCTGCTCCTGGCAACTGATGTTCAGCGTAAGCCGATTTCTGTTGAAGGGGTTCAGGGTGGTCTTGCACTGACTCCCGGATAATTCAAGAACGATTGAGCCGGGATAATAGCTCCCCAGGATGTGGGCGTATATACCCAATCCGCACTGGGTGATTCGTAATAGGTCTTTTTCTACCATCATGGCGCTTGATTTTTGGGTGTGAGTGAATAATTGCTTTCCAGCAAGACATTCACATCGGAAGTCTTGTAGAAGATCTTGTTATGGAACTGTGAAAAGGGAAGTTGACCCGAATAGCGTAGGTGTTGCAAAGTGCGAAGGCTGATATGGAGGGCAAGTGATACCTCCTGCCCATCCATCCATAATTCCTTCAATTGTTCAGGCCGGTTTTTCTTCAAGCTTTTCTTGATGCTTTGTATTTCGGTCCTGAATTCCACCTTGACTTCCTGTAATTCGTTGTCAAGTTCGGGAAGGGTTTTTGGCTTATGCTCCATGATCAGCCCCCTTCCGCGTGAAGGATGTTCAGTTTTTCCTGTTCCATCTCCTTTTTGGAAAGGGGTTTCAGGGCCCTTGACAACATCCAGTTGTACAGATCCATTCTTTTAAAATACAGCCTTCCGTTGTTGGGCCTGAAAGCCGGGAATTTTCCTTTTCGAGCCAACCGGCCCACATAATCACGTGACAGTCCCAGGTAAATGGCCGCTTCTTTGGAGTTTAAAACTTCCTTGTTGAGCAAGGTATGCTGAAGCAGCATTCTTTCAATGCGTCTCAGTTGTTGTGTGATAAATAGAAGTTCGCTCATTTTAAATCCATTTTAAATTTAAAAAATGAGCTTTGCGCAAAGCCTGTATTGTTTGATATCGGAATCAAAGCTAGGACATCCAATTTTATGAAAGACTGCTTTTTTTTTGTAACACCAAGAAAAGTCAGTGAAGTCAGTGTTTTTTATGAAGAACATAACCCCCCCATTGCCTGGCATTACTTTTTATTGTTGAAAATATGATCGATTCCGTATCTTGTTTTCAAACCATCAAACTTGGCGCTGTTCAGGTTAGAGGCACTGATGGGCGTACCGGTATTGCTGATAAAGATGCCGGATCTACCAATGGATGCAGGGTTAAATGATTTAAACATGGGCTTTAAGTATTTTTTAACCACGTAAGTAAATTCGGTGGTTTTACAGCCCAGGTAGATGTTTTCATGTACCAGGCTTAAATCCGCGGCCATTAATATCTGGACGCAGTCTTCTGGACTGGTCCGGGGATCGAGTAAATTAATCTTCAGATTCAAATCCTTGATCAGGGGCAGCAGGTATTCCCTTGATTTTTTACAGCCAAACGAGCAGGCTTCCTGTGCCGGCTCTTTTCTTTCATACAAGATATCCTCCACAGTGAGGTGATTGTATATTTTCACACTCTCAATGTACCTCATCTCAGATTCGAACAACTCAATCAATTGGTCATAGTAGTGACTAAACGCCCTCCCATGTCTTCTGGCCCTGTTCTTTTTGAAGACCATATCCAGGAGCATACATTTGATGAAGAGGCATTTTCGTTCTACCGGCTGTTGGTCCAGGGTGGCTTTCAAATGGGGATATGCCTGTTGAAAGATTTCATCAAAGACTTCCTTCATGTCTTTTTTGAGCAATAAAACGGGTTTTCCCTCCTCCCTCTCCTTTACAGTCTTGTGGAGGAGGTCCATTAATTGTTCGATGAGCTCCCCTGAAGGACACATGGAACACAGAATATCTGTCAGGGTTTGATGACAGGTAATCGTATCCAGGGCCTTTTTAATCACATTTTCATCCAGGTCTAACTGCTCCTGGGTCAGGAAATCGACCATTGCATGGAGCGATAAGGCTTTCTGTAATTCCAGCCGGTGATGGCCGATGTCAGGATCGAGCTGGCATTGATGGGCAAAGAAGTTTTTAAGCGATTCATGATCGTTCAGTAAGTAGTAATATTGGGGGTTTTCCAGATCGGTAAACGGGCTCCTTAGTTGATTCATTTTACTGGAAAGGATCGAATGGTATTTTCCCCTTGACAGGCCCTTAGAAGGATGGTTCTCCTGATAGTCTGCCACCTCCTGTTTCCCTTTAATGAGTCCCTGCTGGCAAGTCTGGTCAAAGACCTGGTCAATGCTTAGCCGGTCAATGACCGGGGGATGATTGTTGTGCCGGCTATTGGCTGGTAAGCAAGTTTCCGGTTGGGCATTGAGCTCCTTTAAAAGCCTGGTAAGGAGCTTGTGTTTTTCATTTAAAATGATCGCTTCCCTGAGATAAATCGCCTCGTTCTGGTGGCGAAAGACCAACTGGGTTGAAAAATATTTGTACAGGTTTTGCGGATCATCTGCCAGGTGGAAATATTCCCTTCTTTGAAAATCAATGAGCTGCTGTTTGTTTAAATTGAATTCACGACCCAGTACAAGTCCCTTTTGCCTGGGGCTCAGGGTATCGAGCTGAAGGCTTTGCTGCAGCCATTCGGCCTGGGCTATGGCCTCTTTCATGGCTTGACGGCAGATCTCCTCAAAATGTCTTTCAAATTTCAGGCTGATATCTGAATTCATTGGACTTTGATAAGTTAAGTAGTTGGTATTGAAGACTTAAATCCTCTCAACGTCCACCTTCTCTCCTCTGATCCTCAAAGCGTGCTACAGGGTTCTGAACTGTAAAAACAGGTCATTGTCAATTATTTCGAAATATAATAAATAATTAGTTACATGATTCAAAATACAGTATAAAATGTATGACTAAAATAAAATTAAAGACTATAGACTGGAGACTGAAGACTGAAGACTGGAGACCGGGAAAACGGAAAAAGGGAAAAAGGAAAAAGGAAAAGGGAGATTTTCCCTTCTCCTTTCTCCTTTTTCCCTTCTCCCTTCTCCGGTCTCCTTTCTCCCTTTTTCCGTTTTCCCTTCTCCAGTCTCCGTGCACCATGCCCCTACACCTCCAGGCAGATGCTCTCTGAGTAGTTACGGCGGTCTTTGGAGGCAAAGAACAGGTAGATGTGCAGGGGGCCCGGGGCAAGGGGCAGGGCAGAAGCGGGCAATTCGAACGAACCGCCCCGGTCCATGCGTAGCAGGCCAGTGGCTGTAATCTCAGAATACCGGCCATCGGCTGCACTGATGAACATCAACTCTTCCTGGAGGGTATTTCCACCCCGGTGAAGGTCCCTCAGCCAGCTCACCTGGAGGATGGTGCCCTCCGGGGCCGTTCGCTGGGCATGAAGGCCTTCGGGCAGGGGCAGTTTGCCAGTTGAAAGCACGATCTTTTTGGGATCAGCCAGGCTGCCGTCAGGGGCAAAGGCGCGCATGTTGGTTTTCAGGAAAAGGGCATAGCCACTCATCCTGATGGCTGCATCATTCCATATCTGTGGAATGAGCGAGTCTTTAAACTGTTTGCAAAACTGGTTGACCTTGCTGAACCTTTGGCGGTGCAGCAACTGGTCGGGCGTCCATGAATTGCGTGGACGCTGGGGTGCCCTTCTCATATAGGTAGAGCCGTTAAACTGTACCAATACGATCCCTCCCACCATTCCGGTAAGCGGGGAGCTGGTTCCTTGTCTGATAATTGTCATCCTGTATACAGATTTAGTGTGTTGCTTGTGTGTACATCGTGTGTACCTCCTGTGTAAATATACACAAAATCTACACATGATGTACTCTTAAAGTACACAATATCTACACTTTAAGGCCGAATTCAGGCATAAATACAGGTGTGAATTCCCTTCGATAGGGCTGAAGTCATTTTGCCCGCGAGAGGGGGTGGTGTCGACTTTATTGTTTTTATGCGGCAGGCTGTCATCTATTGAAAATGGACCCCTTGGTGGGGTTCACAAGGAAGGATGGACGAATCTTCTCTGCTGGCGTCATTTGTCCGTAGAGGTCGTTATCAAATCGAGGCTTTCGGTTGCCAAAAACACCAATGATAGAACCGTAAACGGTCAGCAGTCCAAAGGGAGTTTCGATGTCAGCAAACACGGTTGTAAAAGGGTCATATGTTTCGTGTGGGGTGATTCTTTTATACCTGGTCAAAATGCTCACCCTGTTTTCTCCGGCACGTAAGCTTGGGAATATTAATTCAAATCAAAACTATAATTGTAATCGATCAATTTCTTCTCTCCAATATTTTCAATCCAAGCTTTCTCCTTATGACTTATTTCAATGGTTTCTTTTGTTGATGTGTTTTTAAATCTTTCCTTAACCAAATCTAATATTTGCAATTCGGTTTCAGTAAAGATTTCCTTGTTAAAAGTCTTGTTTGGATTTGGCTTAAATTGTTCACCTGTACCTCCATCTGTAAAATTGGTATAATAAATATTCAATTCATCTTTATTCGCTAAATATTCAAATATACTATTGAAATTATTTGGCACAGGTCCCATTGGGATGGCTTTATACTGAACTCCGCTCATTGAAAAACCAGTTTGCTTGTGCATTGTAAAATCTGAATAAAACAATAGTTTATTCAACTTCGTTTTCCAGGGTTCAAGGGTTTCGGTAAAAAACACAACCATTTCAGAAAATTTCTTTAAGTCAGGTGTTTTAAAACCAGTGAAACTGTTTGGTAAGCAAGAGCCAAAAAAATAATTCTCTAATTGTTTTTCAAATTTATTTCTCTTTTGTTCTTCTAATAAATGATCAATTATCCGATAGGTTTTTTCAATAAACTTATGGTCAATGGTTGTGCAATAACCAACTAGTTTTTTAAATTCATGAGGGTCTTCAGCCAACTGAATTAACTTGGCATTGGACTGATTCGGTACTTCACCACCTTCATATTGACGGTATCCATTTGTGCCAAACCCTAATATCTCTGACATTTTTACTGCTGATAGATTATATTTTTCACGAATTGCAATAATTTGCTCAGGAAAAGGGATGCTGTATTTTACCCTATATTGGTTTACCAACTGGTTGTAATTTAATTGGGAAAATGCATCATCCTCAAATTGTTCTCCTGTATCTTCACATTTGTATGAATGAAACAACACCTTGAATTCTTCTTTGCGAAAACTCATGGTTCTCCATTCCTTTATTATGCTCATTTCTTTACCTGTAAATGGACTTTTCATGTGTTTTTAATTTGTTTTTTAATTGCCACATGGAACTCGCCTATAATTACTCTCCTGTTTGAGAAAGTATTTCTCATGGCTCGTTTCATGATGCTTGTTTTTTAAATGGATAATTCATAGGGTGTTCGGCAATATGAAAAGAAATACAAACTGCTCCGCTATTTTCAATCCCCATACTCACTTTAATGTACACTTCGTTCTTCTTTACTTGTTTGCCGAAAACCCACATAGGCAATATGCCTCGCATTTTTTCGTCTAATGGGCCTTGTGAATAATCTTCGGCCTTTAACGAACTTATTATTTCTTTACGTTTGGCTGGTGAAATTTCTAAATCGTGCAGTGTTTGCTGATTTTTACCGCGGTCATCAAGAAACAATATGCCGAAAATATCTATTTTCACCTTTAGTTCCTTTAAGTATGTTTCTACTTCGTTTTTAGATGCCATTTCTAAAAATTAATATCGTTGTAAATATACGATGTTTATTTGCATTATACAACTTTAAAGTTGGTAACATGTTAATAAATATAAATTAACAGACCTCGCTGGTGTGGATTAAAAATCCACACCAGCGGCTATTCAGTGTAAATCCGTACCATCTGTAAAATCTGTGTCCCACCTTTTAGTTTCGGACCTTTGATCCCCGGGTTCTCATCCGGTTCTTTTGCATTTCCTTAGGAGCGGATGATCGTGTTGATAGGATAGAACTGATTAAAAATATTATTTGAAAGCAAATCACAACGAGCCCCTTTAATTATCTTTGAGTTAAATCAGATTCTCCTATCTAATTGATAATGATACATTGAAAAATTTGATGCATTTTTGTGAGTGGGTCGAATACATTTGTTCGATGAACAAATCAGGTATAGAACCGTTCTAGTTTCAAGTTTTAAATTTTAGCAAATGCCGCAGGATTATATTCCAATACTGATTCAAACCCTGGTAGTACTCGGTTTTGTAATAAGCACAATGGTTTTGACTCACTATTTGGGGCCAAAACGATATTCGCGTGCCAAACTGGAGAATTTTGAGTGTGGAATTGAAGGCCTGGGAAACGCCCGGAGCCCATTTTCTGTTAAATATTTCCTGATTGCAATACTCTTTGTATTATTTGATGTGGAAGTAATTTTCATGTATCCATGGGCTGTGATCTTCAAATCGTTGGGCAAAGAAGGATTTATCGAGATGTTATTATTCATGGTACTTGTCCTTGCAGGTTTTATTTACATTCTCTTAAAGGGTGCTTTGAAATGGGATAAGCAATAACCAATCTAAAACACCTGAAGAATGTCAGAAAGAGAAAATCATCCAAATAGAATAACTACAGCCGAAACTCCCGAAGGAGTTGAGGGACAGGGATTTTTCGCCACCTCGTTCGAAAAAGCGGTTGGATTGGCACGCAAGAACTCACTATGGCCATTGCCTTTTGCCACATCGTGTTGTGGAATTGAATTTATGGCTACCATGGGTTCGCATTACGATTTGGCGCGCTTTGGATCTGAGCGCTTAAGCTTCTCGCCCCGGCAGAGCGATCTGCTGATGGTGATGGGAACGGTTGCAAAAAAAATGGGTCCGGTTTTGCGTGAAGTCTACATCCAGATGGCAGAACCCAAATGGGTGATTGCGGTGGGCGCATGTGCTTCAAGTGGTGGCGTTTTTGATACTTACAGCGTATTGCAAGGCATCGACCGTATCATTCCCGTTGACGTTTACGTACCTGGCTGCCCACCCCGCCCGGAGCAAATTATCAATGGAATTTTAAAAATCCAGGATTTGGTTGGAAATGAATCACTTCGAAGAAGGAGTTCTCAGGAATACAACGATTTAATGAAACAATACAATATGGAATAGCCTCAGGATGAATGCGTTGAATGGAAGTTGAATCTGCGTGACGATTGAAGACCTGAAGTGAAAATTCTTATTAGAAAAAGGAAATAAGTGTATCCAGAAAAAAAAGAAAGAGACCAGTTGGTTGTCAACTTGCTCGAAAATAAATTCAGCAACACCATTGAATTTACTGAAATTCAATTGGATATGCTCTGTATTACGGTAAAAAAGGGAGCAATTTGTGAACTCTTGCTTTTTCTAAGGGATCATGCCGACTTAAGGTATAACTTTTTAACGAGTCTATGCGGAATGCATTATCCCGATACGAATCAACTGGGGGTTGTCTATCATTTGCAAAGCTTTGTCAATAATCACCGGATACGGATTAAAACAGCAACCGATTTGAATCAGCCGACCATTCCATCGATCACCAATCTTTGGCCGGCAGCAAACTGGATGGAACGAGAGACCTATGATTTTTATGGGATCATTTTCGAGGGACATCCAAACCTGAAAAGAATATTAAACATGGATGAGATGACTGATTTTCCGTTGCGAAAAGATTTTCCACTGGAAGATCAGACCCGCGAAGACAAAGACGACAGTATGTTTGGACGTTAATGCAAGGAACAGGCTATCTGGCAATTTAAAAACAGATGAAACATCCATGTCAATCGTATTTTGACACACAAGAGAATGATTATAAGCAAAATGAAAAAGAAACACATAGACACATAGAAAACATAGAAAGAACACATAGTTTGAATTTCTTCTTTGTTTTCTTTCTATGTTTTCTATGTGTCTATGTGTTTAAAAAAATAAACACATGAAACGAGCCATCCCGAGTACTCGGGACACAGTAGGATGATTATCGGCGAGTTCCATGTGGCAATTTAAAAACAATTATAAACATGAATGATGGGTTTTAGGTTAGGAGAAATGAATGTTTGAACAACTTCCGCTTCCTGACTTGCAACTCATGAAAATACGATATGGCACAGCATTTCACAACAGGTTATTGGAAAAAAGACATCGTAACTTCGGAAGAGCCGAAGGAATACAACACCCTGAATGTCGGGCCAACACATCCGGCAACCCATGGGGTGTTCCAGAATGTGATGCTGATGGATGGAGAATTTATTGTCGAAACCGAGCAAACCATTGGATACATTCACCGGGCATTTGAAAAAATTGCCGAACACCGCCCATTTTACCAGATCACTCCCCTGACTGACCGCCTGAACTATTGTTCGTCGCCCCTGAATAACATGGGTTGGCACATGACCGTTGAAAAGCTGCTTGGCATCGAAACACCCAAACGGGTCGATTATCTTCGTATCATTGTCATGGAACTGGCGAGAATTGCCGACCATCTCATCTGCAACAGTGTCATTGGAGTAGATAGCGGGGCTTTGACCGGATTTACTTATTTGTTCCAGAACAGGGAGTTTATCTACGAAATTTATGAAGAGATCTGCGGATCGCGGCTGACCACAAACATGGGGCGCATAGGTGGATTCGAACGTAATTTCAGTGCAAAAGCCTGGGAGAAAATTCGATTTTTTGTAAAAGATTATCCGGCGAAACTTCAGGAATTTGAGAACTTATTGGCCCGTAACCGGATTTTCATGGATCGAACCATCAATGTCGGGGCTTTCCCGGCCGATCGTGCACTGGCCTATGGATTTACCGGTCCGAATCTTCGTGCTTGTGGTGTTGATTACGATGTCAGGGTGATAAATCCCTACTGTTCATACGAAGAATTCGATTTCATCATTCCAATTGGACAAAATGGCGATACCTACGACCGGTTTATGGTTCGACAGGAAGAAATGAAACAAAGTTTGTACATTATCGAACAGGCTTTGGAGAAACTGGACAAGATGGAGGATAAGGAAACCTTTTATGCGACTGATCCGCGCTTTGTTTTGCCTCCCAAAGAAAATGTTTACAACAACATGGAAGCGCTCATTTGGCATTTCAAAATAGTAATGGGCGAAACCGATATTCCGGTAGGCGAGGTTTACCACAGCATTGAAGCGGCCAATGGAGAACTTGGATTCTACCTGGTAAGCGATGGCGGTCGTACTCCTTCAAGATTACATTTCCGAAGGCCCTGTTTTATTTATTATCAGGCTTATCCTGAAATGGTGATCGGAAATATGCTTTCGGATGCTGTACTGACCATGAGTTCGATGAATGTAATTGCCGGGGAACTGGATGCGTAAGGGCGAAGAGCTTGGTGCATGGTGCATGGAGAAAGAAGTAGGAAAAACAAAATATACGATAATTAAAACGATATCCTTTGCCGTCAGCTTCAACTGATGGACAGGGACAAAATAATTTTAAATGCAAAGTGCAAAAAATACAGATAAATTCAACAGCGAAACGCTTGAACTGGTGAACCGAATCATCCGGCGTTATCCACAAGGCCGTCAAAAATCTGCCTTGTTGCCATTGTTACACATTGCGCAATCGGAAAACAACGGATGGCTCAGCTCCGAAATCATGGATTATGTGGCTTCGCTGCTCGCAATTCAACCCATAGAAGTATATGAAGTCGCTTCGTTTTATAGCATGTTTAATCTTCAGCCGGTTGGAAATTGCGTGATTGAAGTTTGCCAAACCGGCCCTTGCTGGTTAAAAGGATCAGAAGAATTGATTGCTCATTTCGAAAAAAAGCTGGGCATTAAACCAGGTGAAACAACCGCTGACGGACGCTTTACGATTAAGACCGTTGAATGTCTTGCTGCCTGTGGAAATGCCCCGGTTATTCAGGTTGGAACTGAGTACCACGAGAATGTGACCAACGAAAAAGCGGACCAATTGCTGAATCAATGGACTGCTGAGAATAAATGTTCGCACACCAATCCCTACCTGTAACCATGGCACAGCAAATACTACTCAACAACATAGATGTTCCAGGGCTGTCCCGTTTTGAGGTGTACAGGAAACTCGGAGGATATACTTCAGTTGAAAAAACATTGAAGCATTTGACTCCGGATGAAGTAACAGCCGAAGTTAAAAAATCAGGCATGAGAGGCCGGGGCGGGGCTGGTTTTCCAACAGGTATGAAATGGGGATTCATTGATAAAAGCACCGACAATCCAAGATATTTTGTATGTAATTTCGACGAAAGCGAACCCGGAACATTTAAAGACCGGCACATTGGTCAACTGAACCCGCACCAATTGATTGAAGGAATGATTTTAGGTTCTTACGCACTGGGAGCACGGACTTCATACATTTACATTCGCGGCGAACTGTTTTACGTGCTCCGGATCATCGAGCAAGCCATCGAAGAAGCATATGCAAAGGGGTTTCTGGGAAAAAATATTTTAGGAAGCGATTACTCGCTCGACCTGTATTGCCAACCGGGCGGGGGTGCCTATATCTGCGGAGAAGAAACCGCATTGATTGAATCACTGGAAGGAAAACGCGGAAATCCGAGAATCAAACCTCCTTTTCCGGCCATTGTCGGATTATACGATTGCCCGACTGTTGTGAACAATGTGGAAACCATTGCTGCCCTTC
Source organism: Prolixibacteraceae bacterium (assembly GCA_036504555.1). Classification (GTDB taxonomy): domain Bacteria; phylum Bacteroidota; class Bacteroidia; order Bacteroidales; family Prolixibacteraceae; genus Aquipluma. Next base: position 10,858 of record DASXUZ010000279.1, on the reverse strand, counting down.
CGTGGATCATGAATAATGGTGCCGATGCTTATGCAGCAATCGGTATTGGGAACAGCAAAGGAACCAAGCTCATCTCGGCTTGCGGGCATATCAACAAACCAGGAATTTACGAAATTGAACTCGGGCTTCCGGTGGAAGAATTTATATACAGCGACCAGTATTGCGGTGGAATCCGAAACGGAAATAAGCTGAAAGCAGTCGTTGCAGGAGGTTCATCGGTTCCGATTCTTCCTGCCGAACTGATCCTGAAAACGGCCAAAGGAGAACCTCGGCTGATGAGCTATGAATCGCTGGCTGAAGGAGGTTTCGAAACCGGGACCATGCTCGGATCGGGCGGATTTATTGTCATGGATGATACAACGTGCATAGTGAAGAACCTGCTGACTTTTGCGCGATTTTACCATCATGAGTCGTGTGGGCAATGCAGCCCCTGCCGCGAAGGTACAGGCTGGATGGAAAAGATTTTGCAACGCATTGAAGATGGCCGCGGAACAATGAAAGACATTGATTTGCTGGTCAGCATTTCGAAACATATAGAAGGAAATACGATTTGTCCATTGGGCGATGCTGCTGCATGGCCTGTTGCGAGCGCAGTCCGTCATTTCCGTCAGGAATTTGAAGATCACGTAAAATTACAACGATGTCCCTTGTCAAAATAACGATAGATAATATAGAGGTTGAAGTCGAATCCGGAACAACGATTCTGAATGCTGCCCGAAAAATTGGAGGCAAGGTGGTTCCGCCCGCCATGTGCTATTATTCGAAACTGGAAGGAAGTGGCGGAAAATGCCGCAGTTGTCTGGTGAAAATATCGCAGGGATCAGCCAAAGACCCACGGCCAATGCCAAAACTGGTGGCATCGTGCCGCACTACAGTTCAGGATGGAATGGTGGTACAAAATATTACTTCTCCCGAAGTGATGGAAGCCCGCAAGGCGGTTACCTCATTTCTGCTGCTCAATCACCCGCTTGATTGCCCCGTTTGCGATCAGGCTGGCGAATGTCATCTTCAGGATTTATCCTACGCTCACGGATTGGCTGATACCCAAACCACGGAAGAACGGCGGACTTTTGCCCCCATTGATATTGGCGACAAAATCAAACTGCACATGAACCGCTGCATCCTTTGCTACCGCTGCGTGATGGTGGCCGACCAGTTGACTGATCAGCGGTTACATGGAGTGTTGGGACGGGGCGATCATTGTGAAATCAGCACTCACATTACCAAAGCGGTCGACAACGATTTTTCAGGAAATATGATTGACGTTTGCCCCGTTGGTGCTCTGACCGACAAGACATTCAGGTTTAAAAGCCGCGTTTGGTTCACCAAGCCTATGGATGCACACCGCGATTGCCCGAAATGCAGTGGAAAAACTGTTCTTTGGATGAAAGGAACGGAGATTCTGCGGGTGACCGGACGAAAAGACAAATATGGTGAACTGGAAGAATTCATCTGTAACGACTGTCGTTTCGAGCATAAAGAAACAAAAGACTGGGTTACTGAAGGCCCCCGAAAGATTGAACGGATTTCGGTCATCGGTCAAAACCATTACGAAAAATAAGACCACATGGATTGGATAATATACATTTATAAAACCATCTTTCTACTCATCATTTTCATGGTTACACTGGTTGTAGCCATGTACTCAACGTATGGTGAGCGAAAAGTTGCAGCCTTCATGCAGGATCGGCGTGGTCCCAACCGGGCTGGTCTTTTTGGCTTGCTGCAACCGCTGGCTGATGGCGTAAAAATGTTCATGAAGGAGGAAATTATTCCAACTACAGCAAACCGAATTCTTTTCATTTTGGGACCGTCCATTGCCATGACCACCGCCATGCTTACCGGAGTTGTTATTCCGTGGGGTGACACGATAATCATAGGCGGACGCGAGTTTTCAATGCAGATTGCAGATTTAAATATTGGAATTTTATATGTGTTCGCAATGGTTTCAATAGGTGTTTACGGCATCATGATTGGAGGATGGGCCTCAAACAACAAATACGCTTTGCTGGGCTCAATCCGCGCAGCATCGCAAATGATCAGTTACGAAATTGCGATGGGAATGTCGATTGTCGCGCTGATTCTAACAACCGGCACTTTAAGTTTGCACGAAATAGTAGAGCAGCAGCACGGAATGCACTGGAATGTTTTTTATCAACCTTTGGGTTTCCTCATCTTTATCATTTGTGCATTTGCAGAAACAAACCGTGCGCCTTTCGATCTTCCTGAATGCGAAACCGAATTGATTGGCGGTTACCATACCGAATACAGCTCTATGAAATTGGGTTTTTACCTGTTTGCTGAATACATCAACATGTTTATTTCATCGGCCGTAATCGCCACCTTGTATTTTGGCGGTTATAACATGCCGTTTATCGATCAGCTGGGGCTTTCTGCAAATGTTGTCACCCTGCTGGGAACTTTCTTTTTCTTCCTCAAGATTTTAGGATTCATTTTCCTTTTCATGTGGATTAGATGGACTTTACCACGGTTTCGATACGACCAGCTCATGAATCTGGGCTGGAAAAAACTGATGCCACTGGCAATTTTCAATATACTTGCAACGGGAGTTTATTATTATTTTACTGAATTTATTTAACCCAACATGCCATGCAAGCTTTAACAAATAGATCGAAAGTGGTGTCGGACAAGAAGATGACCTTCATTGAACGAATTTATCTTCCCGCCATTGTGAAAGGCATGTTCATTACCTTGACCCATTTCTTCAGGAAAAAAACCACAATAAATTATCCGGAACAAACCCGGGAGTTTAGCCAGATATACCGTGGGCAGCATGTTTTAAAACGCGATGATGAAGGTCGCGAACGCTGTACGGCCTGTGGTTTATGCGCTGTGTCCTGTCCGGCAGAAGCCATCACCATGATTGCAGCTGAACGCAAACCGGGCGAAGAACATTTGTACCGTGAAGAGAAATATGCCGAAGTTTATGAAATTAACATGCTCCGGTGCATTTTCTGTGGCGATTGTGAAGAAGCCTGCCCAAAAGAAGCTATCTTTCTGACTGACCGGATTGTTGAATCGGAATACGAACGTTTACCATTTATATACGGGAAAGATCGTTTGGTCGAACCGATGGATTTAAATCTGAGGATTGACATTTCGCTTCGCCAAACCGAAAATGTATTGAAATTCAAGCAAAATAAACGTTTTGCTCACAACAAATAATTGACAATCAGACAATTTACTATTTTACATTCTGTAAAAAACGAGTGATATAAATGGTAAATTGTAAATAACTAAATAGTAAATAAAAAATGACTTTTCTATTTTACCTGCTTTCGGCACTCATGGTTATTAGCGCTTTGCTGGTTATTTCAACCCGAAGCCCGATCAACAGTGTCATTTATCTGATTGTATGCTTCATTACCATGGCGGGGCATTACATTCTGTTGAATGCGCAGTTTCTGGCCGTGGTGCAAATCATTGTGTATACCGGAGCCATCATGGTCTTGTTCCTGTTTGTAATCATGCTCCTAAACCTGAATAAAGTTTATATCCCAACAAAAACTTCGATGACCCGAATTGCGGCAGTTGTAACCGGAGGAATGTTTTTTTTGGTACTTGTTGCTTCAACACGTTTAACTTTTGAAATACATCCGCGTTATCCGTTTGATTCGAAAATCGGGTTGGTTTCGCACATTGGCAAAACATTGTTTCAGGAATTTCTGCTTCCATTCGAAGTATCATCCGTTTTATTTATTTCGGCCATGGTAGGAGCAGTCATGTTTGGTAAAAAAGACGAGTCAAAAAAAATATAACTATGCAAAACATCACATCGGCTATACAAATCATCCCACTCGAACATTACATTATTTTGAGTGCAACTCTTTTCAGTATCGGTTTAATTGGTGTTTTATATCGTCGGAATACGATCATTGTTTTGATGTGTATCGAGTTGATGTTCAACTCCGTAAATTTACTGCTAACTGCATTTTCAGCCTATCATTCCGACCCTTCAGGACAGGTTTTTGTATTTTTCATCATGATTGTCGCTGCAGCCGAAGTGGCTGTCGGACTCTCACTTCTGGTGATGATGAAACGAAATGTGGATTCGGTAGATATTAACCTTTTGAACCGTTTGAAATGGTAGGATCAATTCCATACATGAACTTGGCCTGGCTCGTTCCGGCCTTTCCGCTGCTGGGATTTCTGATCACAGGACTGGCATACAAGCGATTAAAACACAATCAGGCCGGAATTATTGCAAGCACAGCCGTTGGCTTATCGTTTCTGGCAACGCTTACATTTTTTTTTATTCTCCGCAATACGCAACAGGACTCTGCTACGGTCACCCTTTTCAACTGGATTTCCGTAGGTAAACTCAATATTCCATTTGCCTTCCTGATCGATCATCTATCGCTGACCATGATGCTGATTATTACCGGCGTTGGAACACTCATCCATATTTATTCTATCGGATATATGCATGATGATGATCGGGTAAATGCCTTCTTCGCCCAGATGAATCTGTTTACCTTCAGCATGTTGTTGCTGGTGATGGGCGCCAATTACCTGATTCTGTTCATTGGCTGGGAAGGCGTAGGACTCTGCTCCTATCTGCTCATTGGATTCTGGTTTAAAAATCCTGCATTTAATTATGCTGCCCGCAAAGCTTTTGTGATGAACCGGATTGGCGACCTGGGCTTCATTTTGGGAATCATTTTGCTTTTCTTCACCTTCAATTCGGTCACTTTTTCTGAAATATTTGCCCAGGCACCCGCTTTTGAAATGGGAGCTCCGGTAATTACGCTGATTACTCTCCTGCTTTTGGTTGGAGCAGTTGGTAAAAGCGCGCAGATTCCGCTTTTCACCTGGTTGCCCGATGCAATGGCTGGCCCAACTCCGGTTTCAGCCCTTATCCATGCAGCAACGATGGTAACGGCTGGTATTTACATGATTGCCCGTTCAGGTATTCTCTATAGTCTGGCACCAATCACGATGACTGTGATAACTGTAATTGGATTGTCAACGGCCATTTTGGGGGCAATTATTGGCTTGAAACAAAACGACATTAAAAAAATATTGGCTTATTCCACTGTTTCGCAACTGGGATATATGTTTATTGCACTGGGAGTTGGCGCTTTTTCAACAGCTGTTTTTCATGTCACCACCCATGCTTTTTTCAAAGCATTGCTATTTCTTGGCGCCGGAAGTATTATTCATGCCATGAGTGGTGAACAGGATATTCGCAAAATGGGTGGATTGAGGAAAAAGATGCCAATAACTTACTGGACGTTTCTGGCTGCAACGCTCGCCATTAGCGGGATTCCTCCATTTTCGGGCTTCTTTAGTAAAGATTTGATCCTGAGCAAAGCATTCGAACACAATCTGATTTTATATGTTCTCGCCCTGGCTGGAGCATTGCTGACCAGTTTTTACATGTTCAGGTTGTTGTACCTGGTGTTTTTTGGCGAGCAGCGGCTGGTCGGAGCGCATCCGCACGAATCTCCCAAAGTGATGACCATTCCGTTGATGATATTGGCAGTTCTCTCCGTATTCGGTGGCTTTCTGAATGTTCCATCACTTTTTGGAGGCGATTCTAATTTTGAAACTTTCCTGCAGAGTGCCGTTGCATCCATTTCAGGAGAAGAAATCAGTCACAACACCGAAATCGGACTGATACTTTTGTCCACTTTACTCATCGGACTTGTTATTTTCTTTGCACATCGGACTTTTGTTACCAAAGCAGTAGTGCCAAATCCCGATGAAGTAGTCTTGTCATTTTCCGAAAGATTGGTTACCAAAAAATTCTATATTGATGAAATATATGGGACAGTATTTGAAAAGCCGTACCGAATTCTTTCAGGTTTCCTTTTCAATAAAGTAGAAACCATGATTTTAAATCCTGCGATTGACGGAATTGGTGCAGTTACTTTAAAATTTGGAGAGATCATCCGTAAGTTGCAACGTGGCAATATAAGTTTTTACTTTTTTATGATGGTGACCGGAATTTTATTATTCATCGTATTTATCCTGATAATCTGATCCTATGATATTACTGATTATTTTGATCGTTCCAATTATAACTGGCCTGTTTTTGTTTCTTTTCAGGAATACGGCAATTGTGCGATATATTGCTCTGGCTGGTTCGGTGGTGAATTTGCTGCTTACAATTCCAGTGGTTTTTTCGGGATCAGGCAATGAATATGCAACCAATTGGATCAATGGGATGGGTATTCAGTTTTCACTGGGTTACGACGCTATCGGGCTGATTATGATTTTGCTTACCAATCTACTTTTCCCATTTATTTTGCTTGCCGGATTTAACCGCGATCAGAAAAACGTTTCCTTATTGAACTTTCTGATCTTAACCACGCAATCAGCATTAATCGGTGTATTTCTGGCACAGAATGCTTTTCTGTTTTACGTTTTTTGGGAATTGGCCCTTATACCGGTCTATTTTATTTTGCTTCTCTGGGGTGGTGACGGTCGCAGAGCGATCACCTTGAAATTCTTTATCTATACTTTTACCGGTAGTTTATTCCTATTATTTGGAATCATTTATCTCTATCATTTAACTCCCGGAACACACACCACAGATTTTGCGGCTTTCAGGCAACTCAATATTCCAGAAAGCACGCAAATTTGGCTATTCTGGATTCTGTTCATTGCCTTTGCCATCAAAATGCCAGTCTTTCCGTTTCATACCTGGCAACCTCCTACCTATAAAATGGCTTCAACACAGGGTGTGATGATTTTGGCCGGAGTGATGACCAAAATGGGTATTTACGGCGCTTTACGGTTTCTGTTTCCAGTTATTCCATTGGGAGTACTTTACTGGCAAAATCTGGTGATTACATTAAGTCTTACCGGCGTTATCTATGCCTCAATTATCGCCTTCAGGCATAGTAATCTGAAAACGATGATTGCCTATTCATCCATGGCCCATATTTCGTTGATGGCTGCAGCCCTGTTCGTTATCAACCAATACGCGATAGAAGGACTTCTATTTCAGGTCCTGAGCCACGGTGTTACTATTGCTGCTCTTTTTTATGTGGCTTGTCTGGTGAAAGAAAAAACCGGGACAACTGAATTTCCACAGTTGGGTGGTTTGAAACTGACTGCTCCCAATATGTCTATCCTTTTCCTGATCATTGTATTGGGATCGATTGCTCTTCCTTTAACGGCAGGTTTTGTAGGTGAATTACTGATCATTACAGGATTGTTTCAGCAATCCATTTGGTTTGCTGCATTTGGAGGATTAACCATGATACTTGGCGCCATTTATATGCTATATGCCTATCAGCGGGTGATGCTCGGCGATAAGAAAGTCTTGCATGGAAAAATTACCGACCTGATGGGTCTGGATTATATGATTTTGGTTCCACTAATTGCGATCATACTGGTACTTGGAATTTATCCGCAGCCGGTATTAAACTTATTGATGCCTGTTGCAGAAATCGTTGCGGGCATGGCACATTAACCTGATTTGCAGATCTGATTTTTAAAATCGTAAATCGTAAATTGTAATATTGTAAATATTAATAGATGAGTGCATTAATTTTAATTATTATTCTTGGAATAATCCTTTTGTATCTGGGGTTTTTAAATAACAAAGCCATCCTGGCACCTATCGCAATTACAGGATTGGCAATCGCTTTGTTTCTTTTGACAAAAGACTGGGGGCTCGGATCGAAGTATTTCAACGACATGGTCCTGTTCGATAATTTTTCAATCGCGTTTAATATTTCTATGGTCATTGTCACCATTCTAATTTGCTTATTCGGAATCGATTATTATGAAACCATGGAATTTCACGTGGCCGAGCATTATTCGCTGATGATTTTTGCACTTGCAGGTGCATTTCTTATGACATCCTATTCCAACCTCATCATGCTATTCCTGGGGATCGAAATTTTATCCATTCCGCTCTACATTCTAGCGGGCGGAAAAAAATACTCCTACCGGTCGAACGAAGCCGCGTTTAAATATTTTATGCTGGGCTCATTTGCCACCGCTATCTTTCTATTCGGAATCGTCTTGGTTTATGGAGCATCAGCAACCTTCAATCTACCTGAAATCAAAACATATATTTTACAATTTAATGGACATTTACCTCCGATGTTGCTGGTTGGTTTACTGTTTATATTGATTGGAGTTGCATTTAAAGTTGCAGTGGCGCCGTTCCATTTTTGGAGTCCTGATGTGTACGAAGGTGCACCAACGCTTGTAACCGTTTTTATGTCGACAGTAGTAAAAACAGCAGGTTTTGCTGCATTTTACCGTTTGCTCCATATGGGTTTACTGCCACTTCCGGCGCCACTTGAAAAAGCGCTATGGGTAATGACTGGCTTAACCTTGCTCATTGGCAACCTGGCGGCTTTGAAACAAACCAACTTCAAACGTTTGCTGGCTTACTCCTCCATTTCCCATAGCGGATTTATTCTGTTGGCAATGCTGTCGCAACACGAAACATCAGCGTCGGTAATACTATATTATACGTTTGTCTATTCACTGGCAACGGTTCCAATCTTCATTATTTTTATTCTGATGAAGCGCGCCTCAGAGGGATCGGAAGATCTATCAATTTTCAGGGGCCTTTACAGGCAAAAGCCATGGATGGCAGTATTTATGACTATCCTGTTAATGTCGATGGCAGGAATTCCACCGACCTCAGGATTTATGGCTAAATATCAGGTATTTATTTTATCAATCGGTAATGGATACCTTGCAATTTCGATATTCGCTATTTTAATGGCTGTAGTTGGAGTCTATTATTATTTCTTCATGATCCGTGAAATTTATACTGAACGCGAACCTATATTTCCGATAGTTGTGAGTAAAATCAACGCTGGCCTGATTATCGGTTGTGGTTTAGCAGCAGTTTTGTTGGGAATTTTCGTCTGGAATATACCGATATAACGTGAATTCGATATCAGCTGAAGATGCTCTTCACCGCTGGTGTGGATTTTCTATCCACAGCTCTTAGTTGCGGATCCTTCTTCCGCGGATTCTCCTCTAGCTAGACAAAACGGTCGAATTATACCGAAATATCAACTCTGAATTTCGTGTGACAGCTAACGTGACGCAGGGACTTGTTAATCGTGATACATCACAGTACAGGTTCTTTTAAACTATGCTCATTTAAAAAATAAAACAACCACACACCTATACCGGTTGTAGGTTGTACCCTTGTAATGGTTTAAGCAGCAGTCCACTGAATCATTTTTGGCTACAACCAAGGATTCTTACATGTTTTTACCCCGAGTACTCGGGGCCAGGTCTATGGTTGTACCCTTTTTCAGTATTAAATGGTCACACTTAGCTTCTTACAGGGGTACAACCTACAACCAACATCTTTTTTTTTCTAAGAATTTTATTCATCTATCCGTATAATGCACCAAACCTATTTTGCCGATTATCAATGTCACTTTTGAACAATTAAAATTGTATTTGATTAAAAAAGGCCATTGGAAAGGATGGCAATCTTGCTTAATTCATCATGGAGCAGCATGACCTCAGCTGGAGACTCCAGGTCACCTGCTGAGTCGCTCTTTCCCTCGAAGCTCTTTCCCCAATCCGCGTAATCCGCCCTAATCCGTGTAATCTGTTCTATATTTACATCCAATCCAAATCCAGATCCAGCAAATCGTCCTCCGGATAATCATAGCGCTCAATCAATTCCTCCCTCGTAAAGCTTTTCCCTTGTGGATCAATGAACATCGTCAGCAAACGGGCGATGGCATCTGTGGGTGCAGCGATGGAATCGGAAGCCCCATCGGTAACGATAAAGTGAAAGTAAAAAGGATAGGAGATCTCCATGACCCCTTTGTTGTAATTGAGTAGCTTTTTCAGCCTTGAATAATAATCCAAAAGGTGATAATAGCTATATTCCATGTGGCGTAAACCTATTTCTCTCGGTTTCCCTGTCGGGTATCGGCTTTCGGCAATGGTCCTGTGCATTTCTGCCAGCAAAGTGTCATACTGCTTTTCTGGCCGATGCTCTATAAACTGACCTCTCGTAAAGCATTCGATGGCCTCACCCAGCTCTTCTTTTTCCAGCAATTCAGGAACAAAGGCATGCATGAGTGCCTGGATTTGCTGCAACCTGACCAACCTGGGCGCATTGTCCTTTTGTTTCTCAAAGCTCCAATCATCCGAATAGGGCGACATGGTGGAAAGCTCAATGACCTTATCAACTAAATCAAGGGCGGTATAATATAACCTTGGTTTAAGCTTCATTTTTATTGTCATTCAGTTCATCGTCCTCATCATCCTCCTCTTCAATATCATAAATACACGATTCATCCCAATAGTATATTTTATGGTCTACTATATTCCAGCCATCTAAATACAAATAAAGTATCGGTCCTGAATTTTGAGAAATCATAATGGTCGTTTCAAACATTAACTGCCAGTTAGAACTTTCTTCTTTCGGAAGTCTTAATTCTCTTACCAAAGTCATCACACCTTCACTGATATCGTCCCGGTAATACTGCTGATCGGAAAGGGAATCAATATATCGTTCAATTGATTTCTCAACCTTTTGATTATTGTTGTACAAATCCATGAATGATAATTAGTAATTCCATCGTATTTCTGATTAAGAACTATACTTAGAATTCGATCCTCGGTTTTTTCAATATAAAAATCATCGTCTTCTTTTACAATATATTTGATTTTTCTTTTGACTGAATTTATAAATTTATCATCCATAAAAGTGATTTTAAATATGATGAATTGAAAGCACAAAGAATTAGCATAATAATGAGCCCAGACTTGTTGTTTGATGTACCTTCTAGTTTTATTTAGGTTTGCTTTAAAAGTATATTTTATACTTCATCAAAGCCAGAATTTTTAGAATAAATCAATTCTTGAATAATTTTCCATTCTTCCG
>DASXUZ010000278.1:0-6043 GCA_036504555.1 Prolixibacteraceae bacterium | reverse complement strand
CAACAGGAAACTACAATGACAAATCTGGCAGTGTTGCTATCGCAATCTCCAAGGCTGATCCAACAATTTCGGTTCTTGGATATACGGGCATTTATGATGGTGATCTTCATGGAGCTACCGGTACAGCCAAAGGTGTGAAGGCTGAACTGCTATCAGGCCTTGACCTGGGTGATTCATTTGCCAACGTAACTGGCGGAACAGCCGATTGGGTGTTTACCGATGCAACAGGAAACTACAATGACAAATCTGGCAGTGTTGCTATCGCAATCTCCAAAGCTGCTTCCTTGACTCAGGTTACTGTCGTTGGTGAGCCCTTCATCTATACAGGTTTAGCACAGACGCCAGCCACGGTAAGAGTGACAGGTGCAGGGGGATTGAATCTGACTCCTGATGCAGATTTTGCCAACAACACCAATGCCGGAACAGCAACGGCAAGTTACAGCTATCCAGGTGATGAAAACCATTTTGGCAGTGATGACAGCAAGGACTTTACAATCGGGAAGGCCGATGCGCTCATTACAGTTACTCCATACGATGTAACTTATGACGGGACAGCTCATACTTCTTTGTTCTCAGCCATGGGCGTTGAAACTCCTACACCCGTTGACCTTGCAAGTCTGATGACAGTAAGCGGAACTACCCACACCAATGCCAGTGATTACACTGTTGATCCATGGAGCTTTGCAGGAAACGGCAACTACAAACCAACCGCAGGAACTGTTAATAACAATATTCGTAAACGCCCAATCACAATAACAGCTGAAGCTTTATCTAAATACATAGGTCAGGTTGATCCTCCATTGACTTATCAAATTACCCCTGGAGATTTGGTAAACGGTGATTCTTTTAGTGGATCTCTTTTAAGATTACTAGGAGAATGTTCAAGAGACTATGATATTACTATAGGAACTCTTGAAAATACAAACTATGACATTACATACCATGGAGCATCTTTTACAATTAAAAATGTTACCATTGATGCAAGTCAAAGCAGTTTGCCTATTCAGTTAAATACCCCAACTACTACTTTAAAAGCTACAGTTTTAAATTTGGCTTCAGAACTAATTAATGGAGTAAAAGTATCATTTACAATTATAGATGGCGAAGGTAATAGTAAGGATTTAGGTGTAGCAACAACAAATGTTGAAACTGTTAATGGTCAAGCCAACCTTCCAATAAGTACTTTTAATTGGCAAATTGGTCTATATAAAATTGTTGCTACAGTAGTTTCTGATTGTAGCGTAGTTGTAACATCAACTGCCTATATGACTATTTACGATCCTAATGGAAGCTTTATTACAGGTGGCGGTTGGATTAAATCTCCAGTAGGCGCTTTGACTATTCGTGATGGAAGTGCATCTCTTGAAGGCAAAGCAAACTTTGGGTTCAATGCCAAATACAAAAAAGGTAAAACTACTGTAGCTGAAGTGGAAGGTAATACTGAATTCCAATTTCAGACAGGTAACTTTAACTTCAAGAGCAACATGCTAAGTTCAGGTACTTTGGTAATCTCTGGAGCAAAAGCAACATTCAGAGGATTAGGTACTGTAAACGGAACTGGAGAATATGGATTTATGGTTTCTGCTATAGATGGAAATATCAATGGTGGTGGAGTATCTGATAAATTCAGAATTAAGATTTGGGAAAAAGGTGACGTTAATAAAGTTGTCTATGATAATCAAAAGGCAGATGCTGAGAATGTTGAAGCAACCACAGAATTAGGCGGAGGTTCTATTGTAATCCATGAAGTAAAGACCAAAGCCGCTGAAATCGTCCCTGATGCAACAGCCAAGGCCTTTAAACCTCTCCTGAAAGTCTATCCCAATCCGTTCACTGACAAGCTGAACATCGAGTTTGCTTCTGCAACAGATACCCAGGCCACTCTGGAGATCTACAGCATTACAGGTGCCAAGCTGGAAACTTTGTACAACGGTCCTGTAAATGCAGGTCAGCTTTACTCGTTTGAATACCTTCCACGTTTGGTGAGCAGCCAAATGGTGTTCTATCATTTAACCATGAACGGCGAAACCCAGGTTGGCAAGATGATTTACAATGAAAAACAATAAATCAATTTTTGGAAATCACTTGCTTTTACCCCCCCCCCTTAAATTAGAAGCAATTATTTTCAATTAAACAGTAAGTGATTATTTTAGCTACCTTCTTCCGTTTTTCGGGAGGAGGTAGCCTTTTTTTTAGTAAGTTCATACCGCAGATCCCATCTGATCCGACAGTAGCGATATGTTCACGAGGAGAGCGTATTATAGTCAGCGGGCATAAAATAAAAGCTGGAGAACCAATGGTTGGAAAAAGGATTTTTTTCAAAAGCTTGTTCAGATTGAACTCCAAGCTCATTTACCTTCCTATTTGATTAGTGTCAAAGTGTAAAAAATATATTCATTTAGTAAAAAATATATACATACAGTAAAAAAAACATCATTGTGTAAAACAAATACAACATTGTTAATAACATTTGTTAAAATAATATCCATTTTGAATATTTTTATTCATAGTTTTGTTTGAACAATTCGAAATATTATTTCGGATTGAAATGAATCAAGAGTGTATTGCCTTTTTTTTGAATGTTTTTCTTATCCAAATTGATTCATTGAAATATGAAGTTGTCTAAAATAACACTTTTAGTTGAGTGTTAAATCACATGGAATGTGTCTGACAGTTGGATTAACCTGGTTTATGCCTCCTGTTTTTTATGAATAATTACTGTTTCAAACATTTTGATTAAGTATAATTTAAATGCAGTAGACCCCAATAGTTTGAATTTTATTGATTGATCAAGAATTGCGTTTAAATATATATTGGCAGGCTGTTGTTCATCGGTTTCTCCTTTATTGAAATCATACAGCACGGGGGTGAATTTCTATAACTTTAAACTACATATCCCAGATTATGGAAGAAAATATTTACTTACTTATTGGACTTATTATTACAACCATTGTCTTTTTCGTTCCCGATTCAGGTAAGGGAGTGAAAATCAATGAGACTTTAAAGTCCGAATTAAACGCCCGTGACCGGTATGCTGTTGCTGATATGATTGATCAAGAATTGGCAGAAGATCAGAGTCCACTTTTCTTGAATGGTTGGACTGACATCCAGGAAAGCCGGATTCAGGGAATCTTATAATTACCCGATCCCAAGGCTTAATTCAATCAGGCATTTGAAAGACATTTGACTTTTAAAATGCTCTTTCATTGAGTGTTAGGCTGACGGTGGGATGGATTGTAAATGGTCCTGCTGTATATTTCAGTTGAAACATTGTCCTGTTAACCATCTTCCCACCATTCCAATAAAAAAAGTAAGAATTAAAAGACCAACCCATTGAATTTGCTTTCTCCACAATACGGTCAGGGGATCCCAATTGGAGGCTCAGATGAATTTAAATATTCGCCAATGATCACACCCCAATTGGTACAAAATAAAAACGCACCGTTTGGTGCGTTCGATAGTCATTTGAGGTGATAAATATTATATCTTCTTTAAAACCTGGGTTCTAACCTGGTTTTGTTGAATGATTTTAAGGATATACATACCGCTTTTGAACTGCGAAAGGTCAAGTCTTAACTTTTGGTCACCTTGTGGCAGAAATTCGTCCCATTTTTTTACTTCTGTACCCAGGATATTGATCAGGCTGATTTGAATGTCACCCGATTGGGCGGAGCGTAAGTCAACAGTAAGAAGATCTTTGACAGGATTTGGATATAATTTTTCGATGGAGAAGGATTGGACATCGGTCGATATCCGGTCTACACTGGCTAATTTCTGGCTGGCGTAGATTGTTTTTTGTCCGTAACTGCTTGTTCCAATGATCAATATAAGAATAAAGGTAAAGAGTGTCTTCATAGTTAATTTGTATTTCAATCCTCATTGATAAAACAAAAATCAGACCAGATAGTTGCAGCCAGAGAAGAAAATATAAGAAGCTGATGTTAAAAATGGATCAGCTTCTTATAGATGTATGCCAACCGAAATTATTCGGCAATCGAAATTGCGTCTGTTGGACAAACTTCGGCACATGATCCACAATCAGTGCAAAGGTCTGCATCGATTTTATAGATATCTCCCTCAGAAATTGCTTCAACAGGACATTCATCGATGCATGTACCGCAAGCAATACATTCTTCTGAAATTTTATAAGCCATAACTCTAATCTTTTAAGTTTTATACGTGACAAATGTAAGAAGTTTGGTAAAATATAAAAAAATAAACAAAATTTATTTCTATGAGAAAGACAAATATTTATACAATAGCCTGACATTCAGTCTGCTAACGACACTGTAAATTGTTCAAATAATTTATAACGAACCCTGGTTTTAACCTTCTTTTTTCTGCAAGTCCTGGTAATAATGGCAAACATCTGTTAATCCGCACTTTACGCATTTTGGGGAACGGGCCAGGCAGACATACCGGCCATGTAAAATCAGCCAGTGATGGGCGATTGGAAGTAACTCGGGTGGGAAATATTCCATCAGTTGCCTTTCCGTTTCCCGGGGAGTCTTCGAATCGGTGCTCAATCCAATACGTGCCGCCACCCTGAATACATGGGTATCGACCGCCATGGTGGGCTTGCTGTAGACCACAGAGGCGATCACATTGGCTGTTTTTCGACCCACACCCGGTAATTTTTGCAATTCATCGATGTCATCGGGAACTTCGCCTCCAAAATCGTTTACCAGCATTCGGGCCATTCCCACCAGGTGCCTGGCCTTGTTGTTGGGATATGAACACGATCGGATGTAATCGTATACCTCGGCTGAATCGACCTCAGCCAGCAGCTCAGGGGTAGGGAAGCGTTTGAATAATTCGGAAGTGATCAAATTGACCCGCTTGTCGGTGCATTGTGCCGATAAAATGACTGCAACCAGCAACTGATACGGATTTTTATAATCCAATTCAGTTTCAGCAATGGGCATTTCTTTTTGAAAATAGCTGATGACCCGTTCAAACAATTCTTTTTTGTCCATTTCAGATGCTTAAATTACAGATTCAAACTTAAACAAAAAACAGCAGCCTGCGCTTACCCATATCCTGATATTTTGGTAGACTTACCCGATTTGATTTTGATACACCTTGTCCTAAATATGATGGAATATATTTGTTGCCATTCGCTTTTTTCTTGATTATATCACCAACTCCCTAGCCCAATTCATAGGTATCTGTATACTAACTGTAATCTAACTGTAATGTATCTGTAATGTAGAATACAGATACATTACAGTTAGATTACAGTTAGTATACAGATACCAATGGGTTGGGCTATCTGGAAGCAGGTCTGAAATGAGGTCAGGGGGCCAGGTAACAGGAAAGGAAACGATAATGTCGTATTTGTGGGATCTGCGGATAAGCCTGACAAAACCACGAAGTGGTTGAATTTGAATAACCATGGGTGCAACCCATGGGATGTGGCAACATATAGATATACAGTTAGATATCGCTCGCCATGGGTTGCACCCATGGTTATTCACATTCAACCACTTCGTGGTTTTGTCAGGCATTATTCCTGATTTTTGAAGGTAACTTCACTTATTCCCTATGATTTATTTCCCTTATGAATAGAAACCCATCCGGCAATTTAACCTTATCAAAGGATGAATTTACTTTCGTTGGCTGAAATTGCTATTTTTGTAGAAAAAAATATGACCCCGTTTTTGCAGGCTGAAAATTTATCGAAGCGTTTTGGCGAACAGCTTTTATTTGAAAATATTTCATTTACCATATTTGAACATCAAAAGATTGCACTCATTGCCCGAAATGGTACTGGGAAGACTACACTCATGGAACTGCTGGCCGGGAACGATACCCCGGAATCGGGCCAGATTACCAAAACGGGGGACATCCGAATTGGATACTTAAAGCAAATTCCTGATCTGGATGAAAACAATACTGTCTTCGAGGCAGTCTTCCAGTCGGGGGATGTGATAGTAGAGACGATCCGTAATTTCGAGGAGGCCCTGCGTCTGAATCACAAGGAAGATATCACCAAATACACCGAGCTGATGGCGCTCCATCAGCTCGGTGTATTTGGTGATAT
>DASXUZ010000277.1:0-1772 GCA_036504555.1 Prolixibacteraceae bacterium | reverse complement strand
TATCCGTATTCATCAGTATGTCAGCATACATGATCATGTTTCCTGAATTTTCAAACCTGATTTCATCCATCTTCAGGATTGGATAACGGGTCATGGTGAGTAGTCCACCGGCATCCCCGTTGTGTGCAAGTTGCATGTGGCTGATTTGCGGCAGTTGGGTATCCTTGATGTCGAAGATTTGCCGTTTGTTCAGCCTTACTTCCTGCAGGCAAATGATATCGGCATTGTCCTGGCGCAAAAAGCGAAGGATGTGGTCTGCATTTTCCTTGACCGGTATTTCAGAATTTCCCATAAAATATCTCACGTTGTAGGTGGTAATCCTGACCCCTTTTTCAACGGTATGTTTGCCTGAGAATTGAAGGTAATTGCCGATGTGGTTGTACCCGGCAAGAATGACCAAAAGCGAAAGGAGGGTAAATTTTGGTTTGATAAAGAGCCAGAAAACAATAAAGGCCAGGTTAATGACCAACAGGTAGGGGTAAGCCATTCCAAAAAGGACGATCATCCAAAATGTTGCTGGACTAATAAATACCGACAAGGAAGCAATACCGATTGCAACCGCGGCAACGATATTTAAAAGAAGGCATGTATAGATAAATACGTGTTTCAAAGGTCGGCAGTTTATGTTCACACCTTTCTTTATCGGGGTGCAGTTATTACAAATATAGGAATTTATTGAATGGTACGGGGAGAATTTCAGGATCGCCAGACAACTGAACGGATCATACGGTCTTTCCCATTGATGTCTTTTCTTAATATAATATCACAAAAGCCCTTGGCCTGAAGCATTTCCACGCATTGCTCCCCGAAGGCTTCATTGATTTCAAGGTATAGGCGCCCCTGGGATTTAAGATGGATAAGGGCAAAATCAGCAATGCGCTCATAAAAAATCAATGGCTTTTCATCGGGAACAAAAAGGGCAAGTTCAGGTTCATGTTCCAGTACATTCCTTTCCATCAACAGTTTTTCACTTTCCCTCACATAAGGGGGATTGCTCACGATCACATCCAGATTGGGAAAAGTGATATGGGGGAAATTGTTTAAAATATCATATTTAAAAACGGGTATTTCTATACCATTTAACTTCGCATTGCGTTGAGCTGTTTCAATGCAAAGGGGTGAAATGTCACAGGCGAGGGTTGTGGCATGTTCTATGTTTTTCTGCAGTGAAATGGCCATACATCCGGTTCCCGTTCCTATATCCAGTATGGTAGGTGAAGAATTCTTGTTTTCCTGAAGGATCCATTGCACCAGCTCTTCGGTTTCAGGACGCGGGATTAAAACACCATGTACTGAATAAAATGGCAATCCGTAAAACTCGGTTTGTCCGAGAATATATTGGATGGGTTCATGGTTTTTAAGTCGGTTGACAATTTTCTCCAATTCTATCCGCTCATCTTCCGAAAGTATCTCTTGCCTTGAAAGCAAAAATTGGGTACGGGAGTATCCTTTCATCTTTTCGAAGATCAGGTAAATCAGGCTGTCAATTTCCGCTTTGGGGAAAATACCTGCTAATTCTTTTCGGATGGATGCTAGAGCGACCTTCATTTATTGTTATTTTTGGCAAAGTTAATTTATTTCATCGATGAGTCTTCCTGAAACTTTTATGCAACGTTGTCTTGATCTGGCGCTTCTGGGAATGGGTGATGTAGCTCCCAATCCAATGGTAGGATGCGTAATTGTGCACCAGGGAGCCATTATCGGGGAAGGGTACCATGAGAAATTCGGCCAGCCACATGCCGAGGTGAATGCCATCAAATCGGTACACAATC
>DASXUZ010000276.1:0-6228 GCA_036504555.1 Prolixibacteraceae bacterium | reverse complement strand
CCCGGCTGGCTACTGATAAGGAAGGAACAGTGATCACCAACTGCCCGTTCTTTGAAACGGCCTCCGTAGCCTGAAGGTATTCACCTTTCCAGGCATCAAACCAAAGTAGCTCATATGTCGAGTCTTCAAGCCCCTGGATCTTGATGCTTGAACCGCTTACATTGTCTCTGGCAAACGAACGGCACCAGCCAATGGCATTGGATCCGGTGTTCAATCCGAAAACATCTGCGCCCTCACAGCTGATCGTTGAGGGTTGAAAGGGCTGGTTGGCAAAGTCGATGTCTGAAACAAATTTCGATAGATGTTTCAGCTGGCTCCAGTCCCCCCCATTTAAATTATCGTAGGCCCACCACACCGGTGTGGAGGATAACCCGTTGGTCAGGGCTGCCCATATTTGATTGTGATACGAGATATGATACTCGGGCGAAGTGGGTTTAAAATAGGTCAAGTCAGCACCTGCTTCACCAAAGATGGCCGGTTTTTCAAAGGCATCCCAGAATCTGCGGCTGGCCCATGCGAAATTGTACATGTCGCTGCGCATCTTGTCATCGGGGTATTTCAGGGGCCATCCCTGGGCCGGGTAAATATGGATGTTGGGGATGTCAGTACGCTTGTACAATTCTTCCCGGTATTCGGTCAGTCCCCCGCTAAAGGAGGCGGTTACGGGATGGTTATAGGGGTCGTTTTCCTCGAAGTAGCGGTCACATTTGGCCACCCAGTCAAGGGCTTCCTGGTGCCGTCCCTTGGCCCATCCGTCGGTTCCGTTCATCTCATTGATCAATTCCCAGATTCCCATGCTGCGGCTGTATGAATAACGGGCAATCAGGTAGCGGTATTTCTTTTTCTGGAATTCCCATACCAGTGAATCCTTGTATACATCCGCCACATCGATCAGCTGGCTGTAGGGGTTCTTCTTCCATTCTGCGGCCCAGACAGTTTCCGAAAACAGATCATGGGGCCACAGGGCATACATCAACTTGATCTCACTTTTCTCCAGGATCACGATCAGTGAATCGAGCTTGCCCAGTTTTTTCTGGTTGTAGCGACCCAGCTCTTCCTCGATCAGACCCTGGTCGTTGACAAAGCCACCATAGCCGATGTCCCAGATGGCAAACAGGTTGGCATTGTTGCTGGCATAGGTATCCAGTCGCGACTGGTCATTTCCCCAGGGTGAATAGACCCCCACCCCATAAAAGGAGCTGCCGTCATCCTGTACAAAATAATGGGGATTTTTAACCGACGGTTTGATCCATCCATGGTGCTCCGATGTCGTGGCTTTGAATTGCTGGACAGATGTCTCACCTTTTCCACCGGCATCGTTTACAAAAACCTGGTAGCTATACATACCCGTTTCATTGGGTGAGAACCGCAGCTTCCAGGCATGGGCATCCTGGTAGTTGTCGTAAAATGCATTGATCTTCATCTTTTTTCCTGAAGGGGCTGTAAACAAGACATACACATCAATATCAGCCGGGTCAAAGGGGTTTTCAATACCTACATGATCAAGATCCAGCAGCACTTCAAACTTTTCATACTTTTTGATTGTCTGAGCATTGGTACCCTTGATTTTCACCGTCGGTCCGGCACCCTTTTGATAGGTCTCGCCATTGACTTCTTTGGAAGCAAAAAACACCTCACCCGTTGTGCCGACCGGGACAATCTGATAGAAGTAATGGTGGTAAGGTTCCAGGTTTTCATCCAGGTAAGTACTGGTCATTGATTCTGTCAGCAGGTTGCTCTCACTGGGCTGAAAACCCGGCTGAGTGGCCCGGTAGATTTTATATCCTCTGGCCCTTGCGGGGTCTGAGGCTTTCCAGTTTAACCTGATGTTGGATCCATCCTCTACAGTGGCTGTCACATCGGTCACCTTGATCAGGAACCAGGCAATCTTGAAATTGTCCATTTCAATCTTCCCTGATCGGTTGAGCGAGGTGTTGCGGTCGAAATAGAAATCGACGGCACCCACGGTATTGAGCCTTGAATAATAGGCAGGGCTTAAATCGAAGGTATAGGTATGCCAGGCCTTGTCACCCGCGATGGTCTGTTCAAGGTATTCGCAGGTAGGTGGATCCAATGAGTAGATGGGGCTGAGGGTCAGCCTGGTCTCAACCGTTGAGCGGATCTGAACCTGGATGCGTGGATTCGACGCTACATTCAGGGCCCGGAAGGGACTAAATGTAAAATGATCGAACGCACCGCTTCCTTCTCTCCTGAAATAACGGATCGTCAGCACGCTGTCTTTTTCAACAAGGCCATAAGTGGCGGGGGTGATGGTTCCCCATATTTTCAGCGGCGGCCGTGTTCCCTGGTTGCCCCTGAAGCTCAGCTCCAGGGATCCGTCATCAAAGGTATCGGTAAACCCGGTGCGTTGTGAAAAACCCTCGTGAGCGAACAGGATTGAAAAAACAAGCACCAGCCACCAGGTGATGGCCGGTGTGAAGTCTTTAAAAGCAAATGGAGGATGACCTGAAGTTGGGATCAAATTTGTATTCATTGGTTTAGGTTTAGGATCTATACATGTTATAAATATATAGACTAAAAATCCAGTGAATGGTTTAATGCTTCAAGGGCTTATTTCATCCCCGACTCAAGGGATTCAGGCAATGCCCAATGATCCAGTAATCAATATCGTCCCATTAGCTTTGACACGTCAATTTTATGCCCTTAGGCCTACTTGGCAGCGGCAGCCTTGAATTCGCCCCTTCGGGCTTCGCGGTTGCACCAGGCGCGTTCAAACAGGGCTTTCTGAGCCTCTGCAACCTTCTCCTTCTGGCCAGCCCAAATCTCCATGGCCGGTTGCTGGATAGCCCTGGCAAACGAAAAGGACAGGACCCATGGCAACTGCGTCTTAAACCTTACATTCATGGCATTCAGGCGGGCCGAGGCCAGTTCGGGCGATTGACCTCCCGACAAAAACGTGATCCCGGGAACAGCAGCCGGTACAGTCCGAAGCAGACATTTAACCGTGGCATCGGCCACCTCATCGACCGATTCCTGCTGCGCACAGCTCAGTCCGGGCAATACCATGTTGGGTTTGAGGATCATTCCTTCCAACAGCACCCCCTGTGCAGACAGCTGGTAAAATACCGCTCTGAGCACCTCTTGCGTCACCTCAAAGCAACGTTGAAGGCTATGATCGCCCTCCATGAGCACTTCAGGCTCCACCATGGGAACCAATCCGGCTTCCTGGCAAAGGGCGGCATAGCGGGCCAGGGCATGTGCATTGGCTTCGATACAGGCCCTGCTGGGCAGTTCGTTGCTGATGGCAATAACAGCGCGCCACTTGGCAAACCGCAATCCCATCTGAGCATATTCCTGAAGTCGTTCACGCAGGCCATCGAGACCTTCAGCTACCTTCTCACCCGGATGACCTGCCATCTCCTTTGCACCGGCGTCCACTTTGATCCCGGGAATGATTCCGGCCTTGATGACCGCTTTGATGAAGGGCGTACCATCGCCCAGCTGTTGGCGGATGGTCTCATCAAAGAGGATCGCCCCGCTGATGCTTTGACTAAGCCCGGGGGTGGTGATCAGCATTTCCCGGTAGGCGCACCGGGCTTCCGGTGTTTGCGGAATCCCAAGGGCTGCAAATCGTTTGTTGCAGGTTGGATTACTTTCATCCATGGCCAAAAGGCCTTTGTCATCTGAAACCATTGCCTTGGCGGTTTCTATCAATTTTTGCTCATTCATTGGAGGTAGTTTTATTTTTGAATGTATCAGGTATAGCTTAACTTACTGCTGGCCGCTTCATGACTCAGCGAGGTGCAGTGGCAAAATTCAGGCTCACGATGTAATAGAGGATGGCCGCTAACATCAATATGACAAAAATCCAAAAACTCAGGGTATGATGAATCGGTTTCCCTTTCGACCGACGGTCGTGGTGTACTGTAATCTCATCCTGTACTTCATCCAGGTGTTGTTCATTTTCATTCATGGGGTATGTGTCCTTTCTTTAATTTATTTTTAATGAGTAAAAAGTAGCAAAGTAACAAAGTAGCAAAGTAACAAAGTACCTAAGTAACAAAGTACCTAAATAACAAAATAACAAAATGGGGCGAATGGCTCAGGTACTTAGGTACCTTGTTACTTAGGTACTTAGGTACTTTGTTACTTTGTTCCTTTGTTACTTTGTTACTTTTTCTCTTATCCAATCTTTAGTCCCAAAGTAGCCAATACTTCGGTCGTTGCCAAATTGTTCTTGTGCGGGATGCTTTTAATCCCCAGTGTCCTGGCAACATCGACAAACGACTGTAAATCTTCAATATAGACAGCCTGTTCAGCCGATACCTGGGTCACATCCAGGGCCAGGCGGAAAATGTCGGTATCGGGTTTACGGAAATGTACAAAACAGGAGGAGATGAAATAATCAACAAACTGGCTGAGCTGAAATTTCCGGATCCGGTATTCATTCAAGACCCTTCCCTCGTTGTTAATGACCGCTATTTTCAGCTTATACTGTTCTTTCAACTGCTTGATAAACTCAATCATCTTCCCGTTGGGCGTCGATTGTTTGAACATGAATTCCTTGAATTGATCGGGGGTGAACGAGCGTTTTTCATAAAACACCACCCGGTTCAAGTATTCGCTCAGGGTCAGATTTCCTTCCTCGTGTTTCACCACATTGAACCGATGGCGGTATTCCATTTCCTCTTCATCCAGGTGAAAGGTCTCAGCGGCTAACTTGCGTGATTCATGTCCCCAGCCGTTGGAGAGCAAGACACCACCGATGTCTAAAAATAAAGTGGTAATTGGAATTGTTTGATCCATGGTACGTATTTGGTTTTTTTATGTGATAATTATAGTGAGGACTTTTGCTTCCTTGCTTACGCTTTAAACGGATTAAAAGTCACAGTTGATGCGCTGTTTTTTTTTATTTTGACCACTATCTGATCGGATCCAATTCATCGCCCGGCTTTCCTTTCGGGTGGGCCTGTTTTGGAGGATGAATTTGATGGCATAAAGTTATTCCCAACTTCCCTGAAAGGCTTATATAATTCTGGCTAAGACTTACATAATTCACGCATTGAAAGAGAGTTTTGTGCAATCCATTGATGATATCTCAGCCCAATTATAAAAATTGGACTGAATTCATTTATGCATTTTTTTTTGTAATTTTATAGCTTATCTGGAAGAAGTGGAAACAGGTCGTCAAGTTTCATCCCGTTACTTCGTTTACTGGCTGGATATTTGCCCCTGTGCGATTCATTGAAATGAGCCCATTGTTTTATTTTAAGACTTGCCGCCATGAATGATCGGTATAAAACAAAAGATAAACTCATCAGGGACTTGCAACAACTCCGACAGGAGAACAAGTCGTTCAAAGCGCTGCTCGATTCGGGGCAAAGGGAAAGCGCAAGCCCTGAAGTGTCAGCCATTGAAGCCATCGTGGCCATGGTCATACAGGGTAAAAGCGACAAGCTGGCCTGGTGGCAGGCCGACATTTCAACCGGCAAACTACATTGCGACCAGCATAAAATGGAACGCTGGGGTTGTCCACCTGAAAAATTCAATTCCCTCACCGACTTTGCCTCCTTGATCCACCCCGAAGACTTTGACCCCGTGAAGCGTGCCGTCGATGAATTTGTTACCGGAACTGTTGACCAACTGGAATTGGAATACCGCGTCCGGGCCCATTCGGGTGAATACCTGTGGCTCAGCATGTCAGGCTCGGTGGTCAACTATGACGGGGATGGAAAACCGCTGATCTGTGCCGGGTTTGTGTATAACATCACCGAACACAAGCAGGTACAGGAGGGTCTCTTCAAGAAAGAACAGATGCTTCAGGCCCTGATGGATAATTTTCCCGGGGTGATCTTCTGGAAAGACAGGGACTCCAGATATTTGGGCTGTAACCAGGCCCTGGCCACCAGGGCTGGATTGGACAATCCCGGGCAGATCGTGGGAAAAACCGACGACCAGCTGCCCTGGGGTCCCAAAGAAGCGGAAAAGTTCAGGGCCGAAGACTTGAAAGTCTTCGAAAGCGGCCAGGCCCTCCTGCACATGGATGAACCACAACCACACCAGGGCCAGGAAGCCTGGTTTGACAAAAGCAAGTTCCCCATCCGCGATACCCATGGACAGGTCATTGCCTTGCTTGGCATCGGGCATGATGTTTCCAGGTTAAAAGTCACCGAACAAGAACTGATCGATGCCAACCAGCAACTGACGCTTCAGAATAAACAGAAAGCCAAACAGGCGGCCGCCTTAAAAAAAGCCCTGGAAAAAGCC
>DASXUZ010000275.1:0-11248 GCA_036504555.1 Prolixibacteraceae bacterium | reverse complement strand
CCTTATTCAAAATTGGTTATGTTGTAAAAATTACTGTTGTTTTATCGTATGACAATTTTTACATTGCCCCACACAATGAATAACCTCTTAAATTAACTTGAATGAAGACATTTGTATGTTTATTGGCCTTTGCAACTGCTTTTTTACATGTTCAAAAGAGTAAACAACCTGAAGTGGCTCGATCGGGCGGTGCAAATAAAGTGAGAGTCCCAGAAATCTTACTTCGCGATTTCTGTAAAAATTAAAATCAAAATTTAAAGTCGGGCATTTTGATCCAGCTTTGATTCGAAAATTAAGCCTGGGGATCAACATTTAGCATGCAATAGGGCCTCCACGTTTGGACGTGGTTTCGATTCCAGCTGCTTCTCCAAAATACGAATATCTAAATTCAGGTATTCGTATTTTATTTTTAAAACCGCTAAACCACTATTTTCTACTTCAAAGTTCACATATTTTAAATTCAAAATGCCATCATAAATAGTATACATGGTTCTTTTGATAGATGTAAAACATCCCGAAACCAAGGATTTATTTTAAAGTGATATCAAAAAGGACGGCCGTCTCCTATAAATCAAGGTCAATCTATTTAAATTTGAAATACACTTAAAAAGTGTATAAATATCTTCCTAAAAAGGAACAAATTAGGATAGAATTCACTAAATTTAATGAAATTCATTTACATAGTTGGCTTATTTCTTTTGATAAGAAGTTAGGCAAGCTTTTTAGGAATCTTATAATTTAAATATTTCCCTGTCAGATTGGAATAAAATCAAACCGACCGGGCTAATATTTCGATTGCGACCTGTGGGAGGAAATACCAAGACTCTTCCCTTTCAGCAATTATGAAACCGATTGCATCATGTTCGACATTCAGTTGAACCCGCAGGTTCTAATTCTGGCCAGGCAACTATTCTGACCATACGGAATCCAGCTAATCAGTTCTTCTGAAGATTTGTACTGAGATTGAATTATAGTATTCAAACCCTATATTTTTTCTAAACAAGTACAGGTATTAATTATCTATCTAAAATTTAAACTTATGCGAAAGGTCTTGTTGCTTATCCTTGTGTCGATCGCGTTCATAGGTAGCGCCATGGCACAGTTTTCGGTATCTGGAACCGTTGTTTCCGAATCCAATGGCACGAGTCTACCAGGGGTAGCTGTCTTGGAAAAAGGAACTACCAATGGTATTCTTACCGATGAAAATGGTAAATATTCCTTGAAGTTAAAGTCTGGAACTTCAACCCTTCAGTTTTCATTTATGGGAATGAAAAAGGTGGAAGAACAGGTGAATAACCGCTCCATAGTGGATGTGGTCATGGCATCTGAGGACATTAGCCTGGATGAGGTAGTGGTAACTGCCCTTGGCATTTCCAGGAATAAGAAATCACTGGGTTACGCCGTATCAGAGGTGGCAGGCGAAAACCTGACAACGGTGAAAGATCTGAACGTGGTGAATTCGCTGGCTGGTCGCGTGGCCGGCGTGGTGATCACAACCGGTACATTCGGGCCTGGAAGTAGTTCCAAGGTCATTATCCGGGGCAATAACTCTTTGACGGGAAACAACCAACCATTGTATGTGGTCGATGGTATTCCCATCGATAATTCGGGATATGGTTCGGCCAGTGGGATCACCAGTCCAAACGCGGGTGAAACGGATGCCGGGGAATATAGTAAAACGGATTATGGTTCGGGAGTTTCTGACCTTAACTCTGAAGACATCGAATCGGTATCGGTACTGAAGGGCCCCAATGCGGCAGCTTTGTATGGTGCACGTGCTGCCAACGGGGTGATTTTAATTACCACCAAGAAAGGGGTACTCAATAAGGGTCTTGGCATATCGTATACAGGTAACTATACCTTTGAATCGCCCATGTTGCTTCCCAAATTTCAGGATGTTTACGGGCAGGGGTCAGGGGGAAATACCCCGGCAGTATTGGACGAACTTCGCAATTCAAGTGGGTCATGGGGCGCTAAAATGGATGGTTCCAGCAAATTGTATTGGAATGGAAAAACCAAGCCTTTTTCCCCTCAGCCTGACAATGTGAAAAATTTCTTTGAGACCGGGAACACCTATATCCACACCCTGGCCATGGACGGGGGTAACAATGCTTCCTCCTTCAGGTTTTCCTATACCAATACTTCGGCCGATGCCATTGTGCCTGGCACAAAGCTTTCAAGACATAATTTTAATATAAGGGCAACGTCCAATCTGACGGATAAATTCAATATTGATACAAAAGCCACTTATTTTGTTCAGGATGGGACCAACCGTCCAATCATGGGAACGGAAGGGGTCATGGCTTATTTATTTCCTATCTCCAGGAATACGGATATCAATGATTTAAAAGATTTTCAGGACCCGGTTACCCTTCAAGTGAAAACATTTACCAATGGCTCCTTCGGCAATCCATACTGGTTTATGTTGCACGACAGGAACATTGATGCACGTACACGCTTCCAGGGTTTTGCAAAAGCAACTTATAATTTCACCAGTGAATTTTCTGCCTTTGTAAGGGTAGGTACGGATATGATCAATGAAAAGATTGAACATCTCAATCAATTTGGACATTGGTTTTATGCTGGAGGTCGATTGACCAACAGTATGGAAAAAACCAGTGAAACCAATATTGATGGTCTTTTGATGTACAAGAAGACTTTGGCCAATAACATCGGTTTAGAGGTCAATGCAGGTGCCAACCACCGGTACAACACGTATGAAGGCATCAGTATATTTGCTGAAAATTTCAAAATTCCTGCAAAACCGACTGTGCAGAGTGCAGCCAACAATATTCCGACTTATACCCCGCTAACTGAAAAGATCATTAATTCAGTTTACGGGTCTGCCCAGGTAAGCTTAAACGAGTTGATTTATCTTGAAGGTTCTTTGCGCAATGATTGGTCGTCCACCTTACCTGAATCCAACTGGTCTTATTTCTACCCTTCGGCCAGTGCTTCCTTTTTATTAAGTCAATTGGTGAGTTGGGATCCGATGAACTTTGGAAAAATCAGAGTAGGATGGGCGAAAGTAGGAAATGATACAAGGCCCTACCAACTCGAGAATTCATTTATCCTTTCCTCCTCTGGGGACAGCTACAATGGTTTGACGGTACTTTCAAGGCCTGATACAAAAAACAATCCTGATTTGCTGCCAGAACAGGTTACCTCCCTTGAATTGGGAGCTGAATTCAGGTTCTTGAATAACCGCCTTTATACCGATCTTTCCTATTATGACAGAACTTCAAAGGATCTGATCATGCGGGTACCTGTTCCTCCATCTACAGGTTATTCCTATCAGTTTACCAATGTTGGTGAAATCAAAAATAAGGGATTCGAAATGATGGTGGGTGTGATTCCAGTGAGTAGAGCCGATTTTAAATGGGATATTTCCCTTAATTTTTCGACCAATAAGAATGAATTGAATGATTTGATCAAAGGAGTCGATCAGTTTGTGTTCACTACTACCAATTCAGGGGCTGTTGAAGTGGTTGCAAGAGTGGGGGGCGGTTATGGCGATATCATGGCATCAACTTACAAATTGGATGCACAGGGGCGTAAATTGGTGGATGCACAAGGTCGTTATGTCCAGGCTCCCAATAAAAAATTTGTGGGTAATTACCAGCCTGACTGGACAGGTGGAATCACCAATACGATAACTTACCAGGGTTTCTCTTTTCGTTTTTTGATTGATGGTCGTTTTGGCGGAAAGGTTTATTCAGGAACCGATGCCGGTTTAGATGCTTCAGGGGTTTCGAAAAGGACACTTCAATATCGCGAAGGCGGTGTGGTTATTGATGGTGTACACGAGGATGGAAGCGTCAATACAACCAATATTTCAGCCGAACAATACTGGGGAAGTTATTCGTCTATTGCAGAAAACTACATTTACGATCAGACCAATGTGCGGTTAAGGGAGGTATCATTGGTATATCAACTTCCACAAAATATGCTCACTAATTCTTTCCTGAAAGGGGCTTCCATTGGGGTAACTGGCCGTAATCTCTTCTTTATTTATAATTCACTCGATAACTTTGATCCAGAAGGAAGTTTTAGTACTGGAAACTTTGCGCAGGGTGTTTTGTTTTATAATTTGCCAACCGCCCGAAGTATTGGCTTTAATGTTAATATAAAATTCTAAAATTAATACTATGAATATGAAAACGTTTAAATCATTCATTCTAAGCATTTTTATAGTAGGTCTTTTTAGCTGTACCAAGGATTTTATTGATATTAACAAGGATCCGAATGCAATTACGGCTAATCAGGCTAGTGCGAAGTTCTTTCTCACAGTACCCCAATATAAACTCTATGCGCCTGACAATTATCCATATTGGAGAGCCATGTTGATTCATGCTGATCGTTTTGCGGGGTATTTTACTTTTGGCGACAATTATTCGTGGTGGTCAGATGAATTGGCCTACAAGTATGACGCCGCTTATACCGATGCTACCTGGGATTTCTTTGACGGCTATTTCGGTCAATTGGATAATTTTATGAAATTGACCGCTCCCAAGGGTACTTTTGAAAATAAGTACATGTATGCAGTTGGACAGATCATGAAAGGATTGTATTTCCAGATGTTCACGGAAACTTTTGGTGAAATCCCCTATACCCAGGTAGGAGATTCTGCAATTGTATTGCCTGCATATGATACTCAACAGACTATTTATAAGGGTATTATCGCAGATTTGAATGCAGCCATGGCCACTATCGGCGACTCAACCAAAACCGGTGAGGGTATACAGGATTTGGGCTCCAATGATTTGTATTGCAACGGTGATTTACAGAAATGGAAAAAACTGGCCAATACCCTTAAGTTAAGAATTGGACTACGTGCTTTTGGGGCTCCAGGCGATGATTTTTCTACTACAGCCATTTCAGAAGCGCTCTCCAAAGAACTGTTATCAACCGATGCTGACAATGTGCTGATGCAAAAGGACAATGTCATTTCGAAGTGGAACAGTGACTCCTATGCAGGTGCATGGCTCGATTTTGGGGGATTTGGCAGTGGTGGTGGCTGGACAATCAGTAAGCCACTGATTGATTATTTAAAGACCTATAATGATCCTCGTTTGGTGAAATTTGCCAAACCGGCAGTAGGGGGGACCTTTGAATTTACAAAGCCTGAATCGGGAAGCGATAATACGCTTTGGCCCAAAAGGGTGGCCTTCCTTTTGAAGACACTTGACGAGGCAAATGCTGTTTACACAAAAACAGGCAATGAAAACACCGATAACAAAATAACAATTACTATGCCTGGGAATGTAAACTATATAGGTCAGCCGGTTCGTCTGAATGGGTTTATTCAACCCTTGATCCGCAGGGAATTCTTTTGCACCCCCACGGATTTCTTTGTTGTAAAAAAAGGCGGGTCGTCCAACATTTATCCTGAAATAGTACTGACCACTGCTGAAGCTTATTTTCTCAAAGCAGAGGCCATCGTTAGAGGCGTTTCGGGGGCTTCGGGTAATGCGGACACTGAATTTAAGGAAGGAATCCGCAAATCAATGAAAATGTGGGGTTGTGCCGATGGGGATATCGAGGCCTACATTACCTCTTCTGCCTTAGCCGATATCTCTTCAGGTTCATTGGATCAGAAAATTGAAAAGATTGCTATTCAACGTTGGATCAATTCCTTCACGGAAGGATTTGAAGGATGGGCTGTTGTCCGTAAACTGGGATATCCTTCCTATCTGGCCAATGGAGTGAGCGATCCTGATATCTATGGATTGGGTGATATCCAAGGCAAATATCCTGAAAGGATGATCTATGGAAGTTCTGCAAAAAGTAAAAACGCAGCAAACCTCAACATCGCAATTGGTCGGCAGGGGCCAGATGCAGAGGATACAAAGCTTTGGTTTTCACAACCATAAAGTTCAATATTTCTATTAAAATATGGGTAGCTCAACTTCTGTTGGGTTGCCCATTTTTTAGTTAATAGCAGGCCTGTATCCGGAAGGCAAAATAATTTTGAGATAAATATCCAGAAGGTTGTTTGCTCGCTTATTAAGGTTCGCTATATGGAACCAGACTTATTCATTGTCATTGGCTGTAATACCAAAGTGATTACCGAAGTAATTGAAGTAATTGAAGTAATTGAAGTAATTGAAGATATTGCAAGTCGTATATTTTGGTTCACCTCAGTTTAGGGGATAATTAATCCTATAATAAAACCAACACGGTGGGCCAAAGAGCGAGGAGCAGGGATGTAGGTGTAAAATTGACCTCTTGCAATAACTTCAATAACTTCAATAACTTCAATAACTTCAATAATTTGAAATTGAACCATATCTTTTATCCTCCCGGCACAGCAAGCAAAAATGACCAAAGCGCTGTACATTTTACAGGAAAACAAGAATCAACAGATCATATTCAAGCAGCTGACCCCTTGATTGATTTGTCGTTTCAATTGACGATAGTCACTTTAAAATTATAGTTTTTTTATTGCCTAACAATATTTACTTTCACCCATTCAATTGAAAATATCTAATCAATCAACCTATATGAAGAAGTCCTTGTATTTACTTGCCGTGGGAACCCTCTTGTTTTCATGTTCAAATCCGAAAGCAACCAAAGAAATGACAAAAAATTACAATCCCGAAGTTCCGAAGCTTACTTCGGACATCATCACTCCTGAAGTGCTGTGGAGTTTTGGCCGTATTGGTGAACCTGCAGTTTCACCCGACAATTCAACGGTCTTATATGCTGTTACTAACTACAATATTGAGGAGAATAAATCGTACCGTGAACTTTATACTGTAGGTGTGAAAGATGGTGGACCTGTCAGGATTACTTCAACTCCCGAAAAAGAGTCATCGGCTGCATGGAGACCCGATGGTAAAAAAATTGGCTACTTATCGGACAAGTCAGGTGAAATGCAACTTTGGGAAATAAACCCCGATGGTTCTGATGCCGTCCAGGTTTCACAAGTAAAAGGGGGAATTTCAGGGTTTAAATATTCACCTGATGCCACGAAGATTTTATTCACCGCAGATGTGAAAGCAAAGCCCGATGTACATGATCTTTTCCCTGATTTACCCAAAGCCAATGCCCATCTGGAAAATGACCTGATGTATAAACACTGGGATGAATGGGTCCAGACAGTTCCTCATCCATTTGTGGCCGATTATAAAGATGGAAAGTTTGAAAATGCGGTTGATTTACTCCAGGGCGAACCCTTCGAGAGTCCGATGAAACCTTTTGGAGGTGTAGAACAACTCGATTGGAGCCGCGATGGGAAAACCATTGCCTATACCTGCAGAAAGAAAACAGGAAAGGAATATGCAACTTCCACCAATTCTGATATTTATTTCTACAATGTTGATGCCAGGCAAACTGAGAACAAGACGGAGGGGATGATGGGCTATGATCAGAATCCAACCTTTTCACCTGACGGGAAATGGATGGCCTGGGAGAGCATGGAGCGTGATGGTTACGAAGCCGATAAAATCCGTTTGTTCTTAATGAACCTGGAAACAGGAGAGAAGACTGATTGTTCAGTTGGTTTTGACCAGAATTCAACCAATCTTAGTTGGAGTGATGACAGTCATTCGGTTTATTTTATAAGCTGCTGGCACGCTCTTACCCAGGTTTACAGGCTGGATATTGCCGATAAGAAGATCACACCTATAACTACAGGAGTGCACGATTATGGCTTTGTAGCCCAGGCTGGTGATAGGCTCGTAGGTGTTAAACATTCGATGAGCAAGCCAGATGAGATTTACGCTATTGATCCCACAACAGGAGCTGAAACCGAACTTACATTTGTGAATAAACCAATCTTGGATCAGCTTACATTGGCCAAAGTGGAAGAACGATGGATTAAAACCACCGACAATAAGGATATGCAAACATGGGTCGTTTATCCACCTCATTTTGACCCAAACAAGAAATATCCAACCATTTTATTTTGTGAGGGAGGACCTCAATCCACAGTTAGCCAATTTTGGTCCTACCGCTGGAACTTTCAACAAATGGCTGCCAATGGTTATATCGTGGTGGCTCCAAACCGCCGTGGATTACCCGGTTTTGGGAAAGAATGGCTTGAGCAGATCAGTGGCGATTATGGCGGTCAAAATATGAAGGATTATCTTTCGGCCATTGATGCACTGGCCAAAGAACCTTTTGTGGATAAGGACAAACTGGGTTGTGTGGGTGCAAGCTATGGCGGATTCTCTGTTTATTGGCTGGCTGGACATCATGAAAAGCGTTTCAAGGCTTTTATTGCACATGATGGAATGTTCAACCTTGAGCAACAATACCTTGAAACAGAAGAAGTATGGTTTGTAAACTGGGATTTAGGTGGACCCTACTGGGATAAATCAAATGCAGTTGCTCAACGATCGTATGCAAACTCTCCCCACTTATTTGTTGACAAATGGGATTCACCAATTCTTGTCATTCATGGTGAAAAAGATTACCGCATTCTAGCTTCCCAGGGTATGGCAGCATTCAATGCCGCCGTGTTGCGTGGAGTTCCCGCCCAGTTATTGATTTTCCCCGAAGAAAACCATTGGGTATTGCAGCCTCAGAATGGAATTCTTTGGCAACGTGTATTCAAACAATGGCTCGATAAATGGCTTAAATAAGCTAATTATTCAAAGATTGAGGATAGAGACTTTGCAATGCAGGGTCTCTATTTTTATATTTGGATGTGCCCTGTTTTTGTGTAAAAGTAATTTCAATGTCTTAAACCAACTGTTGGAAATGTAAAAAGGATATATAGACTTTGCGACAATAGCTTCACCTACAATGAATAAGCCACGCAGGTGAGCTGTGGATTGAGGATATAACAGGCACACATCCCGAATAATCTTTTCCAAGTTATAACTATGGATAAATTGAAATTAAAATCCCCGACGGTATTCATCGCCGGGGATTCTGATTGCATGAAGCTTATTTATTAATGATTAGTTTAGTTACCTTTTCTTTGGAACCGATGATGGTTTTTACCATATATAATCCGGAAGATTGTTCGTTGAGAGAAATCCTTTCCTCAGGATTTGTTATCGTACGGGATGCGATATTTCTACCTGTAATATCTGTTATTTCAATGCGGCTGCCAATCTCAGGGGTCTGAGAAAAACGTACCGTAACATTATCAATACATGGATTGGGGAATACTTCGATTTTAAGTGATTCGTCCATATTTTCAACTCCAGTTGTTAATTCGTCATTGGTAATTGTCACATCAGCACTTAGCGAAGTAGACACATTTCCAGCGGCATCTTTACTCCAGGCATACAGTGTTTTAGTTCCCGGTGTCAAAGCCAAATATGTAGTGGGTGCAGTTGAACTCCATCTTGAACTTGAAATCAAAGGTTTAGTAGCATTTTCATTGACAAGATAGCCTGTCACTCCAATGTTATCGGTGGCTGTAAAGGTTTTTAAGGGAACAGTCAATGAGGATGCAGTTGACGGAACTGAAAAGACAGAAACAACTGGAAGAGAAGTATCAGCAGTATTCGTAGGACTGGAAGTATTCACACTTTCCAAAGCTCCCATATCTGCACGTGTTCCATTGGCATCTTTTGCAGCCGAAGGATCGCCCGCATCAATGCAGGGGGAGTTGGCCGCTAACCTGTAATCATGGCTGGCCGCATTGACAAACAGGGGGTTCTTGTCGATTGAATTGGCTTCCCAGCCGGTGGCTGACTGGTAGGTAGAAAAGGTGGAATAAAAAACCATCTTGATTTGGGCCACGTTGGAGCCCAGGGTCTGGTAGTAGGTATTGTAATTAAACTTAAAATTACTTTCCAGTCCTTCAATGTCACGGGTATAGTTCAACACATCAAGGGCATTGCAAAAGATATTGTTGCGCACCACAAAGTTGGTGGTGTTGGGCGGTGTTCCTGCAATGCGGATATGCCTTCCCGATGGGTTGGGCCTTTGCTTGTGGCCCCAGCCAAGGCCTGCATCAACGCAGGTGTTGTTTTCAAAAACAATATTTGCAGTTGTGCCACCATCCAGGAAATATTCGTAGGAGTACTCACAATTGTAAATGACATTTTTGCGGTAAGTGATGTTCGTTTGGGTGGCATTGTCGCCCTGATTCGAAAGCCCGGCATCGAAGACCTCGCCCACGGTGCACTTTTCGACCAGTGCATCATTGCAATTGTTCCAAAACTCTACTGCATTTCCTTTTCTTACTTCACCCGAATAGGTTTGCCCGCCAATCCAGGTCATGGTAAGGTTACTCAGGGTGATCCCGGAAACGCCATCTCCAACTACGGAATAACCGCCTGTATAACTTAAATTTAAATCCTTCACATTTACATTCGATTTGCCTTTTAAGGATACCAATATGAGCGTCGACAAAAGCTTTACATCTGAATAGTAGGTAGCCGGGTTACTTGTTGAGTATATTGAAATGTAATGGGTAGAGGTGTTGTAGTAATAATGCCCCTGTACAGTCAGTGCCCCGTCGGAATACTTCCGTACACCACACATCGAGTTGTTTAATAAAACATTCCCAATTTCAGTGGAATAAGTGGAGGCGCTTCTCCAGATATTGGAACCCTGGCTTACCCAGTCGCCTGTACTCATTTTGGTCAGCGAGGCATGGATCAGGGGCTTGTCGCCATTGTCGTAGGCCCCATAGGTAATCCTGGCGGATGAACTGCCACTTTTAGGAATTAGCTGGCCATACCATGAGTCACCTGATTTAAACAATACGGCATCACCTGCAGCCAATGAGGCTGAATTGACCTTTCCCAAAGTTTGCCAGGGACTACCAGTAGATTGTCCATTATTTGAGTCACTGCCTGCATTACTCACATAATAGGTTGCTGTAAAAGCTGTTATTGAAAAAAGTATACCAATACTAAATAGAAATGTCCTTTTTACTAGTTTTTTGAAATAATACTTCATTATTGCATTTTTTAATAATCATTTCTGAATAAATCTCTCATTCTCACTGTTCCACTTCACTCGTTTATTCATTAAAATATTGATCAAAAAACCAATAAATATTATGAACACATTGTAGAACTCACATCAATCCATACTCTATTTTTCTATTCTTCATTTGAATACCGC
The DNA here is from genome assembly GCA_036504555.1 of Prolixibacteraceae bacterium. Taxonomy (GTDB): domain Bacteria; phylum Bacteroidota; class Bacteroidia; order Bacteroidales; family Prolixibacteraceae; genus Aquipluma. Next base: position 211 of record DASXUZ010000275.1, on the reverse strand, counting down.
TTTTGAAACTCAGGGCATGAAAAATAAAATGTATTGATGTTGGGGTATAAAAGGCAAAGGGGATACCAATGATAAAAAATGCACAAAACATATTGTTTTTAAAATGTACAATAAACTTATAATGAGCAGTATATGAGTTAAAATTAAGGGATAAAATATTTAAAATAAAATCAAGATTTAAAAAGTCTTCTTTTAAGGCAAAAAAAAAACC
>DASXUZ010000274.1:0-5754 GCA_036504555.1 Prolixibacteraceae bacterium | reverse complement strand
TTTTACATTTTGATTTTACTTCCTTATCCCCATCCTTCTGTCATTGTCATCTGTAACCCATGTGTAACTCATCTGTAACCTTTCTGTAACCTCACCATACAGAAAGGTTACAGATGGGTATCAGAAAAGTATCAGATAGACACGTTCAATACCCTCTTCCATCAGGGACAATCACCATTGGAGGTATCTATTTTCGTTTCAAAGCCAATAGGTCACAATGAGACCTGGAAGACTGTCGGTATAAAACTCCTGAGGGTTATAGATCGCGAAGCAAGGCAATTTATGTAGTTAATATACAGGTGATTATTTCTCCTGAAGACTCGGGATAGGGGTGAAATGCTTTGGAACTTTGGTACTCTGTTACTTTGTTACTTTCATTTGAAGAACATATTTCTAATTCCGAACTCTATGTATTAGCTGTTACGCGGCACTATTTTATTTTAAGCAGCTTACAGGTCGCCACTCTTTTTCCCTTTTGCTGCATGATGAGGTAATATTCACCCGATGCATGTCTGCGGTCAATGTTCCATTTAAATTCACCTGACTGTGATGAAGGGTTTTCTGTCTTGGGATTACTGATTAATTTTCCTTTGCTATTGTAGAGGGTGAATTCGATGGGAGCGAGTTCTTTCAGATGGTAATTTACAGTGAAATTGCTGTTCACCGGATTGGGTGCGATGGTGAGGGAATAGTCGTTTTTAGTGAATTGCTTAACTGAAGTTGGAATGAGGTAGGTAAGGTTCATCCAGTTAAAATTCCAGCCACCAATCTGGGCTTGCAGTCGAAGGATTTGTTTGCCTGATGAAATGGTAATGGTATCGGCAATTGTCACCCATTTCTGTGCACCACCTGTTGATGCTAATGTTTGGGATGAAAGGACTATTCCGCTTGACTTGCGAAGTTCAAATTTGCCTCCGGCGACTGGGCTTGCCACACGGAATTCAACCCGGTAGTTTCCTGATCTCTGAATATTTACCGTATAGTCTAGCCACTCGTTGATATCTATTCCGGTAACGTTTAGTCCGCCGTCCGTATCGCTGGTTGTTTGAGTTGTAATTCCAGTCATGGCTGAATAGTATTCAGCTTCAATTTTCCCTGGGTAAATAATCACCGGATAGTAAGTGAACGTGTTTGTTTTCTCGGTGGTCAGACCTTTGCTGTCATATGCCAAAACGGTCACCGTGTGCGGACCGAAAGACATTGAATTGATGGTCCATTCGAATGGGCTGGCAGTTGCCAATCCTATAAAACGAGCATCAAGGTAACATTCAACCTTGGCTATTCCATCCGCATCGGTAGCTGTTCCTTTTACCTTGAATGGAGAATCAGAGCCAGCCATTGAATCATATACCGGAGCCGAAATTATTATTGCCGGCGGATTGTTGATGGTGGTTTGAACCGCAAAATCAACTGTTGAATTATCTCCCAATACAGCGTCAATGCCGGCAAACAGCGCTGTCATGGGTGAATTCCAGTTGATGCAAACTTCATTGGAGGCATAACTGCCTGTCACATCCACAAAGCATTTAGCCGGAGCTGTAAAAGGATATTTTTGACCATCTTCTTTTCCTGAATTGGGTCCCCCGGAAACGAATCCTGGAACGGGTTGAATGACCCCATCGGAAGACGAGGGCCTGTGGTGAAAATTCATGGGCGTCTTACTTCCATAGGAAGAAACAAATGAATAGCCCGTGGCATTTTTTCCCAAAAGATAATCAGCACATTCTGCAGCGCCTTTGATGTATTTTGTATCCTTGGTTAGAATATAGGCATACAACAACCCGACTCCCTGGTTTCCAATGGTACTGTTAGAACCCCAATTGTAACCAAAAGAGGGGGTTCTGCAAGCGTTGGAACCTATCTGAGTTAACCATGTATCAGCTGTGGTTGTGAGTGAATTTTTTATCGTTGAGATAAGCGAGGCAGATAAACCATTGGGTTGAGTGACCAGGGATAAGGATGCAAGCGGTTGTACGCTTGGCCATCCTGGGGCGCTTTTATAGGTCAGTGAACTGCTCCTGCCTTCCAGAAACGATTTATATTCCGCTTTCTGAGTGGTAATATACAATTCGGCAGCTGCCCAGATAAATTCATCTGATACATTTCCATCCCCATATTCACCCGTTGCCACATCCGATGGATTCTTGAAATAAATAGCCGGATTGGCTTTTGCCCATATCCAGGCATTCTCTGCGCGCACAATGCAATCTGCCGCATAATCAGCATCATAATCCTTGTAAATACGGCCAGCCATTGCCATCATGGCAGCAAAATCGAGTGCCGATGCCGATGTCTTTCCAATAGCATAGCGGTCTGCCTTATCTGCACTTGGCATGATAAATCCCGAAAATTGCAATGTTGTCAATTTAAAGAAGACTCCACCATCCATATCCTGCATGGTTTTGAGCCAATCCAGTTCATACTTTACTTCATCGAGCAAATCGTTTTTTCCATTACCAGATTCAGGAATATGAATGGTTCCATCGGCAAAAAAAGTATTGAAGTTTTCGTAAAAGGATAGCATGGAAGCCACTGAAATGCCAGCATTGATAACGTATTTACCATAGTCGCCAGCATCGTACCAGCCACCGGGTGAGGATATTTTTCCGGTCTTGCCCGTTGACGAATGCAAAATGCACTGTGTGTCGGGGTGACCCGCTACCCTGGCCCATAAGCCGGCGTATGGAGCAGTTAATTCAAATGAACATCGTTGATAATAGTATGATTTTAATGATGCATAGGCCGCTTTCCTTAAAACGGTGTTTGAAATTTCAAACGGGTAAGATTCTCCAAATCCGGGAATACGGATTTTATAGGTACCAATCTTGGTCAGGGCGGAAAAGTCACACCGTTGAATACTATCCCCGGCATCTTTCCAAAATATTTTTGGTGATAGACTCCCAGTCAATTCAACTGTGTTATCCTGAACATTGATAACTTCAAAAGTGCTTGCTTTTGTAAAAACAACCACTGCAATTTTATTGGCCGTTGGATAGTATCCCAGCTGGTTAATCCTGATAGCTCCGGTTTGGGGATAAGCTATCATTGACCAGGAGAAAAGGATGGTAAAAAGAAAAAATATGGTGGTGAATTTCATTTTCATGGTTTAGTCAGGTATGTAATTCTATTGGATTAGCATTGTAAAGATAGCCAAATTCACATTCATTTAAAAATGATTTGCCTTTTAAATCAGGCCATTCATTGTATTAGAGTCGCTTGTGAACTAAGGTCAGGATTAAGTTACTTAAAAATACAAAGCGATATCACAACCCGCCGAATAAGATGGGTTGTAATATCGCTTGAGTAAATTATCAATTCGATACGAGGACGATTGCTTGCCCTGTAATTATGAATTATTTGATGGGCTTAAACTGGATATAATCCCAAAATACCATACCGTAGAAGAAATTATCCATTCTTACGGTATGCTGTGTGGTTGTCTTAAAATCGACATCAGCAATCTTCTGTAAACCTCCCGGGCCTCCGGTCCGTGGTCCCAGATACTTCGTGGCTGCCATCTCACCATCAATGTAAACTGAACAGGATGTAATATCTTGCCAGGTGGGCTGATAAATCGACACTTCCCATTTTCCTTTCATCACTTTTGGAAATGTAACAGAAATTGAAAACCAACCGATCATTTGCAAACAATCCGCACTTTTAAGATCGGCTGACCCAGCCACTTTAAAGTGGTATTGCAGATAATCACCTACCCAATGGATATTTTTAAACGTATTTTTACCATCAGCAAATGTCTTGTAATATTTCTGATAATAATCCCCCTGTTTCAAATCAAAAAAGTCGGTTGTCTCAAATATAAGTGTTGTAGGTTCAGGTTGAATGACAGGCAGCAGGTCATTAATGGTATGAATCGCCCCGTTTTTAGCCGGAATATTTGAGCGAGAAACATTGAAGGATGTGTATTTTTTGGTTGCAGGAATATAGTTGATTTTGTAATCCGTATCAATGGTAAGAGAGACATTGTTGTCAGACGATAAGATGGGATATAAAGTCGATTGAAACGTATTTAAATATTGCGCGCCGTTTAAACAATGGTATTCCATATACCTGTAAAATTGATTGTTCAGGTAGGTCACGCTATCCGGATTGGCACCGGTCCATTTAATAAGGTCGTTGACATTGTTGATTCCATTGACTTGATATACCGAATCGGGTACTGCCAGGAGGGTAAATCTGGTTCGGGCTGTCCGTTTTCCAAAAGGAATATAAATTTCTTGCAAGGTGTCTTTTAAGCCCGTTAATTTCAGGCCTTCAGCAAATATTTTAAATGAAGGATCTTCAGAAACCACGGTGTAAACGTCTTTGATTACTGGATCAATAACCCGGTCGATGACATGGGCGTAGCCATTGGCCAGACGAATATCCCGATGGATTATTTTTGATTTTTTATTCAAAATAATATCAGAGCCTTGAAATTCAGTCACCAAATAATCTCCGATGGCATTGGTATCGCGAATTGCCCCAAGACCAACATCTGATGCTGATATTTCATTTGTAATCAGGTGATTGCGGACCAAAGTCTTGAGGAAATTCATATCGAATTCCTCCAATGAACTTTTGCCATTTTCTTTATAGAAGGCAAACATGGCATCGTTGTTCGGAAGCATGATCGTGTAAGGGCCACGTATGCCAAGTAATGGTCCTAAATCATTCATTTTAACCAATTTCGCAAATTCGGAAAATTCCTCATGACTATCGATGTAATCACTGGCAACTTGTTCGGTAGAACCGACTTTCCATAGCGATGGTTTATCTTGGCAGAAAGTCAAGCCAAGGGCGATTATTGATAAAAGGCCAAGCTTAAATAGGGTCGAGCTAATTTTTGAAGACATACAGTATTTGTTCATGTTTAGGTATTTAGCTATATTCTTGTTTGTGTTTGCTTTATATACTAGTATCTGATGTCAGAAGATTTTTCATTTGAACTAAATTATCATTCCTTTGCCACCTCAAACAAAATTAATTTAGTTGGCACATTTTTTTTCACAGTACGAATATACATACTCTTCCTTAATATCTTACCAAAAATGTATAGTTTTGAATTAATATTTCAAAACTTAACGATTTGAAATAAAAAGAGAGATTCCATCCTTCTTAACAGAATGAAATCTCTCTTACAAAAACTACTGCATGTCTTATTTTTCCAGTTGCAACACCATGAATGAATGTGGCTTAAGTTCAAGATTCAGGACTGTTTTGATGATAGCTGGCTTTCTCCTTTGGGGATATTCTTTCTTCTCTCCTAAAAGTTCATCCTGTGAAACCAGGTTTTTTGCTTTCGAAAATCCGTTGGACAAGGCAAGTTTTACCTGATGGGTTTCATCTGCAAACGACTCAACAATGACAGTGTTGTTGTCGTACACAAACAAGCTGGTATAGCCAGGCGCTTCAAGCACGGCAGGCATGTTGGGCGTCAGTATTTCTTTTATCCGGGTTAATACATCCACCGGCAGATGATACAGATCGATCACGTTTTCGGGAATTGTCAATACATACAGCTTTCCCTTGGCATAATCGGCCCGGTGTACAATGGGCCAGCCATTGGTGCCATCAAGGGCCGAAACCAATTCCCAGGAGTCGTTGGTGTTGTATTTGATCTGAGGGATGAGCAGAACATGATCCGAAAAGGAATGGGCCCCCCAGCCTGCAACGAATTCCTTGACCGATGCTTTCTGATCGGTATACCTTAATTCTACAATATCGCTCAACCCTTTGTCCTGCATCGCTTTCAGG
>DASXUZ010000273.1:0-10545 GCA_036504555.1 Prolixibacteraceae bacterium | reverse complement strand
ATTGACGCAGGTGTTCCTGTTTCCAACTATGGATTAACAATAGCTTATATCAATGGGATTTTCGATAGGGCTGTTGCACCTTTTATCAATAACCAATGAAAGCAGTAAGCGAAATATTAGGTCAACAGGAATTATCCAGACAGGATATTGTTCGCTTGCTTTCGATTACAGATCAAGTCGAACAGGATGATTTGATCAAAAAAGCATATGCAATAAAAGCATCTACAATCGGTACAAATGTATATCTGAGAGGCTTGATTGAGTTTTCCAACCGATGTCAAAAAAACTGTTTCTATTGTGGCATTCGAAATGAAAATCACAAGGTTACAAGGTATTCGCTTTCTGATGAAGAAATCATACAGGTAATTGAATTGGCCCAAAAGAATCAATTTACAGGAATTGTACTTCAATCGGGAGAAATTCAAAACCCTGAATTTACAAATCGAATAACCAGGCTTTTATTCAAGATAAAAAAAGCAACAACCGCAGAATTCCGCATCACCTTATCACTGGGCGAACAATCATTGGAAACCTATCAGGATTGGTTTCATGCCGGAGCTCAACGATATTTATTGAGAATCGAAACTTCCAGCGAAGAATTGTATAAGAAGATCCATCCTGATAATGAGTTGCATAATTACAAAACTCGTTTGAAATGTCTTGAAAACATTCAGAAAGTAGGTTATCAGACTGGCACAGGTGTAATGATTGGGCTGCCTTTCCAGTCCATAGATAATCTTGCCGACGATTTATTACTGATCAAACAAATGGATATTGACATGGTAGGCATGGGTCCTCATCTGGAACATGCTGATACTCCATTGTACCATCAAAAGGATTTACTGATGCCGATCATGGATCGTTTTGCACTTTCCATCCGCATGATAGCTGTTTTAAGAATAATGATGCCAACAATAAATATCGCATCTACCACAGCCCTTCAATCAATCGTTGCCTTTGGACGCGAATGGGGACTGAAATCCGGTGCAAATGTACTGATGCCTAATCTGACTCCCGAAAAATACAAGAGCCATTATCTGCTATACGAAAACAAGCCATGCATAGAGGAAGAAGCCCATGAATGTATTGACTGCCTTGCCAACAAGGTTCAAATGGTAGGTGAAGAAATTGCATACGGCGATTATGGAGACTCAAAGCATTTTATAAAAATAAAACGGGACTAGGAGAAGGGAAACAGGAAAAGGGGATGCCTTGTTTTCCATTTTCCGTACTTCGTTCTCCATTTTTCGTTCTCCTCTCCAGTCTCCAGTCTCCTGTCTTCTGTCTCCCTTTTTCCGTTCTCCTTGCTTGTGAATTATTATAAAAAAAGATTGCGGATATGGTTATTTATCAGCTTTTTATTGAAATAGATCAATTATATTTGAAGATCAGATCATAAAGATTATAAGTTCAAAGATATTCTGCAGACCATTCGTTTCCTTACAATATTCTGATAATCTAAACAAGGAGGACAGAAAATGATTACACAAGATGAAGTTTGCAATGTTCAAACAATGACTGAAGCGGAAAAATATGCCCTTCTTAAAGATGTCATCGTCGATTACGACCGTAAAGAGAGTAACCTGATTCAGATTTTGCACATGGCGCAGGCCATATTTGGTTACGTTCCGGCTGGAGTACAGCATTTTATTGCCGATCAAATGGAGCTATCTGTTTCGAAAGTCAATAGCGTTTTAACTTTCTATTCATTCTTTTCAACCCAACCCAAAGGAAAATATACGGTTTCAGTGTGTTTGGGAACAGCCTGTTATGTGCGTGGAGGCAAGGACGTTCTGAGCAAACTAAAATCGGTATTGGGCATCGATGTCGGCGCCACTACCGAAGATAAAATATTCTCCCTCTCTGTCATGCGCTGCATTGGTGCTTGTGGACTTGCACCTGCTATGACTATCAACAACAAAGTTTACAAACAGGTGAATCCCAATAAGATTCAGCGAATTCTTGGGATGCTGAAATAGTATATTTCTTTTCAATCTTAAATTGTACGTATTATGAAAATCAATGGTCTTAATGATCTTGACGCGATAAAGAACGATTTTCTGAACAAAGAGAAAGAATTTCAGTTCACCGCTCATATTTGCTACGCTGCCGGTTGTATTTCCTCTGATTGTAAAGAGGTTAAAGAGGCTTTCATACAGGCCTTGGAGCACACAAAACTTCAGTCAAAAGTCAAAATAAAATTAACCGGATGTATGGGGGCATGTACCCTTGGACCTACCTTAATTATCAATCCGGGTAATACTTTGTATTGTAACCTCAATCCGGCAAGTGTAACCAGTATTGTAACTGAACATATCAAAAAAGGGAGAATAGCCGAGAAATTCTGTTACAAAGATCCCAATACGGGAGAGATTATCCCTGATTTGAATAACATCCCATTCTTCAAACATCAGAAAAAGATAGTCCTTAAGAATTGCGGCACAATTGACTATGCATCTATCCATGAATACATTGCCCATGACGGATATTTTGCCATTGGGAAAGTACTCAATTCGATGACCCCTCTTGATGTGATTGACGAAATTAAGAAATCAGGACTGCGTGGCCGTGGTGGCGGTGGTTTTCCTGCTGGCCTTAAATGGGCCATGGCCAATGCTGCCAAAAGTGATCAGAAATACCTCATTTGCAATGCCGACGAAGGTGATCCTGGCGCTTTCATGGATCGTAGTCTACTCGAAGGCGATGCCCATACGGTCATTGAGGGAATGTTGATCGGCGGTTATGCCATAGGTGCCTCCAAAGGAATCGTATATATCAGGGCTGAGTATCCAATTGCCGTTGAACGTTTGACCATGGCCATCAAGGCTGCCCAGGAAATCGGTTTATTGGGAAACAATATCCTCGGTAGCAACTTTAATTTTGATATTGAAATCAGGATCGGTGCCGGTGCATTTGTTTGCGGTGAAGAAACCGCACTAATGGATTCAGTAGAAGGAAAAAGAGGGGAGCCCCGTCAGAAACCGCCATTCCCAGTGCAGAGCGGTCTGTTCGGTAAACCCACAGTAATTAACAATGTCGAAACGTTTGGAAGTATTGCACCGATCATTTTAAATGGTTCCAAATGGTTTTCATCCATCGGAACGGAAAAAAGTACAGGAACAAAAGTATTTGCCCTTGCCGGTGATATCGTTCACAAAGGACTGATAGAAGTGCCAATGGGAGTCACTTTGGGTGAAATTATTTACCAGGTTGGTGGCGGAATTCCAAGAGGAAAAGCATTTAAAGTGGCCCAGACCGGAGGACCTTCAGGCGGTTGTCTCACGCCAGGGCACCTGAATACGCCAATCGACTATGATTCATTAATTCAGCATGGCGCCATAATGGGTTCTGGTGGTTTGGTGTGTGCCGATGAAGATACCTGTATGGTTGACATGGCTCGTTTTTTTATGGATTTTGTTCAGGATGAATCGTGTGGAAAATGTATCCCTTGTCGCATAGGAACCAAACGAATGCTCGAAATCCTCGAACGAATCACCCGTGGCCAAGGAAAAGAGGGCGATGTTGAAATATTGGTAGAATTGGGCAATTCTATCAAGGAATCTGCTATTTGCGGCTTGGGTCAGACTGCTCCAAATCCGGTTCTCAGCACCATAAAATATTTCAGGCATGAATACGATGAGCATATCCGGCATAAACACTGTCGTGCGGGCGTCTGCAGCGATCTTTTCCTGTCGCCTTGTCAAAATGCCTGTCCTGCAGGGGTGAATGTTCCCGGATACATTGCCCTGATAGCAGCTGGAAGGGTTCGCGATGCCTACAACCTGATCAGACAGGAAAATCCCTTTCCATCCATCTGTGGAAGGGTTTGTACACACCCCTGCGAAAGCAAATGCCGACGTGCTCAACTCGATGAACCAATCGCCATTGCAGACCTGAAACGCTATGCTGCTGATTATGTATTGAATTCCGGAGAGCCATTTATGAGCCTGATTTTTCAGAAGAATGGAAAGTCGGTAGGTATTATCGGTGCCGGACCGTCTGGCCTTACCTGCGGTTATTACCTGGCACGACTGGGCTATACGGTTGACATTTATGAAGAGAAAAGCGTTGCCGGAGGAATTCTGGCCTATGGAATACCTGAATACCGGCTCCCAAAGGATGAACTGAGCAAGGAAATTGACTCCATCACCCGGGCAGGCATCAATGTCATCTATAATTCTAAGATTGGGACTGATATCACTTTCAATGAGTTAAAATCAAAATACAATGCAATTTACATTGCTTCCGGCACTCAGCTTTCACGTAAAATTGGGATCGAAGGTGAAGAGAAAATAGGCGTATACCACGGTCTTGATTTCCTCAGGGACATAAATCTGAAAAAAGATGTGGAAGTAAGGGGAATTGTGGCCGTAATAGGTGGTGGAAGCACCGCAATAGATGCAGCCCGGTCGGCTCTTCGTCTGGGTGCTCAAAAGGTGCACCTGCTTTACCGGAGAACCAGGGAAGAAATGCCTGCAGATAAGCGTGAAATTCAGGATGCCATTGACGAAGGAGTCATGTTGCATGAACTGGTTGCTCCTGTCCGTTTTCTGGGAAATGGGTCTGTCACACGGATTGAATGTGTTAAAATGAAACCCGGCAGTTTTGGAAAAGATGGTCGGCGGATGCCAATTGTTATTCCTGATTCCACCTTCAGGATGGATATTGATCTGGCCATTCCCGCGGTAAGCCAGTACTCCGATTTCCCATTTATAACAAAAGCCGAGGTGGGCATTACCGATTGGGGAACATTTATAGTCGATCCTGATACACAGATGACTACCCAACCTGGTGTCTTTGCCGGAGGAGATGTGGCCCGTGGCTCGGATGTTGTAATCACAGCCATTGCAGATGGAAAGAACGCTGCAAAATCGATTGACAAATACCTTGGAGGAAAAGGTATTTTAAACATTGGCGAACCGATCGAACTTCCAACCAGGGGGCCCGAAGAAGGAAATACGGTTGAACATGAGCGACTTCAAATGCGCTACCTCGATCTGGAACAGCGCAAGGGTAACTTTGATGAAGTTCCGCTTGGCTTCCATAAACTCAATGCCATTGCCGAAGCCATGCGATGTTTACAATGTTCGAGACGTTAAACTGCCCAAAATTAAATTGCCATGATAAATATTACCATCAATAATAAAGTCTTACAGGTTGAAGAAGGGATTACCATTTTTGAAGCTGCCAAACAGCACAATATTCTAATTCCCCACTTCTGTTACATGGAAAACGTCCACCAGATAGGTTCTTGCCGGATTTGTGTCGTTGAAGTAGAAGGAGGGAAGACCCTGATGGCATCCTGTGTGACTGAGGTGAAGGAAGGAATGAAAGTCCATACCAATTCTGAACGGGTCCGCAATGTCAGGAAGGTGATTTACGAGCTGATGCTTTCCGATCATCCAAAAGAGTGCCTCAGTTGCTGGCGTAATCAGAATTGCGAATTGCAGGATCTGGGGAATCTGATTCAAATCAGTGAATTCAGGTACGAGGGCGCCAAATCGAAAGATGTAATCGACAGTTCAAGCCCTTCCATAGTGCGCGACAGTTCCAAATGCATCCTTTGCCGCCGTTGTGTGACCGTGTGTAATGATCTTCAGGGTGTCGGACTGATGAATCCGCACCATCGCGGTTTCTCCACCTTTATAGGTCCTTCCGAAGATGAACTCCTGGGTGAATCAGTTTGCACCAATTGCGGGCAGTGTGTGCTGGTATGCCCTGTTGGAGCCCTGAAAGAGAAAGATTCAACGGCAATCGTCTGGGATGCCTTGTACGATAAGAAGAAAACAGTGATCGTTCAGACCGCTCCGGCTGTTCGGGTTGCCCTTGGCGAGGTATTTGACTATGAGCCTGGCACCTTGGTGACCGGTAAAATGGCTTCTGCCTTGCACGAATTAGGCTTCGACTATGTATTTGATACCAATTTTGCAGCCGACCTTACCATCATGGAAGAAGGTTCTGAATTCCTTGAAAGGGTTCATGATGCCTTTATTGCCCCTGATCCCGAGTACTCGGGATTGCCTTTGATTACAAGTTGTAGTCCGGGTTGGATCAAATTTATGGAACACCGTTATCCAGACCAATTGGCTCATCTGTCGAGTTGTAAATCGCCCCACATGATGCTGGGTGCTCTATCGAAAACCTATTTTGCTGAAAAGATGAACATTGATCCTTCCAGTATTTATATGGTATCAGTCATGCCTTGTACGGCCAAGAAGTTTGAAATTACACGTCCCGAAATGTTTAACCATGGCCTGGCCGATGTAGATGCCGTGATCACTACCCGTGAACTGGGACGTATGATTAAAGATGCGGGAATCGACTTTAAGAATTTGCCCGATGGCGAATTTGATAGTCCTTTGGGCCTTTCAAGTGGAGCTGCCGATATATTCGGAACAACCGGTGGGGTGATGGAAGCCGCCTTGCGTACAGTGTATGAACTGGTTACAGGACGAGAACTTCCGGGGAATAATCTTCACATTGCGCCCCTGGAAGGCTTAGACAGAATTAAAACTGCCGAGGTAAAAATCGAAAACCCTTTAAAAGCATTCACCTTTCTGGACGGTGTAATCGTGAAGGTGGCTGTCACCAGTGGATTAAAAGGAGCAGCCATCCTGCTTGACGAGATTAAAAATGGAACATCTCCCTACCATTTTATTGAGATCATGGGCTGCCCCGGAGGATGTATCTCTGGCGGCGGACAACCACGACCTGTGAATGATGCCATACGAACCAAACGTCTCAATGCCATCTATCGCGAGGATGAAGGCAAGTCCATACGTAAATCGCACGAAAATCAGGATATAATGACCCTCTACAACGATTTTCTGGGTGCACCCCTTGGCCATAAATCACACGAACTACTCCATACCGTATATATGAAAAGAAGCAGGAACTGAAAAAGGGTTACAATTACCAGCAATGAATCCTCCAAGGTGCTAAAACTTTGGGGGATTTATTATTTGAGCCGACTCCTGGAAGTCTGTCTTACTAAAAGCAATAAAGTAGTACAAAGTATGACCAAAGAAACATAGAAAGTTATAAATGGCTTATGGGAGTGGGGGAGTAAGAGAATTTTCTCGCTTTCTATCTGCCCAAAACTAAAAAGACAATGCGAAGTTATTGAAGTTATTGAAGATATTGAAGTTATTGCAAGTAGTTAATTTTGGTTCACATCAGTCCAATGGATATTTAATCCTGTATTGAACCAACGAAGTACGCTGGGAGCAAGGAGTGTAGAGAAGGGTGTGATGTGTGAAATTGACCCCTTGCAATAACTTCAATAACTTCAATATCTTCGATAACATCGCAAAACCTTGTCTTGAATAATTGGCTTTCCCCAATCAGTAGGTTAAACCAAACTGCCAGAGTGGTATCGTGTTCAAATATCCCATTTCAATGTCATCTTTTACGATAAAGGCATTATCAATACCTTGAATTTGCTTCAATCCTTTATTTTTTCCACCTACTTCAAAGGTGTAATCTCCAATCACAAAATCAGCAACTGGAGATGCTATTACATCATACTTTACTCTAAGTTGATTGAGAAAAAACGTTTCTCTTATGTTCCCTGTATTAGAGTAATCGTTGGCTAAACTGTAAATTAAATTAGTATTGTCAAGATAAATTTTATCCACTTTCCCTAAACCCCTTATTCCTCCGGTGGCATCCCTTAATTGTGCTATCATTCCTGCCTCTTCAATAAACAGGCAATAATCAGCAATGGTATTCCGGCTGGCGGAAAGTGCAGTTGCTATACTGGTCATATTGGGCTTAAACGGCACACTTTTAGCTACAATAGCCAGTAATTGCTTCAATTTGCGGCCAGTGGACACATTCATCCCAGCATAAAGCGGAATATCTGTTTCCAAAGTCTGGGATACAATCTGCTGCAATCTTATTCCAAAGTCTTCCTCCAATGCAAAAGGATAATATCCATTTTTTAGATAAGCTTCAAAAAGAGGCAATGGATGTTTTACTTCGGGAAGCTCTTCTTTATGTTCCAAAATTTCTTCCAGAGACAAAGACGGGACAGTTATTTGATGAAACAATTGCAAATACTCCCTAAAAGATAAACCTTGCATATGATACATTACAGCTCTTCGACTTAAATCCGAAGCACCTTTCCTGATATCCAACACTGAAGATCCAGTAAACACCACATTCAGTTCGGGATGATAATCATAGATCAGTTTCAGTTCCTTCGCCCAATCTTTGTATTTATGAATTTCATCTACAAACAAGTATTTCCCGCCGCGCTTTACAAAAGTATCCGCTAAATCAATCAATCTGTTATCCGCAAAATAGAAGTCTTCTGCCGTTACATAGAGCGTTTCAGCAGGGTTCAGGTTCTTTTTAATATGCTGTAATACCAGCGTCGTTTTCCCAACTCCTCGTGGCCCGGTAAGTCCAATCATACGACTTTTCCAATTTATCTCCGAATATATGTATCGGAAGAAGCTGGTATCTGTTTCCTTAAGAAGTTTAAGAAACTGTTCAAATAATTTGTCCATGAAGGTTTATTTTGGACAAAGATAATGAATATTGCACTACAACAGTGCATATTTTAATCAAAAACGCACTATGATAGTGCAAATGGAATACTGTAATACGATTCTATTGGTATATGTTATACAATTAACAAAAGAGACTTTACTTTCCGATACAGAATGTAACATATACTCACTACTAACTAGTTGCAATTGAAAGGTACATATAAGGTACAATTTTCATCAGAAATAAGCATTTTAGGACAAAATATTATAATTCGGAGGGTGGGGAGTGTACATTTTTAATTTGTAATATTTGTAATCTAAAACAAAGATTGGGGTGTAGAACTAACTTCAACTTATTAATTTAGGTCTCTCACTGGTTATTCTTTAACTATCTGTTCAACTTTTTCAATCAATACTGATGGTTTTATCTTTAATGCTTTTGCCAATCTGAAGATAGTAGTGATGGTGGGCTGCCTTAATCCTCGCTCCAGAAGCGATATATATGTTCGATCCAGGTCACAAAATTCAGCCAGCTTCTCCTGAGAGATATGGTTAGCCTCTCGCAATTCTCGTAATACCTTTCCAAATACCTCAACTACCATAACTCAGACTTTAGTCAGAGCGAAAATGAAATATTTCATAGGTGATTACCACGGACTATAGTCTGAATATGTTATATTTGAAAAGTTTGTAACATTATATCAAATTTTGAAGTATCAATTATTAACTTTAATTAAAATTTATGAAATATGAAACATTACATTTCTTTAACTGAATGCATTGGAAGTTGGACCCTCTTAAAGCGACTTTGGATAATTTGTATTTTTTATTACTTTCTGTATCTACCTCCACAACTTTTTTTCAACGAAACGAATTTTTTTAGCCCTTACTATATTATTATCATGCTCTTAAATGCATTATTATATAGTATTCAATTAATTCAGAGATTGAACGATATTAACATTTCTAAAAAGTATGTGATTTTTCCATACTTCATCTCATTGATATATTTTAAAGACATAAGTGTATTTTTTCTAATCAGCGGTATAATAGGAGCCATTTTTACTCTCTATATATTTTTTGCACCTGGCAAAAACTTTACCGCATGTATGAATTTCTGGAAAAATATGAATAATGAAGGAGGATATGCAACAGAATATTTTAGAAATAGTCCATTTTGGAAAATTGAAGGGTCTAAAACGGGTTTTATAAAGGATTGGTTTGGCCCATATCTATTTAGATCATATGATCATACTTTTTTCATATACTGTAAGACAGATGATGTGTCAAAATATTGGGATGATTTTTTGCAATATAAATACAAACATTAAACTTTCCCTTTCAAGGAAGGATTAGTCTGGAGTTTATGCATCTTTATTTTCATATGTAATAAGTGACATAAAATATCTCGATTTTTAACTGTTTTTGATATAATTCTTAAAAAAAAACTGTACTTGTATGCACTACATCAAATCATTTACTGAAGAGGAGTTCTGTCAATTGATCCTCCAGACAAAGGAGTCATTGTATCTCTGTCTGCCACTGCTTCATCCCAAAGTTATGGCTGTTATCAACCAACTTCATGATAAGTGGTTTGGGAAAATATCCATCAATATTGGTCTGGACTTTAACCCTGAAACGTTCAGACAAGGGTATGGTGAGATCGGAACCTATGAAGACATGTGGAGGGTTGATTACAATGTGCTACAAATGAGTGACAATCGTATCTCTTTTGTTATAACTGATACTGTAGGATATTTCTTGTTTTTCGAATCAAGGTATCTACTTCCGGCTGATAAGGTAACCCTGAACGCTGTCTTAATTGATCCGATTTCCATCATCCGACTAAAGCAACATTTCTTCAAAGCATTTAAAAAGACCGAACTGTCAAATCATTTTACCAATGCAATCATCGCTGAAAGCGAGCATTTGAAGAATATAGAGTCCGAATTTCAAGGCCCCGAAATTATCATCTCTTCTAAAATTGATCAAGACACTATTGCATCGGTAAAGGAATCACTTAAAAAGAATCCTCCATTAAAGCCTGACT
>DASXUZ010000272.1:0-9388 GCA_036504555.1 Prolixibacteraceae bacterium | reverse complement strand
TGCACTGACTGTGGTGAGCCTGACAACAACCATAGCAACCAATATTACCAGCACCACTGCAACCCTTGGAGGTGAAGTAACCAGTGATGGGGGTGCGGCCGTTACCGAACGGGGCATTTGTTACAGCCTTACTGCAAATCCAACCACCAGCAGTACCAAAGTAACGATTGGAACTGGAATCGGTTCTTTCACCAATACAATTACAGGATTAGCAGCCAATACAACCTATTTTGTTCGTGCCTATGCAATTAACAGCCAGGGGACGGCCTATGGCAGCGAGATCACATTTAAAACCAGTATTGCATTGTCTGCAGCGAGCCTGACAACAACCGTTGCAACCAATATTACCAGCACCACTGTAACCCTGGGAGGCGAAGTAACCAGTGATGGGGGTGCAGCTGTTACCGAACGGGGCATTTGTTACAGCCTTACTGCAAACCCAACCACCAGCAGTACCAAAGTAAGTATTGGAACTGGTACCGGTTCGTATAGCAATTCAACCTCAGGATTAACAGCCAATACAACTTATTACGTTCGGGCCTATGCAATTAACAGCCAGGGGACGGCGTATGGCAGCGAGATCACATTTAAAACCAGCATTGCATTGTCTGTAGCAAGCCTGACAACAACTACAGCAACTAATATTACCAGCACCAGTGCAACCCTGGGGGGTAATGTAACCAGTGATGGAGGTGCTGCAGTTACCGAACGGGGCATTTGTTATAGTACTACGACAAACCCAACGACCAGCAGTTTCAGAATAATTATTGGAACAGGTACCGGTTCATATAGCAATGCGACTTCAGGATTAGCAGCCGGTACAACTTATTATGTTCGGGCCTATGCAATTAACAGCCAGGGAACAGCCTATGGCAACGAGATCAATTTAACCACTTTGCCATAAATAAAGGGATTGATCTAAAATACTCAACGTTTCAGTCATGTTGGTTAATCGGCATAACTTTCACGGACCAGAACAATAATAAAAGCAGTTTGTATCTGACATAGAATTTTAAAATACAGGTTGGTTCATTTTGGTGAATCAACCTGTATTGTTAGTATGAATGATATTTTGAAATATCGAAATACTTAAATTCCCCTTGAACGATTGCAATTATAGAACAAATATCTTCCTGCTTCCTTAAATATTTAAAACAATCCCTCTGATTTACAATTATTTCCAATAAATATAATTTATTGGATTTAGTGGGTAGTTCTTTCAGGTTTATCTTAAAACCGCTATCTTTAGGACCAAAATTATTGCTCATGTCAATGCGTCCTATTCTTCTGCTTATACTTTCAATACTGCTCTTTCAACCCTGTTTACATGCTCAGGAATTGAGCCCTCAGGCTACTGTAAGCATTCTGACCTGCAACCCTGGCACCGATGTCTATTCAATGTATGGCCACACTGCTATCCGTGTAAACGATCCTGAATTGGGATTTGATTACGTGTTTAATTACGGAGTTTTCAGTTTCGATTCACCCAATTTCATGTATCGCTTTGCCAAAGGCCAGACCGACTACCTGATGATAGGACAGAAATTCGCCAGTTTTATTCCAGAATATAATCAGGACAAGCGTAGCGTCTACGAGCAGGTGCTCAATCTTTCAGCGGTAGGAAAAAACAAGCTCTTTGCGGCCCTGATGGAGAATGCTAAACCCGAAAACCGTGAATATCGCTACAACTTCTTCATAGACAATTGTGCCACCCGGGTGCGCGATATGATTGAGCGCAATGGTGGTGGAACGGTTCGTTTTACTGATAATCATCCCACTGAAAGCTATCGTGATTTAATCAAGAAGTTCCATCATTCATTTCGTTGGATTGACCTTGGAATCGACCTGCTAGTTGGCCAAAAGGCTGATCTGCATGTTTCAGCTTACGGACAAATGTTTTTGCCCGAGTACTTGCAAAATCAGTTTGCCAAAGCTGAAATAACCAACAATGGAACCGTTCAACCCCTTGTACTTGAAACCCGCACCCTGGTTGAATATCCAAATTCTAAGCTGAATGCCGATTTGCCCTGGCCGGCCATTGTTTTTGCTTTTATATTCCTGTTGGTAATTGGAATCTCTGTTCGTGATTATCGAAGAAAAACAAAAACCGACTGGCTCGACTATTGGTTACTGGGCCTGACTGGCTTTGCCGGTTTAATCATTGGCTGGTTCACCCTGTATTCTGAGCATCCGGCCATGAGTCCAAATTACAATTTATTGTGGGCTTTCCCGGCCAACTTGATTTTTGCATTTGTATGGAAAAATAAAAAATGGAGGAGCAAAACGAGGAATTATTTCTGGTTCACCGGAGCACTTTTACTGCTTTCCGTTTTGATGGGACAACAGTTCAACCCCACCGTATACTTCATCATCCTGGCTTTATTGGTAAGGGTGGTAGTGAATTTGATAACGGAAAAGTGAACTTTTAATTGAAGATCGTTGGGATAAATTACATCACTTTTTACATCACATAAGAGGTTTCCATTTTAATAACCTCTGTAAAAGCCGAAGTCGATTGTTAATCCTCAGAAACTTGGTCTATGAAATTAGTTTTTCTGTTTCTATTGCTGAGTGTGTCAAATTTGGCATTGGCTCAAGAGAAAGATACCCTAACGATACATTATGGTACCAATGAAAGTTCAATCCATAAAAAGTATTATCAAAAACTTGATTCATTCATAAAAACGCTTGCCGATTCTTCAGTCGAAAGTATTGAAATTTATGGATATACAGACCATACTGGATCTGATGTTTATAACCTAAATTTATCAAATGCAAGGGCAAATAAGGTCAGGTTATATTTGCTTAATCGCATAAGGGCCACCATTAACACAACTTGTAAGGGGATGGGGAAAGTTAAGATTACTTCTGCTTTTTATAATCCTTCACACGAGAATTGGCTATTCAGAAAGGTAGAACTTATTGTGATAAGTAATAAAAAACCAAGGCAAATCGCTCCTTCTTCCGATATTATTCGATCAACAATTCCCATTTTGGCTGATTCTTCCAGTTTAGTAATCCGAATGGGAAATATGAAAATTGGAGAAAGTTTGGTTTTGAATACCATTAACTTTGAACCGGCGAGTTGTATTATTCTCGAAGAATCAATACAACCATTAAATGAACTTCTTAAGGTGCTCCTCGAATATCCAACACTAAAAATTGAAATACAGGGACATACTGATTGTACGCCAGCATTTGAAAAAGCGAAAATATTGTCTACTGACAGAGCAAGAGCTATTTATGATTTTTTGGTAGGTAATGGAATCAATTCTAAACAGCTCCAATACATCGGATACGGAAATTCAAGGCCAATAATTAATGATATGACCGCCGAAGCGGGGCTAAAAAACAGAAGGGTTGAATTAAAAATAATTGACAAATGATGACGACTCAATTTTTAGCCGATCCGATAATGAAGATTGTATTTTAACCAAAATATTTGAATTAATTTATAAAAAAATAAGTTGTGTATTTGGGTTTTGAATTTCGAACCTTCTTATTTTATTCTTCTGTCAATTATCTTATCTTCAGGATCTCTCCGACAATCCCAAATCATTATTATTAGAATTGATTGTTCAAAAATCTCATAGATAATCTCATTATCACCTTTTATGAATGCTCTTACAGAATCATAATTAGAAAGTATACCTATAAAAGGATTTTTTGCTATTATTTTTATGCTTTTATTTATCTCTGAATTCAATTTGATGCTATAGGTAGCTGTACCATTTTGGTCTATATAGAATTCAAGTATGTCACGTAAATCGAGTCTGGCTTCAACTGACCAATCTATTTTGAACGTAGCCATTGGTCAATTTCTTTTTGTAGAACATCATTTGAAATTGTTTGCCCATTTTTGAGTTGATCTCTGGCATTATCAATCCGCAGTTTTTGATACTCACTTAATTTATAAATGCCATCCGTAGCCTTTGATTCTATAATAGTCTTTATTGCATTCAAAAATGAAACATCATCAATATGAGATAAATGCTCGTTTATGATATGTCTTAATTCTATGGTGCTCATTTTCTTAAATCATTTCTTCAAAGGTACACATTTTTTAATTTTCTGACAATTTCTGATAAGATCCATTCTTTTTTTTAACAAATCAGTTTACCGCTTTTCAAAATATGAATTGGGTGTTTCATTCCAGCCTTTTAAACTTATCTTTGTTCAAATTATAAATTCATAAACATTGACCACTCCTCCAAAATATGCTGAGACCCCTTTGATGAAGCAGTACAATGCCGTCAAAGCCGTACATCCTGATGCCATTTTGCTTTTCAGAGTGGGCGATTTTTATGAAACTTTTGGCGAAGATGCCATTCGTGCATCGGGTATTCTGGGTATCACCCTTACCCGGAGAGCCAATGGATCGGCCAGCTATGTTGAACTGGCCGGATTCCCCTATCACGCACTGGATACCTATCTTCCCAAGTTGGTAAGAGCTGGTGCACGTGTGGCTATCTGCGAGCAGCTGGAAGATCCCAAGATGACCAAGAACATCGTCAAGCGGGGTATTACCGAATTGGTGACCCCCGGGGTTTCTTACAACGACAACATCCTGGAGCACCGCGAAAACAACTTCCTGGCTTCGGTTCATTTCGATAAGAAAATGGGAGGTATTGCATTTCTGGATATCTCAACGGGCGAATTCCTGACCGCTGAAGGTTCATTTGAATACATCGACAAGTTGCTCAGTTCCTTTCAGCCCAAGGAAGTTCTGTTTCAGAAAGGAAAGAGCGCTGACTTCACTTCCCTTTTTGGGGGTAAATACTATACTTTTTCACAGGACGATTGGGTGTATACCGATGATGCGGCCAACGACCGGCTGATGCGGCATTTTGAAACCAAATCGCTCAAAGGCTTTGGGGTGCAGGAACTGAATTATGGAATCATCGCCTCCGGGGCTATTTTGCATTACCTCGATTTGACGCAACATCACCAGACCAAACACATTGTCAACCTGTCGCGCATCGAAGAAGACAAATATGTATGGCTCGACCGTTTCACCATCCGTAACCTGGAACTGTTTAATTCCATCAACGAAGGGGCCAAGACCCTTGTTCAGGTGATCGACAAGACCATTTCGCCCATGGGGGCCCGTCTGCTCAAACGTTGGATTGCACTGCCACTGAAAGAAATTGCAGCGATCAACAATCGCCTCAACGTGGTGGAATATTTAGTAAAGGACGAGGACCTAAAGGATAACCTGGAAGAGCACATTCGCCAGGTGGGCGACCTGGAACGCATCATTTCAAAGGTGGCAGTTGTGAGAATCAACCCACGCGAAGTGATGCAGCTAAAAAATGCACTTCAGGCCATTGCACCCATTAAGCAATTGTGCGCTCAAAGTGACTCTCCCAACTTGCAGCGTTTTGCCGAGCAACTCAACCCCTGCGAATCCATCCGAATGCGCATCGAAAAAGAAATTCACCACGATCCGCCTACTTTGGTCAACAAGGGAAGTGTGATTGCCTCAGGGGTCTCTCCCGAATTGGATGAATTGCGTATGCTGGCCTTCTCAGGTAAAGATTACCTGGCCCAGTTGCAGGAACGCGAAGCCGAACGAACTGGAATTACAAGCCTCAAGATTTCATTTAACAACGTTTTCGGCTATTACATTGAAGTCAGAAATACCCACAAAGATAAAGTTCCGCCTGAATGGATCCGAAAACAGACCCTGGTGGGTGCTGAACGATACATCACTGAAGAACTGAAAGAATATGAATCAAAGATACTGGGCGCTGAAGAGAAGATTCTGGCCATTGAAGTGCGCCTGTTCAACGAACTGGTCATTGCATTGGCCGAATATATCCAGGCCATCCAATTGAATGCCGCCATCATCGGGCAGTTGGATTGCCTGCTTTCATTTGCAACGGCTGCCGTCGAATATAGGTATTACCGGCCTGAAATCAACGACTCAAAAGATATTATCATCAAAGGGGGTCGCCATCCTGTGATCGAACACCAGTTGCCCATGGGCGAATCCTATATATCGAACGATGTGACCCTGAATCAGGATGACCAGCAGGTGATCATTATCACCGGGCCCAACATGGCCGGGAAGTCTGCTTTGCTGCGTCAAACGGCTTTGATTGTGCTCATGTCGCAGATTGGTAGTTTTGTTCCTGCCGAAGCTGCCCAGATTGGGTATGTTGATAAAATATTCACCCGCGTGGGTGCCTCTGACAATATTTCATTGGGCGAATCCACCTTCATGGTCGAAATGAATGAGGCAGCCAGTATCCTAAACAACCTTTCAGACCGGAGCCTGATCCTGCTTGACGAACTTGGTCGCGGCACTTCCACATACGATGGCATTTCAATTGCGTGGTCGATTGTTGAATACATTCACGAACATCCGAAATCCAGGGCCAAAACCATGTTCGCAACCCATTACCATGAGCTGAATGAGATGGAAAAATCGTTTGGTCGGGTAAAAAACTTCAATGTAACGGTGAAGGAAGTGGGCAACAAAGTAATTTTCCTCCGTAAGCTGATGCCCGGTGGAAGCAATCACAGTTTCGGAATTCATGTAGCCCGCATGGCCGGAATGCCGCCTTCGGTGGTCCACCGTGCCGACGAAATCCTCCTTCAACTGGAAGATACCCACCGAAAGGATGGATTATCGAAACCTTTGGCAGGCATGGCAGAGAAGCGCGAAGGGTTTCAGCTGAGTTTCTTCCAAATGGACGATCCAGTATTGAAACAGATCCGTGATGAGATCAAGAACCTGGACATCAACCAGCTCACCCCGCTGGAAGCCTTGAATAAGCTGAGTGAAATCAAGAAAATTACCGGTCTGGATAAGCCTTTCAAAAAATAATAGCTAAAGTTGGTTTCCTTTTTTGGTGAAAGGAAAAATAGGTATATATTTGCAACGCTGTTTCAGGAAGCACTAAACAGTACGTTCAAACCAGAAAAATACCGCATTTGCCACCAATTGCGGTTTTGTATTGAAATGGCATCTTTGATTCAGAACTTTACCTGAGTCAACAATTATGCGAGAATAGCTCAGTTGGTAGAGCACGACCTTGCCAAGGTCGGGGTCGCGAGTTCGAGTCTCGTTTCTCGCTCTTTTTAAGGAGGCCCGGATGGTGGAATCGGTAGACACGCAAGACTTAAAATCTTGTGACCATTGGTTGTGCGGGTTCAAGTCCCGCTCCGGGTACTTTTTTAAAAACTGGTTCATCATTTTATTGCGAGAATAGCTCAGTTGGTAGAGCACGACCTTGCCAAGGTCGGGGTCGCGAGTTCGAGTCTCGTTTCTCGCTCATCGTCAAAAAAGCACTTCAGGTAACTGAGGTGCTTTTTTCGTTTGCCGGCTGCCGAAGTTTTTAACTTCACGCTTCCCCCTAACTTCCAAAAGGCATAATAGTTTAGATGACCAATTTACTCCCAACAACAAAAAAAGCACTTCGGGAAACCGGGGTGCTTTTCTTTTTACATGGAAGCGCTCTGGCAGCAGAGGCTTATGGATGGACCTTTTTAAGTTTCTTAGAGCTGCGTCTCAGTTTTGAAAAGGCCTTGAGCAGCTTATCCTTCAGGATCTGCAGCTTGCTCTTCTTCACATCCTTTTTGATCGCTTTCTTCACTTTCTTTTTTAACTTAACGACCTTCTTTTCAGCCTTTTTGGTACTCTTCTCCAAGGTTTTTAATGGCTTTTCGGAAACTTCCTTTCCTTTCTGGGCAATCGAAGTCACCTCAGCCTTGGCATGAACAGGTTTGTCTGATCCACTTTTGGGCTTTGTAGCTACACCAGATTTGTGAAGGTCCGTTTTCACAACATCCTTTGACGCTTTATGGCCATTGTGTCCAGCGTGTTTTTTTAAATCCTCATCCGGGAGATTCGTTATAGGACTCGCTCCCGATGCCATGGGTTTTGAACTTGAAGAAGCGGGTACTGCTTTTGAGGCAGAGGAAGTGCTGGCCGGTTTTTTTGTAACCAAAACGGCGGATGCCTTTGATCGTGCTTTTCTCACTACTGGTTTTTTATTCATAAAGGGATCAGTAGTTTCCTTTTTCAGCTCATCTTGATGGCTAGCTGGCTGTTCCCCTTCAACAGCCTCTTTTGATTCTTCCATAATTAGTGTGGTGTATAATTTGTCCTAAGTTACTATTTTAATACCAATAAACCAACTGGGTTCCAGTTAAATCTGGTTCAGAGTCCGTTTGAAAACCAAATCCTTCCTGATGCTGAATATGTGAATATTTTTTATTAACTTTCTATAAATAAAATTTCACTGAAAACAAATCAACTAAAACCATGCCATGAACTTTCCACTTTTGTATTACCTGACTGAATTGATTTATCCAAAATTGTGCGTCACCTGTGGCGATAAACTCATCGAGCAGGAAAAATGGATTTGCCTGCATTGCCTGCACCATATTCCACGCACCAATTTTCACCTGATCCCCGAGAATCCAGTAGCCCAGCTCTTCTACGGAAAAGTGAGGATTGAATCTGCCACTTCATTTTTCTATTTCAGCAAAGGCAGCAAATATCAATTGCTGGTCCACAACCTGAAGTACAGGGGAATGAAGGAACTGGGCGCAGAAATGGGCAAGCAATTTGGGATTGACCTTTTGCAATCCAATGATTTTTCCTCCATTGACCTGATCTGCCCCGTACCCCTGCATCCTAAAAGGGAACAAAAACGGGGATACAATCAATCCTGGTGGATTGCCCTTGGAATGGCCAGCCAATTGCGCAAACCTTTGACCATCGGCAATCTGATCCGGGTAAAGCCGACCGAAACTCAAACCCGAAAGAGCCACTATGAACGCTGGCAAAACGTGGAAGGCATTTTCGAATTAAAAAACCCGGAGGCCTTCTCCGGGAAACACATTCTGCTGGTCGATGACGTGGTAACCACCGGTGCAACCATTGAAGCCTGTGCCCAGGCCATCCTCTCCAAAACCGATGCCCGGGTCAGTATTGCTACCCTGGCAACCGCCTAATTAAGATATCTAAATCCCCTGATGGGAATACTGAGACTCATATTAGAGGGATTTTGAAGCAAGTGCTGCTAAAATACTACAGCTCAGTTGGTAGGATGCCTAATTGAAGAAAAGCACACAATGATCAAAGCATTTGCTATTGTCGTGTAACAGCTTATAGGTCAATTCATGGTTCAGAAACCATTAAAGCATGATCCTTTCGAGCAAAGCCTATTGGCTTTGACATGAAAATAGATACCTACCATGGTGATTGTACCTGATGGAAGAGGGTATTGAACGCGTCTATCTGATACTTTTCTGATACCCATCTGTAACCTTTCTGTATGGTGAGGTTACAGAAAGGTTACAGATGAGTTACACATGGGTTACAGATGACAATGACAGAAGGATGGGGATAAGGAAGTAAAATCAAAATGTAAAA
>DASXUZ010000271.1:0-7484 GCA_036504555.1 Prolixibacteraceae bacterium | reverse complement strand
TTGCTTCTGTAATGTATCTGTAATCTAACTGTAATGTATCTGTAATGTACAATACAGATACATTACAGTTAGATTACAGATACATTACAGAAGCAAGGTACCCGGCAGGGGGCAAGGTATAGCAGATACGCTCTAAAGGCTTGAATACTATAAAATAACCTGAGTTCAAACTAAACAATTGTGTGTAAAGAGTAACAAGGAGACAAAGTCGCAAAGTGCTAAATTAACAAATTGACAAAGTAGCAAATTGGGATCAATAGCTTAGGTACTTAGGAGCTTTGGTACTTAGGTACTCTGTTAATTAGGAACTTTGGTACTTTGTTACTCTGTTTCACAGGGGCCTTGAGCCAGCAAGGGCAATTATCGCGGTCAAACTGACGTTAAAAGAAAGGTTTATTTGATTTTCATTTTTAACCATCAATTGTTTTGGTTAATTTTACAGAGTTGAACTTTTAATTAATTCCTCAAAAGAAACTGACAGGTATGCAAAAGTTTAGACGGTTGGGCGTGTTGCTTTTTTTAATTGTTCTGTTTTTGTTCCAGTTAACAGCTGCTGGACAGAACAAGAAATCATTTGTTATAACCGGAAAAATTGTTCCTGAAGTCCAATCATCGGGCATTGGCAGCATTGAAATATCAAAAAGCGGAGGCGAAACCACCAAGGTTGAAGTACCCAAGAGTGGTCGCTTCAGGCTGGAACTTGAATATTTCAATGAATTCACCCTTGTTTTTAGTATACCGGGGAATTTTAGCAAAACAATTATTGTCTCGACCGATATTCCGCAGGAAGTCTGGAAGCGCGACAATGCCTTTCCGCCATTCCCGATGGTGGTACAGCTCTTTAGGGAGGTAGAAGGGATCGACAAAAGTTTCTCACTAAAGCCATCGGGTAAAATATTTTACGGTAAGCAAACCGATAATTTTGAAAAGGAAATCATATTCAATGATATTCAGATCGCCGAACAAATTGCCAATGCAAAACTGCAATCAAGTCAGGTAAAGAAAGAAGTACACACTATTACAAAAACCGAAGCCCAGGATCTGGCGACACGCCAGAAAAACTTCGACCAGTCAGTCAGTGAGGCCGATGTGTTTTTTAAGCGGGGCGAATATCCAGCAGCCCTGTTAAAATACCAGGATGCCCAAAAGCTGTTTCCTGAAAAGGCCTATCCAAACGACCGTATCGCCGAGATTCAGGATTTAGTGAAGGCCCTGGAAATTACCGATAAGCAGAAGACCGAATTGGAACAAAAATACAAGAGCGCCATTGCCCGTGCCAACGGACTTTTCGAACGCAAAACATACAAGGAATCCCGCACTGGTTATGAGGAAGCATTGCAATACAAACCAGGCGATGATTATGCCAATGGCCGTATCCAGGAAATCGACCGACTCCTTGCATTGGTTGAAAAACAAAAACAGTTTGACGACCTAATTGCCAAGGCTGACAATAACTATCAGTCTAAGAAGTTAGACCAGGCCGCTGAACTATACAACCAGGCTAAACTACTCATTCCTGAAAATGAATATCCCCAAAATCAGATTAACCTGATTAACCAGGAAAAACAACAGGCGGCCAGCTTGGAACAGCAGGAGAAGGCATTTACCCAAAGTATTGAAAATGGTGACAAGCTGGCCAAACTAAAAGATTACATCCAGGCCATCAGTTCATACCAAAAAGCCCTTGAATTGAAGCCAGGCAATAAACTGGCAACTGAGAAAATTGCAGCAACTGAACAGGCAATAGTCATCATTGGAACGGATAAAAAATACCAGGAAACCCTTCAGCAGGCCGATCAGGCATTGGCTGCAAATGACTTTCAAAAGTCAAAGATGTTGTACATGGAAGCCTTGAAGTTAAAATCCGCAGAAGCCTATCCAAGCAGTCAAATCAGTAAAATCGATAAAATATTGGATGATAAGGCCAAATTGGAACAGGCTGAAACAGAATTCCTTGCATTGGTTGGCAAGGGTGATGCTGCCTTCGAACAGAAAGACTACCAGGGGGCCAAAATCAATTATTCAAGTGCATTGACGATGAAACCCACTTCGGCGGAAGTCAAATCCAAGATTAAAAATATTGAAACCATTCTGAATCAGTTAGCTGAGAACCAGAAAAAGGAAAATGACCGCCTTCAGGCATTGGCCGCTGCCAACGAAAAAGCATACACAGATGCCATTGCCAAAGGGAACAACCAGATTGAACAAAAGACCTATTCAGATGCAAGGGTCACCTTTCAGGAAGCCAAGAAACTGAAACCTGCAGAACAATTGCCTGACCAGATGATTGCCAGGATCGATTCGCTGATCGCCGGTAACGAACGTGAACAGGCAGCAGCGCGCCAGAAAGAAGAAGCCTACCAGAAGTCCATCAGGGATGCTCAGGAGAATTCGTTTAACGAGGCCATGACAAAGGCAGATCAAGCATTCACCGAAAACGATTTTAACACCGCCAAAACAGGATACCAAACAGCACTTGCCATAAAAGGAACGGACCCTGTGGCCAAAGAAAAGCTGGGACAAACAGAGGCCAAACTGGCACAACTGGCTAAATTAACCCAGTCATACAACCTGGCCATCAATGCTGCAAACAAACAGGTGGGCGACAAGAAATACCAGGAGGCCAAAGAAAAATACCAGGAGGCCTTGCAGTATCTCCCCGATTCTGATTATCCCAAACGCCAGATTGAAAAATTGGATCAATTGCTAACCCAGGCAGGTGCTGAACGTCAAAGAGAAGAATTGTATGCTGCAAAGGTAAAAGAAGCTGAAGCCTTGCTGAGCAACAAGGAATATCCAACTGCAAGGTCTGCTTTTGTTCTGGCCTCTGAAATAAAACCCTCCGAGCCACTGCCGGTGCGCCGGATCAAAGAAATAGACAAGCTACTGGCTGATCTTGCACTCCTGGATACCAAAAACAAGGCCACCCAATCGGCCTACATGGAATCCATCAAACGAGCCGACCAGGCATTTACAGACAAAGCATATACCCCATCACGGATGCTATACAACGAGGCGCTTTCGATCCTGCCAAACGAGCAATATCCCAAAACCAGGATTGCCGAAATAGATCAACTCATGGGTGATTTGAAAGATCAACAATACGCCCAGGCTATTGCAGCAGGTGATGTGGCTTTTAAATCAGACCTATTGGACGAGGCAACTGTCCAGTATGAAATTGCACTTACTACCAAAGCCAACGACCCCTATGCAAAAAAGCAACTGGGAGAAATCACCAAAAGAAGAGCTGCTCTGCTGGCTGAAAAAGAAAGGTTAAAAAAACTGGATGCTCAGTATGAATCATTGATGGCCGATGCAAACAACAATTTCACAAACAAGGAATATCAAAAGGCCAAAGAGAAATACCAGGGTGCCTTATTGGTGAAACCCGGGGAAGTGGTGCCCAAAGATCAGATTGCCAAGATTGACCTTTTGATGAAGGAACTTGCAGGTGCGGAAGAAATAAACCGCTTGTACGCACAAAGTGTAAAATCAGCAGAACAAGCATTCGGGCAGAACAAGCTCAAAGAAGCGAGGGATGCTTACCAGCAGGCACATGATTACAAGCCTTCGGAGCCCATGCCTCCCCAGCGCATTGCTGAACTTGATGCCATGATTGCTCAACTGGAAGAAACGGCCAGGCTTAGCGCGATGGAGGAAGCCCAGCGACTGGCCAAAGAAAAAGCCAACAAGGAAGCCTATGACAAGGCAATTTTCATTGCTGATCAGTCATTGACAGAACAACAATACGTGGATGCACGAACCAACTATTCCAATGCCCTGGGCATATTACCCAATGAAAAATACCCCAAAGATCAAATCAATAAAATAGATGGATTGATTGCTCAGCAGGAACAAATCAAGCAGCTAGCCAGACAACAAGACATGAAAGATTCTCTTCAGAAAGTGAAGGAGCAGGCCGATAAGCTGGCAATTAAAACTGAACCAGTGGTGACAGCTCCTGTAGTGAATGCGGCAGAAACTGAAAAAGCAGCAGCGGCCCGTGCACAATCCTATCAAACGGTCAGCAATTATGATGAGGCCATAAGCAAAGCCGATGATTCATTTGGGGTCAAAAACTATACGGTAGCCCGTTTCTTTTATTACAAAGCCAGTGAATTAAAGCCGACAGAAGAATATCCGAAAAATCAGATTGAACTGATCCGTAAACTGGTTGAATCAGAATTATCATCAGTCGATCGATCGGGCTACCAGCAAGTTATTACGCAGGCTGACGAAGCTTTTATGAAAAAGAGTTATTCGGTAGCCAAATTCTTTTACTACAAGGCACTTGGAATAAAATCATGGGAACAATACCCCAAGGACCAGATCCATGAAATTCTGAGATTGACCAATTCCCTGCTTTCCGAAAAGGAAGAAAAAGAATACCAGGACCTGATTACCATGGCAGATGAAGCCTTTACAATGAAAGACATTTCGGTGGCAAGGTTTTATTACACCAGGGCCATTGTCATCAAAAAAAGTGAAGATTACCCAAGAACGAGGATCAAGGACATTCAGAAACTGATGGATCAGGATAAATTAGATGTGCGAGATGTTGAATACAACAAACTGATAGAACTGGCAGACCAGGCTATGCAGAGCGAAAATTACAGCATCGCACGCTTCAATTATACAAAGGCCCTGAACATGAAACCGGAGGAAAAATATCCAAATGATCAGTTGAAACGTATAAAGGAATCACTTGACAAACAAAAGAAATGAGGTAGTAGTTAACTGCTGAGTGAAACTCAACAGCGAACTCGACTATCAGCCCAATTCATATCAACACACATAAACAGATTCAACTTGGAACAACAAATAAAAGATCAGTTAATTGGCTTATTTGAAGCACACTTTAAGGAAGAAGTAACCTTATTTGAGTTGCTTCCTGCATCGGGTTCTTACCGCGAATATGCACGGATAAAGAGTATGCACTACAAGGTAATTGGTGCTTACAACCATGACGTGAAGGAAAATAAGGCGTTCCTTGAATTCTCGGCTCATTTTCTCAGGTACAACATTCCAGTACCCCGGATCTATTCAGTCAGTTCCGATCAAATGTGTTATCTCCAGGAAGATTTGGGAAACACCACCCTGTTTGATTTCCTATCAAGTGTCCGGGAAACAGAAGGTTTTTCAGAAAAGATTGTTGAAGAATACAAGAAGGTACTGCATTTGCTTCCCCGCATTCAGCTGGAAGCAGGTGAAGACATTGATTACAGCATTTGTTACCCCCGTGAATCCTTCGACAAACAATCCATGATGTGGGACTTGAATTATTTCAAGTATTACTTCCTGAAACTGGCCAAAATTCCCTTCGACGAACAAGCCCTTGAAAATGATTTCGAACAATTCAGCAATTACTTGTTGGCAGCCGATGGGCACACCTTCCTGTACCGCGATTTTCAGTCCCGCAATATCATGCTCAAGGATCAGAAGGTTTATTTCATAGACTACCAAGGAGGGCGAAAAGGGGCACTGCAATATGACCTGGCATCGCTGCTGTACGATGCCAAAGCCGACATCCCGGAATCCGAACGGGAAGAATTATTGGAATTTTACCTCGACGAACTGAGCCAATACAAGGATCTTGACCGCCAGAAATTCAAATCCCTCTTTGACGGCTACGTCCTGATCCGCATTATGCAGGCTATGGGAGCCTACGGCTTCCGTGGATTCTTTGAAAAAAAGCAACATTTCCTGAAAAGTATCCCCTTTGCACTTCAAAACCTCGAAGCCTTATTGGCAAAAAATACCATTGAGGTAAAGCTACCCGAGTTAATCAAGGTTCTCAAAGCAGTTGTTCACTCTGCCTTCCTGAAATCCATCGGTTCTGAGAATGACCGGTTAACAGTCAATGTGAGCAGTTTTTCCTATAAAAAGGGGATCCCTAAAGACCGCTCAGGAAATGGTGGTGGTTTCGTGTTCGACTGCCGGGCCATACACAACCCAGGCCGCTATCTGGAGTATAAGTTCCTGACAGGTAAAGATCCCGAGGTACAGCAATTCCTGGAGACAAAATCAACCATGGCTGAGTTCCTGGCACCTGTTGTCAGCCTGGTATCCCATTCCGTGGAAGTTTACCTCGAAAGAGGTTTTACACACCTGAGTGTAAACTTCGGTTGTACAGGCGGGCAGCATCGTTCGGTCTATGCTGCTGAGAAACTGGCGGAGTATTTGAGAAACAATTACCCCGTTACAGTTGTTCTTCAGCACATCGAACAGGATAACAAGTAAAATATGCCCAAGAAAAAGTGTAGCGACGACGATTACAAGGAAAAAGACGATGCAAAATATATTTGCAAAAGCTGTGGAAGAAAATCCAAAAAGGAAGAAAAGGTTTGTAAACCCAAGAAAATAAAAGACTAGCGGAATAAAGAACAGCTATTTACCTAGGTTGAACGGATGAGAAGCGTCCACTTATACTCCGTTAGATCCTGTTAAGTCTGCGATCTATTCTTTCTATCAAGTCAATTATTCAAGATCCGATTGTGAAAATAAATCTCTATCGCTGCCTGCTATTGATCCCACTTTTCATGGGTTCAATTCCCTTATGGGCCCAATACGGGCGTGAAGCCAAGGTGTCGGATATCAAAACGGGATTACCCCTGTCCTCATTTCAACAAAAGTCAGATAGCACGATCAACATTCAGGAAGTCGTGGTCAAGGCTTTCGGTTCAGGTAAGCGATTGTTTGATACCCCCGGATCGATTGGAATTATTACCAACAATCAACTGACAAGGGAACCTTCCTTTACGCTGGCGCCTTCGGTTAATAAAACGCCGGGTGTATGGATGCAGAGCGGATCGATCAATACCAACCGGCTTACCATTCGGGGAATTGGAACACGGTCACCCTATGGCACCAACAAAATAAGGGCCTATTACGGCGATATCCCCCTGACAAACGGAGTGGGTGAAACCACCCTTGAAGACCTCGAGCTGGATCAAATAGCTGACCTGGAAATCGTCAAAGGACCAGCCTCCGGATTTTACGGTTCAGGCCTCGGTGGAGTACTTTTGTTTAACCCCTCACAAGCTACCCACACACAATTTTCACAACGTCTATCAGTGGGCTCGTTTCAAACCATCAAGTATACAGGCAATTTGGAGATCGCCTTAAAAAACAGTACCCATTCACTGATTTACAGCCGGTTTCATTCAAATGGTTACCGCGAAAACAATGAAACCAACCGGCACAATGTGACATGGACTTCATCCATAACCCGCGGCCAAACCATCCTCAATCTGTTGGGAGCCTTTATTCAAACCGATGCCTTCATTCCCAGTTCGATTGATTTGAAAACTTTTGAGCAGACTCCCCAAAAGGCAGCCGCTAACTGGGCTGCCACACGTGGATATGAAGACTACCAAAAGGCATTCGGCGGATTGACTCTACAGCAGGGGTTTAACCGAAACTGGCTGACCAAGGTGAGTCTCTTTGGACAAACCAACAGCAACAAGGAGCTGCGTCCATTTAAT
>DASXUZ010000270.1:0-2157 GCA_036504555.1 Prolixibacteraceae bacterium | reverse complement strand
ACTCGCTCATTTTCAGTCGCAAGGCTTACTGTCAGTTCATTTGCTGCTCCAACCGGATTCGGATAAACTTTTAAATTGTTATTATGGATTGTGAGAGCTTTTGATGCAAAATCCTCAGCAGTCATCAATGAAACACTATCAACATAGATTGGTGAAATCGAAGATCCAACACCAAAAGTCAGATGCTGCGAACAATTTACTGCCATGTTTGTAAAATTGACATGGAAATGATAAAAAGTTGGCGTTGATGGAACATGTTCAATAGTCCACCAAGATGAACCATTGGATTCGGCATCTGTCGAAATTCCATACTTCGTATAATCGTTGTTGTGATCCTGCATAAATACTAGTAAAGATCTGTCTTCATCAGAGTGTATTTGAAATGAAAAGATATAATTCAGATCTTTTTTATCATACGGAAGTTTCATTTCCTGAATCACACCGGCATCCCAAGGGTTTGTTGTAACAGTCTCAGGAGCAAACATCCCAACTCCATCCACAATATTGACATTTCCATACCAGGTGCTATTCGATGAAAAATCTCCATTTACGATAATATTTTTTTCAGCCCATGTATAATCTTGTCCAGTGATGGTTATAACAGTTTCAGCCCGAAGCCAGCTGCCATCAATGGCATCAGCAATCACATTCACAGTGCCATTATCCAATGCTGTCAATAAGCCATCAGGACTAATGGTTGCTTTTCCCGATTCGTCCAATACGCTCCATTGGACTCTTTTAATGTCTGCATTGACAGGTAATATGGCTGCATTCAATTGTAATGATCCATTGTCAACAGAAATAGTTGTTGCATTGTTTGCACTTGCAATGCTGAGTGATTGTGCTTCAACTACCACATAACCAGGTTCGTCCAGATCAACATCCTGGACTACAATTAACCTGGCTGGTTCCCAAATCATATCAGAAATCCAAATCCTCGAATTTGGAGTCTCTTGCTTACCTTTAATCACAAAGCTGACAAATTGTTGATGATTCTTCATGGCCGTTTCGATGTATTTTTTCAGGGTCGTCGTATCAGCACCGATTCCGTTAATTTCATACCTGCCACCTTCTGCTGTAATATCACCTTCTGCAATGATTTCAGGATCTGAGTCAACCTTATTGTTCCAGGTTAAGGTAGTCTCAGACCAAGGTTTAGTACATCCAAAAATGTTAATGTATAGATGAGGTATTAAAGTCCAAGGAGCTTCCTTTTTGACTGCAGCAACCATTGACAAATCGACGCTGACCAATCCCCCTTTGCCGGAAAGTCCTGAGATATCAAACTTTAAATAGGTTTCGCGGCTATCACTATTCTTTTCGTCAATTGATACACCCATATCTGTTTCACCATTTTTATTGACCGATGGATCTTGCTGGCTTACAAACACATCTTCTGCAACTTTAATTTTAGTTGAGTCCTGTTGGCTAAAAGAAGTAATTGCACTTCCTGTAAGTAGCACAATCACCAATGCCAATTTGTTCCGAAGTAAATTTAAATTCATACGTTTAAGTTTAAGTTTAATTAAAAGATAAATCAAAAATTGTTCATGCATTCTAAGCCTCTGCATTTTCATGCTCTTTCGCCGCTACGTATTAAAAGCGCGAACCTGTTTTTACCCTAGCTGATAAATGGATTTATTACAGATTTATATTTTCAAGCTTTCGAGCCTCCTTGGGTTCAGCTGAAAAACTCATTAAGTTGATTTCCCTGATTTCATCGGACACTATTTCTTTGGGAGTATAAAAAAAGGGAATAACCCAACGATTGGTTCGAAAAAAAAGGGGTGCATTCCTTTTTCTATAAAGCCCTTTACACATGGATGTATGGGGATCTAATTCTGATAAAATAAAGCGGGAGTTTACGAATACGGCTTTGTCAATATTAACAATGCTTGCAATTGAGGGATTTGGCGTAAAACCAGAAATTTTCAGGCCATCACTGGCAATATGGCTTAAATCTAACTTATGGTTATGGTAAAATAATACTTGTTTTATGAAAGTAATCACTTGCCTTTTGCATCCACCAAACTCATATTATTTATTCTGCAAGACTGGATTTACAATTAACAATACTCTTAATAAGGAATTTTACCTGTTATTCGCAATTTATTTGGAATATCCATTGTTTAAATTCCGCTCACTTACCGGAACTGG
>DASXUZ010000269.1:0-3144 GCA_036504555.1 Prolixibacteraceae bacterium | reverse complement strand
CCAACATCAACCATGCCGCTCTTAATCATTAAATCAGCCGCCTCACGCATCATTTTATCGGTAATCCGGTCGTAATGGGCATACCAATGATTCCAACCCATTGGCGGTGTGAGGGCAATTTGATCACCTGCTACAATCTTTAATTTTCGTAGGTTGGTTCCTTTTGAATTGCGGGCTAAAATCAAGATATCATAATCACCCTTTTCAGGAGCCTTACCTGAGATGATACCTGTCGAAGGATCGTATTTCAATTCGGGTGGTAATCCTTCTACGATAAAGCTAATCGGACGCTTTCCCTGACATGGAATCCTGTATAAGAAGGGGTGACCAGGCCGGCAACCATAAACCAAAGGACCATTAATACGAGGTTTAGTTTTAGGATGTGGAGTATAAATATTATTTAAATCCTGAACTACCTGTGTCTCTTTTACAATGCCATACGAGAAATCTTGCAATGCAAACAGCAAGAGGGCAACCGTAAGCGGGAATAAATATGAAATTGGACTTTGTTTCATAATGGATTCTTTAATGTTCATTCTACTCAAAAATACGTAATCGGGATCAATTGTATAGCTCTTTAATTTTATTGATATTTAGATCCACGGCTGGATTGAATTGGGATCCGGCCATATATTTTTTCAGGCTGAAAAGCAATTGCTGTGCTTCGGGACGTTTGTCAAAATCCTGTATCAAATCGATTCCTGAAATTAGTATTTTTCCTTTACCGATTTTAGCTTCAAAAATTAAAGCAAGCGAGCGGTTTGTAACCCAGTCGTCGATTACCCGAACAATAGGTTTTATTTCGGAGGGGAAACTACTGATATTTATCGCTCCTGAATGACTCATCGCGTCCCACCATTGCCAGTTGCTGTAGTATTCAGTTGGGAATTCAGTCAGGGCAGGATGTTTCGGATTACATAGAATCCCCAGTGTGTGAGGTGCCTGACCGCGTGTCCATGCTGTATTCCAAAAAATACTGGAGAAACCAATCTTAACGTTGCCACCCATTTCATCCTTAAGAGTTCCTTTTTTTAGCGTAAGAATGACGGAACCTCCATTTTCAAGAAATTGTGCGGTCTGGCCATCTATTTTCTGTACTACTTTTATTTTTTCTTCTCCTGCTATCCTCTCCTTTTTTGCCGGATAAACCCAGAAATCCCAGCTATTGGCCAAACCATTAGCAGTTACTTCAAGTTTCAAGTTCTCCGGAATTGTGATTGAATTTAGCGGGAAAGATATGTTGCCAAGTTTAAAAGCATTTCCAAGTGGAATGTCAGTTTTGGAGAATTTGCCCGATTGAATTTCCTTGCCGGTTTTGTCGGTGACTTTCCATTCAGGTGTGCATCCTTTTATTACACCATCTCCATAATGTGCAACTTCAACATCAGCCTCGAACGTTTCGTTGTTGGTGAAAATACACTTTTTCAACCTTGCCAGCGGAACAGTGCTATTGCAGAACCGCTTATATTCTGCAGGTGAAATGTATCCCTTCTCACCCCAAAAAGCATCCAGAACGCCCACCAGTGCTGTTCCTTGTCCTGGGAAATCGTGGAGATCGAGCAACTGAAATCCGCCAAAATTTTTAGTGCGCAAGGCAGCTTCAATATCTGCCTTATAACACAAAGCCTGCAATTTACCGGAAGCCAGCAAAAAACTGTCTGCAAGTTGTTCCATGCCGTGATCTTTAAGGGTCTCCTGAAATATCTCAAAGTTGCGGGCTCGCAAGACGCCATCATATTTGACAATCTCTTTAAAATTCGGATATACGCACCATTGACCAATTTCGTGACTAACAATTGGTTGTGAAAATTTGGCGTTGTAATCCGACCAGTCGTAATCTGTACGAGGAGCCTCTCCGTTAATTACACTTTTTAATTCCTGTCCCCAGCCTTGAATGCGCGGACTTGCGGAACTTAAGTAATCATTTACAGGAAGATTTGGCCAACCTGCACCTGAAGTGTATATTCGTCTGCGATCTTTGTTTTTCCAGAAATTAACAAATTCAGTCAGGAAAGGAACCTGATTATCACCACCGGGTTCGTTCCCATACAACATCATGCAGAATGATGGATGATTTCCGTATTGCTCAACCATGCGCTGACTCTCTTCGTAAAGGTATTTGTCAAACGGTTTTCCATCGCCCAAAGTTGTTGATTGATTGGCCCATGACGAACATTCGACCTGAAGATAGAAACCGGTTTGATCGGCGGCATCGAAGGCGGCTTGCGGAGGACACCACGAGTGGAAACGCATGTGGTTCAGTCCATGAGCACGGCAAACATTAAAAATGCGGAGCCATTCCTTAAGATCAGTGGCCGGATAACCCGTTTTTGGGAAAATTGCACATTCAAGTGTGCCACGCAAGAAAGTTGGCTCACCATTGATTTGCAGTTGTTTCCCTACAGGCTTGAACTCCCGCATTCCAAAGGTTGTCCGGCTGGTATCGCCTCTATTCGAAGTTGGGTCGGTTAGGACGGCTTCGAGCAGGTATATTTCGTGATGAAATTCATTCCAAAACTTTACATCATTTCCCATAGGATATTCCATGGTCAGGATATTTTCACCGGCCACAATATCAAACTTGCCGGACTGGCTGTCGGGAGTTCCGGCACCGGTAACTTTTAACTTGAGTTCAGCTTTAATTGGACGATCTGTTGGATTGACTACCCTGACTTTGGCCTTGAATCTTTTGTTTTGGATGTCGGGATAAACCTGAATATTGCGTATATTTAACATCGGTTTTGTCTCAAGGTAAAGTTGTCCGACCATGCCATTCCAGTTGGTTTGCGTATGATCCGAAATGCTGTGAGAGTTAATCCCGGGATCAATGTCCTTGATGCGGTTATCAACATATATGGTCAATCGGTGTTTCCCGGGCACCAGCATTTTAGTCAGATCGTATTGATGAGGAGTTCCAAGTGAATTTTGCATACCAACCGGATTATTATCAACCCACAATCGGCTTTCCGAATGGCACCTTTCAAGGAACAATCCTATAAACTGGCCGCTCCAATCCTTGGGAATAAAAACATCTTTCTGATACCAGGCGGCACCTTTATAATATTTCAGAGGTTGAAGCCAGAACGGAATTTTAAAGTTCCCCGCTTCGCGGTACCTTGCATATTCCGGATTTTTGAAAAACGA
>DASXUZ010000268.1:0-4981 GCA_036504555.1 Prolixibacteraceae bacterium | reverse complement strand
CCCATCGTGCAGCTTTTGCTCTTCGGGAAGGTCATCAATTCAGACATTCAGGATTCGAGAATTGCCATCATGGATCAATCGCACGACAATACAACCCGTAAAATCACCTCTAAACTGCTTTCCTCGGGTTATTTTCTCATGGGCAAAGAGTTGCTTCCCAGCGATGATGTCGAAGATGTTTTTCGCAGTGGACAAGTAAAAATGGTGGTTACCTTCGGGCCTGATTTTGAGCAAACGCTTGAACGTGAAGGCAAGGCCGATGTACAATTGCTGGCCGATGCCTCAGATCCGAATACAGCCAGGATACTTACCAGTTACGCTTCGGGAATTATCAACGACTTTATCAAAAAAGAAAAGCTTCAAAATGTTCAACTTCCCAACCAGATCAATACGGAAGTAAGGATGCTTTACAATGAGAGCTTAAAAAGCGTTTACATGTTTGTGCCGGGCATCATGGCCATGATCCTGATGCTCATTTCAGCTATGATGACCTCCATTTCCATCAGCAAGGAAAAGGAACTGGGAACCATGGAAGTGCTATTGGCTTCACCTTTAAAGCCCATACAAATCGTACTTGGGAAAGTGACGCCTTACTTATTACTTTCCTTTATCAATGCATTGACCATCATGCTAATCGGTTATTTCATATTTGGCGTCCCCATCAAAGGCAGTTTTATTTTCCTGATGGCTGAAAGCTTTCTGTTCATTCTCATGGCGCTGAGCCTGGGCATCCTGATTTCAACAATAGCCCCTAGCCAGATGGTAGCCATGTTTATTTCGCTGCTGGCACTGATGCTGCCAACCATTTTACTTTCAGGATTTATGTTCCCCATTGAAAATATGCCCCTTCCACTTCGTATTTTTAGTAATATAATGCCACCTCGTTGGTTTATTGTAATCCTTAAAAATATCATGCTGAAAGGAACTGGAATTATGTACGTTTGGAAAGAAACACTTATCCTGATGTCGATGACCTTTGTATTCATTGCACTGAGCATTAAAAATTTCAAGATAAGACTGGAATAAGTACTTAAAGTACTTAGAGTGAACTAAAGTGTCTAAAGTACTTTAGGCACTCCAGCCACTTTAAATACTTTAGTTCACTTTAAATACTCTAGTTCACTTTAAATTACTTTAGACACTTCTCATGAAAACCATATTCTACGTCATCCAGAAAGAGTTCATCCAGGTAAAGCGAAACAAAACCATGCTTCGGATGATATTGATGGTCCCGATGATGCAAATGCTCATCTTGGTTTTTGCGGCCACCTATGACATTAAAAACCTCAATATCTTCCTGGTTGACAATGACCTATCGGCCACTTCACGAAAGTTGGTGTCCAAGATTGATGCTTCTCCGTTTTTCACCATCACCAACTCTTCCTTCAATCCCGAGGATGGCGAGAAGGAATTGTTGCGCAACAAGGCCAACATGGTTCTAGTGATTCCTTCTGAATTTGAGCGTAATTTAATTCGTGACGACAAAGCTTCGGTACAATTGCTGGTCAATGCCATCGACGGATCGGCTGCCCAGCTTGCTTATTCATATGCAGCTTCCGTGATCCGTGATTTCAACAAGAACATCATTGCAGACTGGAAAGGACTACCTGAATTTAAGGCGCCCTATCAAATCAACACGATTTCACGTTTCTGGTACAATACCGAACTGGAGTACAAATGGTATATGGCTCCTGGCATTCTGGCCATTTTGGTAACGCTCATCGGCTTGTTTCTTTCTGGTATGAGTCTTGTAAAGGAAAAGGAACTTGGAACCATTGAACAGTTGAACGTAACACCGATCAAGAAAACACAATTCATCGCCGGTAAACTGATTCCATTTATCGCCATTGCCCTTTTTGACCTGGCGTTCGGACTGCTTATAGCACGGCTCGTTTTCAACCTGCCCATTGTTGGAAGCCTGTGGCTGGTTTTTGGCTATGGTGTTTTGTATCTCATTGGAATCCTCGGCCTGGGTTTATTTATTTCGACTGTGGCCCATACCCAGCAGCAGGTCATGTTTGTGACTTATTTCTTCATGATGATATTCATCCTGATGGGCGGCATATTCACTCCTGTTGACAGCATGCCCCATTGGGCACAAATTGTTGATGAAGCCAATCCTGTTTACCATTTTATGCGCATCATGCGAATGGTGGTGCTCAAAGGCTCCGGGTTCAGTGATTTGATCCATGAATTCACCGCCCTGTGCATAATCGGAGGCACTTTCCTTGTACTGGCTGTTTGGAGATATAAGAAAACGACCTAAAAAATTCGATCTGGTCTTTGATTTCGTTTAATTCAACACCTATAGTTGTCCTGAATTCAAAATGGCATACAAGATGGCCAGCTTAAAACGGTAAAGCGAATAACTGGCACCACTTACTCCATCCACCTGGTTGTAATTCTGCTTTTCCAGCATTTGCGATTCATATTTCGGATAGGCGATGGCAGGGCTCGTGCCGCTTTTAAGCATTCGTTCACCATACGCTTTATCAGACTGTTTGGCATGACCATCGTGGTGTATTTCGTCATAATCGATTGAGATCATCTTCCCGTTTTTCATCTCAAATTGTACCTCATGCCTGTATCCGTAATCATCATCAGGAGTAGCCCCCTTGTAATGTCCATCTCTCAAACCAGCAACCATGGAAGGAAAGTTATTCTCCCGGCAGATTCGATCAAATCCCTCACGAACGGTATTCATATCCGAGCGTTCGATTAACCAGTGCATCTTTTCGAGTAGGATGGCTTTTTGATCTACAGGTTTTTCTGTGCGTACAAATGCGGTAGTGCAAATAAACAAGGCAATCATCAGGGCAAAATAATTTTTTGTTTTCATGTACGTTGATGGTTAATGGTGGACGATCTCTTTTTGTTTTTATACTTTTGCCACTCAAACAATGCGATGATGACAAAACTTACGATATTATTGATTTCAATATTACTGACATTTCAGTCGGTCAATTCCCTTAGTGCCCAAGGTACAAAAAACACAGAAGCGAATGTTCCACCCCTGGTAGTGGTCCTTTCGGTTGACCAGATGCGAACTGATTACCTTTCGAGGTATTGGAATAAATTTCAATCAGGAGGCTTCAAACGATTGATGACCGAAGGTGCCGTCTGTACCAATGCCCAGCTGGATTTGCATGTTCAGAAGATATCGACAGGAACAGCCACCATGTTTACCGGGACTTTCCCGGCGACTCATGGCATTGTGAACGATAGTTGGTACGACCGGCTAAAGAAAAAGGAAATCAACTGCATTGCCGATGATTACTTCATCACCGTGGGAAGCGACTCTGAAGAGGGCGAACGATCGGCTACCAAATTGCTGGCTCCAACAATCGGCGATCAGATTAAAATAAATACACGCAATCAATCAAAAGTATTTAGCGTGGCGATGAACGATGTGAGCGCGGTTCTTTCGGCTGGACATGCCGCCAACGGAGCTTATTGGTTTGATACCCAAAATGGGAACATGATTTCCAGTTCCTACTATATCGATATTTTCCCTGAATGGGTTCGCCAGTTCAACGAACAAGGGTTTGCCAAAATGTATAGCCAGCGCGACTGGACTACTTTATTACCGGTTAAAAGCTACCAGGAAAGCCAGCCCGATGATTACATCCTGGAAAAAGGCTATTACGACAAATGGAACACCTTCCCATACGATCTGAAAAAAATAAAAGAGAAAGCCGGGAGCTATAAATTTTTGAAAACCACCCCTTATGGAAATACCCTCGTGAGGGATTTTGCAACCAATTTAATTCTTGCAGAAAACCTTGGGAAGGATGAATTTCCGGATTTATTGACAATCACCTTTACCTCGATGGACTATGAGAACAATTCGTTCGGGCCCGCCTCCCTGGAAATGGAAGATACCTACCTTCGACTAGACCAGGAGATCGCCTCACTGATAGACTTTCTGGATAAAAGCTTTGGAAAGGGAAATGCCCTGGTGGTATTGACCTCCACCTGTTCATCTATCTATCAGGCCGACTATCTAAAGGAAGAATTCAACATGCCCGTAGGAACATTCTCTCCCGAGAGTGCGGTAGCCCTGTTAAAATCATTCCTGAACATCACATATGGTCAGGGCGACTGGATTGAAGTGGTGGGCGATCAGCAACTGTATTTTAACCGTGATCTGCTCGAAAAGAAAAACATTTCAATTGATGATATCGAAACCAAGACTGCCAATTTTATCAATCAGTTTGAAGGCGTGAAAATTGCATTGCCTTCTGTTTCCTTTTCCCAGGGAGATTTTTCAAAGGGACAATTGGCAGTTATTGCCAATTCCTACAATTTTAAACGATCGGGCGATGTGCTCTATCAACTCGAAGATGGTTGGCAGCCGGTTTACAAATACCAGCGAACCATTTACAATGACAACTCAAACATTCCGTTCATCATGCACGGCAGCGCGGTAAAACGCATGCAAATCCGCCGCAGGATAATGGGGGAAGATATGGTTCCCACCATCCTGGAAATCCTCCACATGCCTATCCCTGACCATTGCGCAGGCAGTATTCTGGAAGAGGTCTTGTGGTAAGGTGAGTTTGACCTAAATCCTGTTGTTACCCTCCAAAGTGCAGATTGTCGTGTAAGAGCCAACTGTTCAATTCATGGTACAGGAACCTTGGAAGCATGATCCTTATGAGAAAAAAAACAAAGCAATCTGCTGTATATTAATTATATAGATTGCCACTTTCACTACCAATGAGCTTCAGGACTTGTATACCGAAAGTCTTCCCAATCTCTTTGTGTCATTATAGCCTTGACACCAGAATTGATATGTCAAAGGCTGATTGTACCTGATGGAAGAGGGTATTGAACGCGCCTATCTGATACTT
Source organism: Prolixibacteraceae bacterium (assembly GCA_036504555.1). Classification (GTDB taxonomy): domain Bacteria; phylum Bacteroidota; class Bacteroidia; order Bacteroidales; family Prolixibacteraceae; genus Aquipluma. Next base: position 128 of record DASXUZ010000268.1, on the reverse strand, counting down.
TTCTGATACTCATCTGATACCTTTCTGTATGGTGAGGTTACAGAAAGGTATCAGATGGGTATCAGATGGGTATCAGATGACATATACAGATGGATGGGAACAAGGAGGGAGAATGCCGGTCTGCCGGC
>DASXUZ010000267.1:0-35144 GCA_036504555.1 Prolixibacteraceae bacterium | reverse complement strand
TGGTTATTGAAGTTATTGAAGTTATTGCAAGTTGTATATTTTGATTCACATCTGTACAGGGGATGCTTGATCCCGTATTAAAACAAACATTGTAGGGAGCTGGGAGCAAGGAGCAGGGCTGGATGTGAAAATTGGCCACTTGCAATAACTGCAATAACTTCAATAACTTCAATAACTTTGCAAAAGCCATGTACTTTCAATGAATTTAAATATTCCATCAAATCGAACTCAGGTTAACCGGTTCTTAAATACAACTCACGTTATCAAAAGAAATGATCCCCATCACCTTCATCTACATCCTTTTTCGTAGTAATATGGAACATCTTGTAAATCAAACTAAACCGGTAAACACCCGTTGCCAGTATCGCCACCCCGATCAATCCCCAATAACTTTCGAAAATGACTCCCCCCATGGCAATTCCCAATCCTATCACGATCCTTATGATGCGGTCAATAGATCCTACGTTGGCTTTCATAGTTTGAAGCTTGAAGGTTTTTACCTGTCAAACGTAAAATAGCAGTAGAAGGTTAAAAATTCTCTTCAATAATCCCGGCTGCCGAAGCTACCAGTATCGTACAAACTGAATCATAGAGGTTTTTCTCACTGGCCTTTGCAGTTCCTTCAGTCGTTGAGATGTTTACCCCCAACAGCTTTTTACACGAAAGCGATCCGTGCTTGTGGATAAACAATTCATTGAACTTGCGCACCGAGGCTTTTGATTCAGCCTTTATTTCTTGCATGGTTTTTCCTTTTGAATCTATTTTAAGTCCAAGTACCATGTAAGCTCCCGTCACCGCACCACAGGTTTTACCCATTGTCATTCCACCGCCAAAACCACTGGAAATGAGTAGAGCCGTTGTAGTTTCAAGGTTTAAATCACTGGCATAACTCAACAAAACCGATTGAGCGCAATTAAGTGTTTTAAAGTTTTCAATGGCAAGCTCTGATTTTTTCATGATCTTATTTTATACCTATTTAAAAATTAGAAAACCCGAAGCCTTGGCCCCGGGTTTTCAGTATTTCAGAATCAAATTTCTTATTCTCCTCTTACTGCTGCAATACCGGGAAGAACCTGTCCTTCAAGGTATTCGAGCAATGCACCTCCGGCTGTAGAGATATACGATACTCCATCGGCAAACCCAAACTGGTTCACACACGAAACTGAGTCTCCACCACCAACAAGCGAGAAAGCTCCTTTTGAGGTTGCAGTCACAATGGCCTCTCCAACTGCTTTAGATCCCACGGCGAACTTTTCGATTTCGAAAACCCCTACAGGACCATTCCAAAGGATCGTTCCCGAGTTTTCGATGACCTCTTTAAACATAGCGATGCTGTCAGGACCGGCATCCAAACCTTCCCAACCAGCAGGAATAGCGCTTGCCTGAACGATCTGTGTATTGGCATCGGCACTGAAAGCATCGGCAGCAACCACATCAGTTGCCATGTATATTTTGACACCCTTTTCAGCAGCCTTCTTCTCGATGGCCAAAGCTGTATCCAGGTATTCCAATTCGCAGATTGAATTTCCTACTTCACCACCGTGCGCTTTCACGAAGGTGTAGGTCATTCCACCGCCCAGGATGAGGTTGTCCACCTTATCGAGCAGGTTTTCGATGATCGTAATTTTGGATGATACTTTGGCTCCACCCATGATAGCTGTCAATGGACGTTGTGGGTTTTTCAACACCTTATCCAGGCTTGCAATTTCGCTTTCAATCAGGTATCCAAACATTTTATCGTTGGGAAAAAATTTGGCAATAACAGCCGTTGATGCATGAGCACGGTGAGCTGTTCCGAATGCATCATTAATCCAGCAGTCGCCGTTGGCAGCCAGTTGTTCCGCAAAAGCCTCATCCCCTTTTTCTTCTTCCTTGTGGAAACGAAGGTTTTCGAGCAACAGAACTTCACCCGGTTTTAAAGCTTTTGCCATGGCCTTTACTTCCTCGCCAATACAATCGGGTGCCAATTTAACCTCCCTACCCAGTAAGTCGCTTAAATGTTTCACCATGTGGATCATAGAAAACTTGGGATCTGGCCCTGCTTTGGGACGGCCAAAGTGAGACATGATAATGGGAGATCCACCCTCTGCAATTACTTTGTTGATGGTTTGTAAAGCTGCCCGAATACGGGTATCGTCAGTAATTACAAAATTCTCGTCCAGTGGCACGTTGAAATCAACGCGGATCAAGGCTTTCTTGCCAGCGAAATCATAGGTTTCAATAGTTTGCATATCTGTTTTTTTGAGTTACATAAATTTAGTTCAAATATAAAGAATATATCAATCTCAAGGAGGTTCATTCAAGGCCAATCCATGAATTTAATGTTGGGGTAAACTATCTACTTCAATTACCTCAAACCGGTTGTTGACAATATACTTCCAATGGAATCGTAGATTGGGTTTCTGATAGCTAGCTTGAATTCTTTTCAACATTTACCCTCAGAATTCCAACAAAGCACTGTATTTTAATCGGCTGATTCCTATATCTCCAAAAATAGGAGCGATACCGATCAACCAGGAAACCCATCTTTAGTGGCAGCGTATTGTTTAGACGATCTTCATCCCATTCAGTTTTTTCAGCTGCAGCCTTTTCCCGATCTCAAAAGCAAGGGTACTAATCAAGGCCAACAGCAGAATCCAATAAGCGACCTGGTCGACCCATGGAAACTTCCCATTTAAAAAAGTCTTTATTATCAAGGTAACCAGCATCACTCCCATTCCAATCCATATCCAATTCTCAAATTTCTTGACCTTCAACAAGAAGATCCAGCTTCTGTATTGTTCTTTCTCTGGGAAAGCTTCATGGAGACTTTTAAAAGTCAATAGGGAATCCTTATAGTTGGTTAAATTGTAAAATGCGCGTGCTTTGTGAAAGACGGCCAACTCGTATGCTTGAACCGCAAAAAGCTGTTCGTTTTGGTAAGGAGGAAACTTCTCCATTAAATCAATGGCATCTTCCAGGTAAAGAAGCCCTTTTAGAAAAGACCCTGAATTCTCAAGGGAAATGCCATAATCACAGGTCAATTGCATCGCATAACTGTAATCTTCCACATTGGTCAGGTCTGCACCGCTGATCAGTTGTAGGTTTTCCTCAAAAAGTTCCATCAACAATTTAGGATTTACCGCAGTGTTCCGATTGTATAAATTGTCATGTAATTCTTTTAATGTCATCTCTGGGTGTATTATGAAAAAATATAATTCGGCACTTCAATCTTTACAATGACCCTTCTATTCATGAGCATTCGAACCCAGATTTGGCTCACAGGCAGTCCTGGTGCCGTGAAATGGTATCCTGGAATCGTTGCCAAAACGCATGAATTTGTCTCATTAATAGTAGGATCTACAGGACTTGCAACGCATATCTATCAACAAATGTATAATACTTTTTTCACTTATACTAATGAGTATGAACGAAGATACAGCGGCTGTTCAATTCTCCGGGGCGATGGAAATAAAACCTAATAATTTAAGCATTGAAGATGCAGTGCCAGAGATTTTTAGTATCTTTATCTTAAGTACCATTTGGAACCTTCCCTGAGAAAACACTGGCCATGCCATTTTCGGGAAAGCATCCGTCCGCTTGCCCGATTTACTGGATTTCCCCATTGTTTGATCCCATCAAATGCCTTCTTAACCCCCTATTCCCTTGCATGGATACCGCCTGGTAGCTGCCAGCTTATTGGCTTCTGTAATGTAACTGTAATCTATCTGTAATGTATCTGTAATGTATAATACAGATACATTACAGATAGATTACAGTTACATTACAGATACACACTGTCGGGGGGTAGCCGAACCAATATCAAGTCTTTGGAAATCAAGAAACAGAAAGTGGTGGATCGATTTTTTTCGGATAGGTTTCTACCTTGAAAGTCAGTGGAAATTTTCATCAAAGCAAACAACCTTCATGGGAGTGGCTCCCTTAAAACTGGAATCTCAAGTATGAGAATTGAACAGCCCTGGATTCAGATTTGTAAGGAATAGTCTACTGTTACAACTGCATTAACCACAGAACATACAGTAAATGAATGTATTGTGAAATTAATTGAATCATCCGGGAAAGTTTCGAGCTTCTGTTCCAGGATAGCCAATTGTTGAGAGAGCTTGTTTTTTAATGCATGAGCTCTTGTCTTTAGATGCAAGCTTTATTCACTATTTAAGTAAAAGAAGTTTTTTGGTTTCAGTAAATGAACCTGCCTGTAAGCGGTAGAAGTAGATGCCGCCGGGAAAGGCCGAAGCATCCCATTGTCTTTGGTAATTCCCTGCCGGCAATTCTTTCGACTCTATCGTGGCCACCTGCTGACCATTGGAGTTTAAAACATTCAATGACACATACGATTTTGAAGGAAGGTTAAAAGCGATCGTTGTCGAGGTATTGAAGGGATTGGGGTAATTTTGATCCAGGGAATGCATTGAATTTTGATCGCTGCCCACCGAACCGATGCCGGTAGTAAGTTGGTATACCCTTACGTAGTCAACAAACATCGTGTCAGGGAATTGGGTGGTGGCATCGGGGCTTCCAGGCCAGTTACCCCCAACGGCCAGGTTGAGAATGATGAAAAATGGCAGGTGAAATTCATCGGTACTGCTGACATTATTGGCAATACTCATCTCCAGGTATTTCGTCCCGTCAACTGACAGCTTAATGGCCTTGGCATCCCATTCGAGGCCGTAGACATGAAATTTTGTCACATCGCAGGGGGTGGTTTTCCCGTAGGATTGGTGCCCATTGTTGTCCCAATGGAGCGTTCCGTTCAGATTGGTCGACTTGTTGATGTGTTCCAGGATATCAATCTCACCGCATTTGGGCCAGCCCCAACCGGTATCGTTGATATTCTTGCCCAGCATCCAGAAGGCAGGCCATAATCCCTGGCCAACGGGAGCCTTGATGCGGGCTTCAATCTTTCCATAGGTGAAATTTTGCAGTCCCTGGGTTTTCATCCGGGCCGAGGTGTAACTTTTTCCGCCGTAGGATTCCTTTTTTGCTATAATCTGGAGATTTCCATCGTTGACATTTGCATTAACGGGACGGCTGGTATAGTACTCCAGTTCGTTGTTTCCCCAACCGCTACCACCGGTATCATAGGTCCAGTTGGCCCTGTTGATGGTTGCATCGGTGAATTCATCTGACCACACCAAATTGGTATATTGTGCCTTCCCTTGCATACAAAATAAAACAAAGAGCAATAGAAAATATTTTTTCATCGGCTGGACTGCTGTATGTTAAGTTAATTTTATTAGCTTAGTCCAAAGATATGATTTTTTTTTAGATCACATGTTTACCTTCCTGCAGGTGGTCATTCCTTCTACAACCACGATTTCAACCGGGGAGTAATCATCTGATAATTCACCTTTGAGTGTGATGAATGATCCATTGAAAGGAAGCTATTTGTAAGCTTGGGTTTAGAAAAAATTGATTTTTCCCATTGGTGGCAGGTTCAACGATTCCTGAAATGTTACTTCAAAGTCCATTAAACCTTTTACCCAAAATATGATCTAAGGATTTTAGGAATATTGTTAATGATTGGTTAATAATGTTAACCAATTGATTTTTCATTTATCTTTGTGTTTTATTGAAAATGGGAAACAATCCAGCCATACATCCGCTTCAGCCAATTGGAAGAATTCTTTCATTAATGGGTAGGCGCTTTTTGAATCTTTTGAACGAAAAGCTCAACTACCTGGACATCGAAAGAGATTACTTTGCCCTGATGCTCATTGAACAGGGTGAAGGGAACCTGACACAAAAGGACTTGGCCAGCCAGTTGGAAACCGATAAGGTGAGTGTTGTGAGGATTGTGGATTATCTGAGTGCAAAAGGATATGTGGACCGGGTGGAAAGTTCAGTTGACCGAAGAAAATACTGCCTGACATTAACAGCTAAGGCAAAAGAAACATTGCCGGGCATCAAAAAATCGATGCAGGAGATCACTGCAACAGCCTTTGAGGGCCTTACAGGATCGCAGCAAAGAGAATTTATGTCCACCCTTGGCCAAATAAAACAGAATTTAAGCAAAGCAAAAAACATCAGTTTATGAAGTATAAAAGTTCAATTGGTGCGCTGATCGTATTCTCTATATTGATTTCGTGCCAGTCAAAAATCAAGGAACCTGCAGCCAAGGAAAGACCACCGGTAGCGGTCGATGTAATTATTGCTACTGAAGAAGCTGTTGCCAGCGATCTGGAGGTCAATGGAACAGTGGTATCGAACGAAATGGTTGAACTGCGCCCTGAAATTAGCGGCCGGCTCACCTACCTGAATATCCCAGACGGGGCTTCAGTTTCCAAGGGTACCATTCTGGCCAAAGTCAACGATGCAGACCTGCAGGCACAATTGGAGCAGCAGAAAACACAGCTTGACCTGGCCATTAAAACCGAAAAACGCTTGGGTAACTTATTGCAGGTCAATGGAGTCAACCAGGCTGATTATGATGTAGCCCTGAGCCAGGTCAATTCCATCCAGGCCAATATCAAGGTATTGAATGCCCAGATTGATAAGACGGTCATCCGTGCACCCTTTTCAGGTGAACTTGGAATCCGGGAGGTAAGTCCGGGAGCCTTTGTTACACCCCAGACGCTCATTGGCATCTTGCAGCAAACAGACAAGGTGAAAATTGATTTTACGGTTCCTGAAACCTTTGCATCGATCATCAAAAAGGGAGACAAGGTCACAATTCAAACCAACGGAATGGATAGCTCCCTGGATGCAACCATCACGGCCATCGAGCCTCAGATCAATTCCACCACGCGCAACATCAAGGTCAGGGCCTTTCTTAGCAGCGGAATTATATCACCTGGGGCATTCGTAAAAGTAGTATTGAATCAAAGCCGGCAAGGCATCATGGTACCCACCAACGCGATTATTCCAGATGCCCTTTCGAGCCAGGTAGTGGTTGTTCGACGCAACAAGGCTGTTTTTACCAATGTTGAAACTGGCATTCGAAATACCGACCATGTAGAATTGACCAAAGGCATCAATCCAGGCGACAGCATCATTGTAAGTGGAATGCTATTTGTCAGGCCCAACGCAAGCATACAAGTCCAGAAGGTTCGTACGTTGAAAGAGAACCAATAAATGGGCAGTCAAACAAACTCAATGATTCCTTAACGTGAATATATCAGAATTATCACTTAAAAAACCCGTACTGGCAACAGTGATGAGTTTATCGCTCATCCTCTTCGGAGTGATTGGGTTTAACTTGCTGGGTATCCGGGATTATCCGGCCATTGATCCCCCGGTCATTACCGTGAGCACTTCCTATGCCGGGGCCAATTCAGATGTGATTGAGAGCCAGATTACCGAACCCCTTGAGAAATCGATCAACGGGATCCCTGGCATCCGAACCATCACTTCTTCCAGTTCTGTTGGAAACAGCAGGATTTCTGTTGAATTCGAACTAGGTTCCAACCTGGAAGCCGCTGCCAATGATGTGCGCGACAAAGTAGGCCAGGCGGTTCGCAATCTGCCGCAGGATATTGATGCCGCTCCGGTGGTATCCAAGGCTGATGCCAACAGTGACTTCATCATTTTGATGGCCATCCAAAGCAAGAGCAAGGGGCTGTTGGAGTTGAGCGATTATGCGGAGAATGTATTGCAGAATAAGTTTCAGACCATTCCCGAGGTTAGCGGGGTCAATATTGTTGGGCAGAAACGTCCGGCCATGCGACTGTGGATTGATCCCGACAAGATGAATGCCTACCACATCGCCTTCAACGACATTACCACTGTACTGAACCAGGAAAACGTAGAAGCACCTTCGGGAAAAATCTATGGCAACAATACCGAGTTGACCATCAGGGCCATGGGACGACTAACCAGTGAGAAAGATTTCCAGGATCTGATCATCCGTGAAAATTCGGATGGGATTGTAAGGCTCAGTGACGTGGCAAAAGTTGAAATAGGACCTGAAAATTACGAACAAAGCTGGAGGCTCAATGGGGTCAGTGCTGTTGGATTGGCCATCACTCCTCAACCTGGTGCCAATTACATCAATATATCCAATGAGTTTAACAAGCGATTGGAGGAGATCAAAAAATCGCAGAAGAACGATATTCAATTTACCACCCTGATCGATAATACCATCAATGTACGCAAATCACTGGAGGAAGTCAAGCAAACCCTGCTGATCTCCTTTCTGCTGGTGATTTTGGTGATCTTTGTATTTTTCAGGAACTGGCTCATTGCCATCCGTCCTCTAATTGATATACCGATCTCGCTGATAGCAACATTTTTTGTGATGCACTTAGCCGGGTATTCCATCAATATCCTTTCCATGTTGGGTATTATCCTGGCAACGGGGCTGGTGGTCGATGACGGGATTGTGGTGACAGAGAATATATTCCGCAAATTTGAAGGTGGAATGCATATCCGTAAAGCTGCACTGGAAGGTAGCAAGGAAATCTTCTTTGCCGTCATCTCTACCTCTATTACACTGGCCATTGTCTTCTTACCGGTTTTGTTTCTTCAAGGATTTGTAGGAAGCCTGTTTAGTGAATTTGCTGTGGTGGTGGCCACGGCGGTGCTCATATCGGCTTTTGTTTCCCTGACCATTACCCCGGTCTTAAACGTATACCTGAACAAGCCAAATGCCCAGCATACATGGATTTACCAGAAAACTGAGCCTTTCTTTAGCGGCATGGAAAGTGGGTACAAGCGACTGCTTACAGGATTTATCAAACTTAGATGGATCGCATGGGTGATTGTTGGGGCTTGCCTGTTGATCATCTTTTTTATTGGCAGGGGCCTCCAGAGTGAAATTGCCCCCATGGAAGACAAGGGAAGTATCCGTTTCCAGATCACAGGACCAGAAGGGGCAAGCTATGGTTACATGACCGAAGCCTCACGTGATTTTAACAACTATTTGCTCGACAGCGTTCCAGAAGCCCAGTTCTCCTTTTTAGCAGTTCCCGGTTTTGGTAGTGGGGGTGTCAATGGTGGTTCTGGCCGCATGGGTTTAATCCCGGCATCTGAAAGAAGTAAATCCCAAAACGAGATTGTAAAGGATATCACCAAGAAACTACCCCGATTTAACAACCTTCGCATATTCCCGGTTGAAGAGCAAACCATTGCTGTTGGTCTGGGTTCCAGAGGCTCGTTGCCCGTTCAGTTTGTGGTGCAGAACCTGGATTTTGCCAAATTGGAAGAAGTGATTCCCAAGTTCCTGGAGGCTGCCAAAAACGATAAAACCTTCCAGAATGTGGATGTGAACCTGAAGTTCAGTAAGCCTGAGGTGGATATTCTGATTGACAGGATCAAAGCCCGTGAATTGGGCCTGACAGTTTCAGACATTGCAGGGGTGATGCAAAGCGCCTTCAGCGGACGTCGCCTGGCCTATTATATCATGAACGGCCGGCAATACCAGGTGATCAGCCAGGTAGGCTTGCAGGACCGTCAGAAACCCACCGACATATCGAAGTTATACGTGCGCAACAACCTGGGAAATAACATTGCCCTGTCAGAAGTATTGACTATGAACACCAGCGCCAATCCTCCCTCGCTGTTTCATTTTAACCGCTATAAAGCGGCAACCATTTCAGCATCACTGGCTGAAAAGAAAACCATCGGGGATGGTGTCAAAGCGATGCAGGCCATTGGAGACAGCATCCTGGATGAGAGTTTCCAAACTTCCCTCAGCGGACCTTCACGCGATTATGCAGAGAGTTCATCCAATACCGCTTTTGCATTTTTACTTGCACTACTGCTTATTTACCTGGTACTGGCTGCACAGTTCGAAAGCTTTAAAGATCCGGTTATCATCATGATCACCGTACCGCTGGCCATTGCCGGTGCCATACTTTGTCTTTGGATCTTCAACCAGACACTGAATATTTTTTCTGAAATAGGGATGATTACCTTGATTGGCCTTGTGACCAAGAATGGAATCCTGATCGTGGAATTCTCCAACAAGAAACGAGCACACGGGTTATCCAAGTTTGATGCGGTGATTGATGCTTCAGCTCAACGTTTGCGCCCCATCTTAATGACCAGTCTTGCCACCTCTCTGGGTGCATTGCCCATTGCCCTTAGCCTTGGAGAAGCCGCCTCGAGCCGCGTTCCGCTGGGTATCGTAATTGTGGGGGGCATTTTATTTTCCCTGGTACTTACCCTGTTTGTAATACCGTCGGTTTATACTTACATTTCTGGAAAGCATATCAGTGATGAAGAAATCGAGAATCAGTTTAAATGATCGGACCAATGAAAAAAATAATTATATACCTGGCGCTTTTCCTTCCTCTTTTAGGGGCAGCACAAACAACGATCACCCTGAAGAGCGCTATCGATACCACGCTCAGTCATAGTTTTGACATACAGATTGCCGGAAATAACCTTGAGGTCAGCAAAATTAACAACACCTTAGGGGTGGCAGGTGGATTGCCTTCGGTCAATGCAAGTGTGAACGACAATCAATCGATCAGTGATGTGAACCAGAAATTAAATACGGGGGTGAAAATCCAAAAGAGCAGTTCCAATCAAAATACCTTGAGTTCAAATATTACCGCTGGAATCGTTTTGTTCAATGGTTTCAAAATCGTCGCCACCAAAGGACGGCTGAGTCATCTTCAGTCACTGAATGAATTGAATCTCAATATCGAGATTCAGAATAGTCTGGCTACGGTAATGACCAAATACTATGACATCATCCGGCAGCAGGAATATCTGAAAATCAATCAGAGTTCATTGGATGTCTCGAAACAGAAGCTGGAGATTGTCACAGCCCGAAAGAATGTGGGCATGGCCAATGATGCTGATTATCTTCAGGCCCTCATTGATGTGAATGCCGCAGAGCAAAATTTAAAATCACAGCAATTGGAGGTCGATCAGGCGAAAACCGATTTGCTTGAAATCATGAGTCAGAAACAATATTATCCGATTTCAGTCAACGATAGCATTGTGGTGGACCGATCCATTGAGTTGAATACGGTGACCAATTATTTAAATCAAAACCCACAATACCTTTCAGCCGAACAACAAATCAGGATTAACGAGCAAATCGTAAAAGAGGTCTCCGCCCTGCGGTATCCTACCCTGCGGCTCAGTACAGGTTATAACGTGAACCGTAGCCAAAGTTCAGCAGGTCAATTCTTGCTCAATCAGAGCTATGGCCCTTTCGCCGGGGTGAACCTTCAGATACCTATTTATAACGGAGGTGCTTACCGGGTTCAAAAGAAGGTAGCTGAATTTAATGTCGACAACGCGGTATTGGCCCAGGAAAACCTTCTCAATACCTTAACCTCCGATGCGGTGAAAATGTATCAGTCGTATAGCACCACCTTGCAACAGTTGGATTCACAAAAAAATACCATTGAAATGTCGGATAAACTGGTTCAATTGGTTTTGCGACGCTTCCAGGTCAGTCAGGCAACCATTCTCGATGTGAAAGCAGCACAAGCAAGCTATGAAACGACCGGCTACCAGTTGGTGAACCTGAAATACGCTGCCAAGGTTGCTGAAATTGAACTCAAGCGCCTGATGTACCAGCTCGGGAATTAATTGATTAACTTTGCCTGTGCAAAGATTTACTATTAAACAATTTACTATTTACTATTTAGCCTTCCCGATCAGCATGGGAAAATAGTAAATAGTAAATCGTCTAATTGTAAATATTTTGAATCATAAATACTTAACAGGCAATGCTATGACTGATAAAACAACGAACATTGATGCTGAGAAATTGGGTATGCACCCCCGCAACCCACATCGTTTCAGGTATGATTTTGAGCAACTGATCAAAGCTTGCCCTGAACTTGCTCCGTTTGTCAGCCTGAACAAGTTCAGCAATCCATCCATTGATTTTGCAGATCCACAGGCTGTTAAACTGCTCAACAAGGCGATCCTGAAACAGTTTTACGATATCGGTGTTTGGGATATTCCCAAGGATTATCTTTGCCCACCCATTCCAGGAAGGGCCGATTACATTCACCACATGGCCGATCTGCTGGCTTCCTCCCGCAATGGAAAAATTCCAACAGGACCTTCAGTTTCGGTACTCGATATTGGCGTAGGAGCCAATTGCGTGTATCCCATTATAGGGCACAAGGCGTATGGCTGGCATTTTGTAGGCTCTGATATTGATCCAGTGGCCATCAAGACAGCCAATCAAATCATCGCCTCCAATCTGTCGCTCAAGGGAGCTGTTGAGTGCCGTTTGCAGAGCACAGCCTCCAACATTTTCAGCAACATCCTCAAAAAAGGGGAATTCTTTGATCTTAGCATTTGTAATCCACCGTTCCATTCCTCCTCGGAAGAAGCGTCAGAAGGCACAGAGCGCAAGTCACGGAACCTGGCTCCAGGGCAAAAACCTGCTCCACCCCTGAATTTTGGAGGGCAGTACCATGAGTTGGTCTACGAAGGGGGCGAGGCTGAATTCATTCGCCGGATGATCAAACAAAGCTCGGAATTGCCTACCCGTTGTTTGTGGTACACCAGTTTGGTCTCCAAGAAGTCCAATCTTTATGCCATATATAAATCGCTTAAAAAGGCCAATGCATTAGATGTTCGCACCATTGAAATGACCCATGGCCAAAAGCAAAGCCGTATTGTAGCCTGGACATTTCTTTCCAATGAACAGTTAACCGAAGGGGCGAAAAGACGCAGATGATCATTATTCTATCACATTGAGTTATAGAGATACATTTCCAGATTTAAATGCCGCCCTGAAATGGAACTAAAATTAATATTAATCGTTAACTTTGTTAGGGATAAAACTAGGACTATTATGAACGCGATAGATTTAAAATCCGATTTGCACAGCTTGATTGACAAGGTCAATGACACGGCTATATTAAATGCTATAAAAACAATTTTGAGCGCACAGGTAAAAGAAAATGATCTCTGGGAAGAGCTACCGTTAAATGTCCAGGAATCGGTGAAAAGAGGAATAGAGCAAGCCCGGAGTGGAAAAACAAAAGCCCACTCGGAAGTAATGAAAAGCTACGAAAAATGGCTTTAAAAGCAAGGTGGACACCAGAGGCGGAAGAAACTTTTAATGCCATTATAGAATATTTAGAAAACAAATGGACCGACAATGAAGTGCGTAGTTTTGTCCAAAAGGCCCAAAAAGTGATAGGACAAATCGAAAAGAACCCATACCAGTTCAAGTCTTCCAGTTTTAATGAAATAAGAATAGCTTTTATAACAAAGCACAATAGTCTGATTTACCGTGTAAATGAACAAGGTGGGATTATAGAACTTTACACATTCTGGGACAACAGAAAAGATCCAAAGGAACGTCCCTACTAACTTGAAACAGAAAAAGCGCAGTCTCTCCGCTATTGCAGATTTACACATTTACAACAGCCCCTTTCCAATTTCTGCCTATCCCGGGAAGCAGGTCAACCTGCCACAAAAAACTGGTCCAAAGAATAAGAGGACTTGTCGCCTGAGGCAAATGAAAGATAAATGCCCTGAACAGTTCCCTCTCCCACCGGAAGCTCAAAAGAAGCCGATTGATCGTCGCGTTTGGCCCCTGTTGAGAAGAGGTGGCTGAAATTCCCATCGCGCACCACCATGACCAACAGTTCATCCTTCGACTTGGCCAGCCCTTTGCCCGCATCATTCAGCCACGTAGCTTCCCATACCTGGTCATTGCCCCCGGAGACCGACGCATTGAGCTGATGAGGCAACGGAAGATTGCCAGTTGATAAATGAAGATATTCCAAATCAACCTGGCTTCCATCGGCACTGAAGGCTGCAAGATTAGTTTTGAGAAACAAACTATAGCCTGGCCATGTCCCCGCAGCGGCCTTCCAGCTTAATCTGACCGGATTGTTGGCCAATGATTTCCACATTGAACCCACACTTGAAATACGCGTACGGTGTAAAACCTGTTTCTCGCTCCACGAATTCTTTGACCTTGGTCCAATCTTTCCGCGCATGTAATTCACCCCATCCACCTTATAACAAATAACAGTTCCCACCAATCCAGAAATGGGCCCATCAACACCGCCTTTTAATATTGCCATGATTGACTCGTTTTAAAGGGTTTAGAACTTTTAAATATACTACTTATTTATAATATATCCTATCATAATCAGGCAGTAATCTTGCACTTTCCGAATACTTTTCAAAATAATCAAGCCATCGAGGATTTCTCCCCTTTTCCCAAGGGAAGGCTTGCTTGATGTTTGCACCTTATCATCTGATACCCATCTGATACCCATCTGATACCTTTCTGTAACCCTACCTTACAGAAAGGTATCAGATGGGTATCAGATGGGTATCAGATGACAACGTTCAATGGTAAGGAGAAGGCATCTGTAAAAACATAAGGAGTTTAGGGATGAAATGAAAAGCCCCTTGGATCAATTGAATATTTTATCAATATGTTTGATCAATGGATTTAAAAAGGTAGCTTTGAAACAATCATTTATTCTGAAAAGAGGAAATGAGAGAATGGAAATAAGCGCCATTGCGTGGCGTATACACAGATGTTGTGGGCAATATTAAAAATGATAACAACATGGATTTGATCGAAAGAAATGATGAGCTAAGATTCGAAAATGATGATTTGGTTATTGCTAATGAGATTGTTAAAAACAAAAAATCTATTTTATTGATTCTTTCATTGGTTTTATTTTTAATGTTTTGGATTTCTCCATATATGTCAGGCAGAAATGGTGGAGACCCTTTGATTTTTCAGATGCCGTATTTTGAAGCATTATTATGGTACTTACCATTTATGTTGATTCCTATTCTAATTTATTATTTACTTATTCGTAATGTACTGATTGATTCGAAAAACGGAATAAAAACTAAAATGTTAACAAAAATAGTCAAAGTAAAAACAATCAAATCTGGATTAAAGATTAAAGTAACAAATTCTCAATTCATAGATAAATGGATTGTAATTTATGAATATGACAAAAATAATTTGCTAAGAGCAAATGACATAATTGAGATTAGCTTAATGCCCAAAAGTAGGATTGCTTTAAAATATAAAATAATTGAATAAAAATATACTGCCCATACATCAGCTACCGCGAATCCGGCCCGAGTGATCGGCGTGGTTTTCGGAGTGAATCTTTCCACTCAGTCCCGAGTATTCGGAATAAGAATGTGAGGGTAAATTTCCTTCGTATGACTTAGTTGTATTCACCATTTCAACCAACACATCGTACTGAAATATTACGTACGCCTTTGTGACTTGTACGGAATTATTCCGTATATTTGTAAAAATATTTTGAAGCTATGAGTACAGCAATGAAAGAACAATCGAGATTTGACGCACGTCTTCCAAAAGAACAAAAACAATTCTTTGAGAGAGCGGCGTATTTAGGTGGGTATAGAAACTTAACCGATTTCGTTATTCTTACGGTTCAAGAAAAAGCAAAAGAGATCATCAAAGAAAAAGAACAAATTATTGCCTCTGAAAGAGATAGTCAAATCTTTTTCAATGCGATAACAAAACCCAATAAACCATCTAAAACATTGAAAAAGGCTTTGGAGGATTATAATTCTTTTGTCTCAGACTCAAAATAGTACAATGATTGAATTGTTAGACAAAAAGCACAATCGAAACGATTTTGACTGTGGGAAAGAGTTATTAAACAACTACCTGAAAAATATAGCGGGACAAGACATCAGAAGAAAATTGTCTGCTTGTTTTGTATTAGCTGAAAAAGAAACAAATAACATTCAAGGATATTATACCTTATCAAACAATAGTATCCCACTGAGTAGTTTTCCAGAACCAATTAAAAAGAAACTACCTAATTCGTATGATTCCATTCCAACAACACTTCTTGGGAGATTAGCCATTGATAAAAACTATCAAAGAAAGGGATTTGGAAAAATCTTATTAATTGACGCCTTGAAAAGAAGTTATGAGTTATCGAAAGAAATAGGCTCATTTGCCGTTGTCGTTGACCCGATAGATAAAGAAGCCGAACTGTTTTATGAAAAGTATGACTTTATTAAACTTCCAGACAGTGAAAAAATGATTATTGCATCAAAAACACTAAAAGAACTATTTGACTAAGAAATATTAAGCACATATGTAGGATTTCATGGTTGGAACGACCTGGCATGAAGCCTCAGATGCACTATTCATCCCCACTTGCAGAGCCCGATTCAGTTACGCGCAAATTCAGCGAAAGTGGTTTTGGGGATGTATCTTCAGCTCTGGTGACTTCCAACCTTATTGCAGCAAGCTTAAAAAACTTACTTTTACACGCATCGCTTTAAGATAAACAATGGACAAGAAAAGTATCAGTTCAGACATTCTACAGACCAAACAGCATTTTGAAATCCTGGATGGGTTAAGAGGAATTGCGGCTTTGGGTATCGTGATTTTCCATTTTATGGAATGGGTCTTTCCTGAGGTGAGCAAAAACTTTATCGGGTATGGATTTTTAGCAGTCGACTTTTTCTTCTGCTTATCCGGATTTGTTATTGGGTATGCATACGATAACCGAATTGGGGAAATGGGCGTTAAAGAATTCTTTAAATCCAGGCTGATAAGACTGCATCCTTTGGTTGTTTTAGGAGCCGTATTAGGCCTGTTGGGTTTCCTCTTTGACCCATTTGCCAGTCATTCAGAAATCTATCGTACAGGTAAATTGTTTCTGTTATTTATTTGCACCGCATTTTTGATCCCTTTTCCTGTAATGAAAGATCGTGCTTTTAACTTATTCGGACTCAACGCGCCCTCTTGGTCTTTATTTTGGGAATATGTAGCCAATATTGTTTATGCTTTTATACTTTGCAAGCTTAACCGCCGCTATTTGTCTGTATTAGCGGTCATTGCAGCGGCTGCTCTATGTTTTGTCAGCTATCATTCAGGCAACCTTTTGGGGGGATGGGCCAAAGATAATTTTTGGGATGGCAGTGCACGTATCTCTTACTCATTTTTAGCCGGACTACTCATTTATCGGTTTAATTGGATTATTAAAAACCAACTTGGTTTTATAGGCTTGGCCATCTTATTGTTTTTAGTTTTTGTGATGCCCTATTTTAAATACAACTGGCTAGCAGAATCATTGGTTGTATTGTTTTATTTTCCATTACTTGTTTCCCTGGGAGCAGGTTCAACGTTATCCATGGGATCAAAATCACTTTGTGTATTTTCAGGAAAGATATCGTATCCCCTTTATATGACACATTATGCTGCCATATGGGTATTTGGAAATTATTATACCAGCAACAAACCTACAACCTTGGAGCTCTCTATTGTTATCATATCCGGAGTAATTCTATTGGTTGGCTTCGCCTATTTGGTAATGGTACTCTATGATATTCCAATTAGAAGATACTTAACTTCGAAAAGACAACAAAAATTAAAACTGCTGCCAGCAACCCCTGTTTCCTAGCGATATACCCCTATAACGACCAAATATTATAGCCAGATAAAAACCCCTTTGGATCAGCTGAACCACTCACATCAGCTACCGGCAAATGGGCTAGCAGTGCTTTTCTGAGTGTATCTTTCCGCTCAATCCCAATATTGTGGATTGACAGGAAAGCGCCAACAATTGTCAACTTTTTCATACTGCCAAACGTTGATTGTATTTCTACGGCGGCCCTCACCGACCGAAGATTTGCATTAAATTGACAACTAATATGAAATAAAATGGCAAAACAAATTTTTATCAATTTAGCAGTAAAAGACCTGCAAAAATCAATGGATTTTTATACTGCATTAGGATTTACAAATAATCCACAATTTTCTGACGACTCCGGAAAATGTATGGTATGGAGTGAGAACATTTTTGTGATGATATTGACACACGAAAAGTTTTCCACTTTTGCTACAAAACCTCTTGCTGACACCAAATCAAATTTAGCAGGAATTTTTTCTTTATCAGTCGATAGCATTGACGAAGTAAACAGCATTTTAACAAATGGACTAAAGGCAGGTGGAACTGAACCCAACGAAATGAGGGATTACGGATTTATGCAGCAGCGAACTATTGAAGACTTTGATGGATACACCTGGGAAGTTTTCTATATGGACATTACGAAGTTTCCGACAGAGCAAACAAACGCATAAAGTGAAATCATTTTAACAACCAAAAACATAGAATAAAATGGCACAAATAAATCCATACATCCACTTCAATGGAAATGCAGAAGAAGCATTTACCTTTTACAAATCAGTATTTGGCGGTGAGTTCGCAATGATCAGTCGTTTCAAAGATCTGTCAATTCCGGAGCATCCTATTTCTGAAAATGAAGCTGAGAAAATTATGCATATTGCTTTGCCAATTGGCAAGAACAGTGTATTAATGGGAAGTGACACCCCCGAATTTATGGGAAAACAAAACGAGAATGAAAACAGAAGCAAAATTTCGATAAGTGCAGAAAACAAGGAGGAAGCAGTCCAATTATTTAACGGACTTTCAGCAGGCGGAAAAATAGAAATGCCTATTGCAGACAGTCCTTGGGGTTCTTATTTTGGGATGTTTAGAGACAAATACGGTATAGAATGGATGGTGGACTTTGACCCACAATATAAAGGGAAAATTTAACCGAAGAAGAACAACAACCGCAAATAGCAACTACCTACAAATTCGGCAGCATTGGTATTCGGTTTGTACCTTTCCGCTCAGGCAGCTTGTCGGCTTGACTGGAAATCACTGATGATGGCAAAATATCATTATCTTTATACCGCTACCTAAACTTAAGTATTTTAACCAAACATGAAAAGACCAACCTTTCTATCACTTGTACTGCTACTCTTAACAGTGTTCAATTATGCGTCGGGCCAGGATTTGAAACTCAATGATTTGGAGTATTTTGAGACGCAAGGGGTCAATGTGCTTGTATATAGTAACCTTTTTAACGGAGGTTTCAACGATGAGAAGAACGCTGGGATAGAATTGATTCACCATGGTGTCAGGACAGGCCAAGGCGGTGCGGTGAGACTTTCCAACACCCCGGAGCAATGGGATTTGGTTCCTGTCATCTCGAACCGAAAGGTAGATCGGGTGTCGCAAACCATTGAGGCTACGCTCAGGTATGAAGAGTATGATTTTAATTCACGGGTAGTTGTCACGGCCAAAGGTAAAGGCGTTGAGATAGCTGTTTACCTTGATAAGCCCGTTCCCGCGGCTCTGGAAGGGAAAGCAGGATTTAATCTTGAGTTTCTACCATCGCAATATTGGGGAAAGATCTATTTGATGGATGGGCGACCCAATCGTTTCCCGCGCTATGCAGTCAGTAATACCACTGCGAAGCCGAACAGTGAAAAGATAAAGCAATTCAAGGGGTATATCACATCTGACGACAGGGGTACCGGCCAATTCGTCGATCCGCTTCCTTTGGAAAGGGGGCACACCTTCCTTCTTGCAACCGATGCCCCTGAACGTTTGGTGAAAATCACTTCATCTGATGCCGATCTGATGCTCTTCGATGGCCGTATGCTGGCACAAAACGGCTGGTTTGTCGTTCGCAGTGTACTCCCGGCAGCAAAAACAGGCAAGGTTTTGACCTGGATGGTTGAACCCAATGCCATTAAAGGTTGGGTCAGAGAGCCCAATATCGGGTTCTCTCAAGTGGGTTATCTGCCTTCACAACCCAAAGTCTCTGTCATTGAATTGGACAAGAAAGACAAACCACAGGCAAGCGCATCGGTCTATCAAATAGGCGACGACGGCAATGCAACGAAAGTATTCAGCGGCGATATTGTACATTGGGGAGACTATTATAAATACCACTATGTGAAATTTGATTTTTCTTCAGTAAAGAAACCGGGAGTATACTACATTCAATATGGCAACTTTAAAACAAATAACTTTTTAATCGGAAACAGCGTTTACGATTGGATCACTGACGCTACCAGCGATGTATGGATACCCATACACATGGATCACATGTATGTAAAGGAGGGTTACAGGGTATGGCATGGCGAGCCTTTCAAGGAGGGTTATCAACAGGCTCCGCCGAACACTGATCATTTCGACATGCATGGTCAGGGACCAACAACTGATACCCCTTATAAAGCGCTTGAAACAATTCCAGGCTTAAACCTTGGAGGTTTTTTCGATGCCGGAGATTTCGATATCGAGACAGGATCAAACATTGGCGTGGTACAGAACTTTGTCCAAACATGGGAATATTTCAAACCCTTACGGGATGAGACTTTCGTAGATGAGCAGCATCGCTATGTGGATCTTCACCGCCCGGATGGGAAACCCGACATATTGCAGTTTATCGAACATGGCACATTAAACCTGATCGCTCAGGCAGAGATTATCGGCCATATGTCACAAACGCTCTCAAACTCGGTGCTCGATAACTACCATCACCTTGGCGATGCAGCCTCCATCACAGACGGCCTTCCATACAATCCGAAACTTGGCCCGTATGAAGTTGCCCCTGACGGAAAGTCGAGCGGAGTGAAGGATGATATGTGGGCATTTACCAGCCGTAATCCTGGCCTTGATCTCAGGGCAGCAACCATGTTTGCCGCAGCAAGCCGGGCCTTGAAGGGATACAACGATGACCTGTCGGCCAGGGCATTGCAACAGTCAAAACGACTGCTGAAAGAGGCTACGGAATTACTGGCCGGTAAGCCAAAGGATCGTGCTGGCAGATTTGGCGCATCAGCAGATATTGCGACCAATCTTCAACTGTATATCTCAACGGGAGAGAAACAATATGTGGATAAATTTCAGGAACTTTTATGGCCTGCACTTGATCTAAACGTTAGTTTCACCATTTTGACAGCAATGGATGCCATTCCACATATGGACGCCTCCTACAAAGAAAAGCTCCGCCCCTATGTTGTAAAATATAAAGAATACATCGATGGTCTTGAAAAAGATAACCCTTATGGAGTGCCAATCGGTCTTGGTAACTGGGCCGGAAGCGGAGAAGTGTCGAGCTTTGGCACCACTGTTTGCTTTGCCAGCAAATATTTCCCCGATATTGTGGAGGCCAGCCATGCTTTCAAAGCCACCAACTATTTGTTTGGCTGTCATCCATATCACAATTATTCATTGGTGGCCGCGGTAGGTGCAGCACGTCCCAAAGCAGTATTTTATGGAAATAACAGGGCTGATTTCTCATTCATCCCAGGAAATGTTGCTCCGGGTGTATTGTTCAGAAAACCCGATCACTTCGAAAACTATGACGACTGGCCATTTCTGTGGGGAGAAAATGAAGGTACGATTGCCGGAAATACTGGTTATTTAATTTTTGGATCAGCTTTTAAAAATTTAATAAAATAACGAGGTTGTTATTTAAACGGTGCCTGTCCTTTGCTCCATTGAGGGATGAAGCCTCCAACGTTACCAAACAATACCAAGAAAGTTGCAAATGATTCAGATTTGGTGTAGATTTACATCAAAAATAAAAACTATGCCAAGACAAAGTATATCTTTCTCGAAACCAAATGATGAATGGTTAAAAGCTCAAATAGACAACGAGGAATATTCCAGCAAAAGTGAACTTGTCAACGATTTGATTAGACAGGCTCGAAAACAGCATGCGCATATTGACTGGATGAGGGCAAAATTAGAAAAATCAGAAAGAAGTGGGTTTACTGATGACACCAAAGAGCAAATTCTAAAACAATCAAAGTCTTTACTTAATGGCTGAATATAAGCTAAGTAATGCAGCTAAAGAGGACTTGATTCGAATTCATCATTTTGGAGTTGAAAAGTTTGGAATTGTACAAGCTGACAAATACTTTGATTCACTATTTGATTATTTTGAAATTATTGCTCAAAGACCATTTTCATTTGAATCAGTGGATTATATAAAAGTAGGTTATCGAAGATGTCCGTGTGGTTCTGATACTATCTATTACAGAATTAACGATCATGTGATCGAGATAATGACAATAGTTGGAATGCAAGATTTGAAAAATCTACTTTAATTTTTACTGCTGAATTTCAATACCCGCTTTTTATGATGCAAATTGTTGTTGCCCCTGATTCTATGAAGGAATGTTTGTCGGCCACTAAGGTGGCACAGGCAGTTTCAGAAGGAATCTTACGCGTGTTCCCTGATGCCGCAATCACCTGCATCCCCATTGCCGATGGTGGTGAAGGCACGGTGGAGGCATTGGTAACTGCAACGGGCGGCAAAATCGTTACAACCCCTTCGGTAGATGCCTTAAATAGGCCTATACAATCCTTCTACGGAGTCTTGGGTGACGGACAAACAGCCATCATTGAAATGGCAGCTGCTTCGGGAATTGAACTACTCGCTCACTTAGAGCGAAATCCAATGATCACTTCCACTTTTGGAACCGGGCTGTTGATAAAGGCAGCATTGGAGGCTGGATTCACCCAGCTGATAATCGGCATAGGCGGAAGCGCTACCAACGATGGTGGCGCAGGAATGGCTCAGGCACTTGGATTCGAACTTTTAGATAGCAATGGTTTGTCGATAGGTGCTGGAGGAGGCTCTTTAGGAACTCTTCATTCCATTGACAGTTCAAAGGTTCATCCTTTACTTGGCAAGGCTAAAATTACAGTCGCCAGTGATGTGCGTAACCACTTATTGGGTCCAACAGGTGCAACAGCTATCTTTGGCCCGCAAAAGGGGGCTACTCCTGAAATGCTGGAAACACTCGAAAGAAACATGGCTCATTATTCCAGCATTCTACAGCAGGAGTTGGGAATAGACGTTTCTCATCTAATAGGAGCAGGAGCTGCCGGAGGACTTGGCGCAGGAATCATGGCTTTCAGTCATGCTCAAATGTCATCAGGTTTTGAATTGATCAGCCAATTGACTCACCTGGAGAAACACATCCGTGAGGCTTCAATGGTTATTACTGCTGAAGGAAAGATTGACTCCCAGACAGTTTTCGGGAAAACAGTCAGCGGGGTAGCACAACTTGCCAAAAAATACAATGTTCCTGTAATAGCCCTCGCCGGAACTATTGCCGGGGGTATAACGGAATTGTATGAATACGGAATCACTGCTGTTTTTGCTATTGGAAACCAACCCATGAACCTCCAAGAGTCAAAAGCCAGAGCTGCTGAATTATTGGCCAATACAGCTGAACAGGTAATGAGAATGGTGAAAGGGGTAGATCACAATGTTGCCTAAAGGCAAACGGCAAAGAATACTGCATTTATGAAGAATTCAGTCTTAATTATGATTTGATGGTCTAATTAAATTACTCATTTATTGATCAAAGTACCCTTTGCGAAGCTATCCTTTGCCGTTCGCCTTTAGGCAACGGTTTATATTGAAAATGCGATCATTTTCATTCGAACGGAATATAGATAGCCAACACAATTTAAATTCATTGGAGAAAGCGACCTTTCTATAACATCAGCAACCCATTTTCCCTCAAATGTTTCATACTGGTACTATTCCAGAAAAGGATAAAATCGCTTTCGGTTTGCTGCTCAAAGCTTTTACCCAGTTCTGCAAAGCTGGTGGAAAGATTGCTGCTCAATGAAAGTATTGGAATTTGTTCGAATAACCATTTCCCTTCTTTCTGTGGAAGCTGAACTGCCAGACTTCCCTTCTTGTTGAAGAATGTCAGTTCTGCCATTTCGAAGGTCTGGTTCTTTTTCTTTTTGGTGAAATACCTCACCGTTGCGGGTCCTCCCATCCAATACACTTTCGCATGGGGGCTGGTAGTCTCCAAATCATCGGCATCAATGGCTTTCTGAATAAAATCAGGAGCCACCGTTGTGCGGGGAACTTTAAAGTCGAACCATTCCTGCAAGGGAAAATCGAAACAGATCCCATGCATGTAATTGAACAGCGACTTGCGAAGTCCTTCACTGAACAGTTCATGGTCGGCTCCTGTAGGATCATTGTGAACAAGGTCATTGTTGGCAAATGTGCCGAGCCTTTCATTTACAATCGTTGCTTTAAACTGTGCAGGGTTCAGTCCAATGGGACTATGGGCTGTCATGGCAAACTGATGCCAGAATCCCGATTGCACCACTCCTGTTTCAAACAATTGTCGCACCACTTCCAGGGAGTCAATGGTTTCTTGTTCTGTTTCGGTTGGGAAGCCATACATCAGGTAAGCATGAACCATGATGCCGGCACGGGTGAAATGATCGGTTACCTTGGCAACCTTGGCAACGCTGACTCCCTTGTTGATCATTCCGAGCAAGCGGTCAGAAGCCACTTCCAAGCCTCCCGAAACTGCAATGCAACCAGATTCCTTGAGCAGAAGGCAAAGGTCGTAGGTAAAGCTCTTTTCGAAACGAATATTGGTCCACCAGACTATTGTAAGTCTCCTGCGTATAATTTCAAGCGCCAAAGCCCTCATCAATGCAGGGGGAGCAGCCTCGTCCACAAAGTGAAATCCTATCTGCCCGGTCTGTTGTATCATTTGTTCGATGCGGTCGCACAAAAGCTGGGCAGTATTGGGTTCATAGCGCTTGATGTAATCAAGCGAGGTATCGCAAAATGTGCAACGTCCCCAGTAACAACCGTGCGCAAGGGTCATCTTGTTCCATCTACCATCGCTCCAAAGACGATGCATGGGATTGACGATCTCGATCACTGAAAGATATTGGTCCAGCAACAAATCAGAATAATCTGGAACCCCTACTTCCGACTGCGAAAAATCACCAGCGGTAGAACCATTCAGATATACCACTTCACCGTTAAACCTTACAAAAGTTCTCTTCAGATCAGCCAGCTCCCGATTCCCATCCATGTATTCAACCAAATGAAACAGAGGCGCTTCTCCATCGTCAAGGGTGATAAAATCAAGGTAATCAAAGACCCGTGGATCAGTTAACGAGCGCAACTCGGTGTTAGGGAAGCCACCACCCATGGCTATTTTAATCTCGGGATGAACTCTTTTTAACCACTGCCCGCATTTAAAAGCGCAGTATAAATTTCCTGGAAAAGGAACCGAAAGTGCTACAAGGGTGGGTTGATTGAATTCTATTTTCTGCTGAAGAAGCCGGATTAAAATTCCATCAATTAAACTATCGGGGCTTTTCAATTCCTGATCTATTTCATCAAATGTCGAGGCCGAACGTCCCAGTCTTTCAGCATAACGGCTAAATCCAAAATGAGGATCAGTGGTTTCAACAATCAGGTCAGATAAATCTTCGAGGTACAAGGTGCAGAGATGTTTGGCCTTATCCAATATGCCCATTGTACCGAAGGCCCATTCCAAATCTTCCACCTGGGAAAAACGAGATGCCTCTGGAAGATAGTTTCCTTCACAAATGACATGGGCCAGTGCTTCACTTTTGCCATGAAGAAAGGCAATGACGGCATCAATGGTATGGATATATTCCTCCCTGAGATGGATCATCCGTTGACTGTTCTCAGACCATGTCCCCTTTTGACTTTCAACTACCTGAAACAAATTTTTCAATCCACTGGAAGAGAACAGTTCCAAAATGACTTCAATGCCCAAATCGCACTGGTTGGATTGGATGCATTTCGTATTTAAAAAACCCTTCAAGTAGGCAGTTGCAGGATACGGCGTATTCAACTGCGTAAACGGAGGCGTGATAAATAACACTTTTTGTTTCACTGTTTCAGCTTTAAACTTTCAGTAAAAGTAGTAGAAATCTGGCTAAGTATTCATCCTCAGGGATCGCAGTGTACTGAAACTTGCAGTGGAAATTCCTGCTACTGCACTACGAACTTATTCAAGCCTCCCGATAATAACAGAAGTTTCCTAACTTTGATGCCCGGCAAAGGTATCGCCTTCTCTGAATTCATTAAAAACCCGATCCATGAACGACGCTCTTTCTTTCGGCCTTTTGTGCTTTACCTCTTTCTTTACCCTGATCAATCCGTTGAGCACCATGCCCGTATTTATGACCATGACCTCCGAACTGAGCGTGAAAGAAAGGAACCATACAGCCAGAAAAGCCACCATTGTGGCCTTGATTACCATTGTGGTATTTGCCCTTTCTGGACAGTTGCTCTTCAATTTTTTCGGTATTTCAGTCAACAGCTTTCGAATTGTAGGGGGCGTGATTTTCTTTATAATGGGCATGGACATGCTCCAGGCCCGCATTGGGCAGGTGAAAATCAAGGATTCGGAAGTTAAAACCTATGTCAATGACATTTCCGTTACACCATTGGCCATTCCGATGATTTGCGGCCCTGGGGCCATTACCAATTCGATCGTGATGATGGAAGACGCCTCCACTTTAACCAGGAAAATTGTACTTTTTGGAACCATCCTCGTGGTTTTGTTTATCACGTACCTCATCTTTTACAGTTCATCCCGTATTATTAAAATGCTTGGGCAAACGGGCATCAATGTGATGATGCGACTAATGGGACTCATCGTGATGGTGATTGCCGTTGAATTCTTTTTCAGCGGCTTAAAACCCATTGTGCTGGACATGCTGAAAGGATGATGTACAGTCCAATAATTCAGGACATTGATCACATTTAATCATTTATGAAATCTCTGCTGCATCCTTAAAACTTATTTTCTTCTTTTCCCATTTATATCAATTTAACTATTTTAATTGTTTAATTGTTTTAAATACTATTTTTAAGCTGAAATTTCCTGACACTAAACTTCTATAAACTATCGGCTATGGCCTTAACTTCATCTGTAAAACTATCCAACGGGGTTAAAATGCCCTGGCTCGGATTGGGCGTATTCCAATCAAAAGAGGGCGAAGAAGTGGAACGTGCCGTTCAATGTGCGCTTGAAACAGGCTACCGGAGCATCGATACGGCGGCCATGTATCAAAATGAACGCGGTGTGGGAAAGGCCATCCTTCAAAGTGGAGTACCGCGTGAGGAAATCTTTCTGACCACCAAAATATGGAACAGCGACCAGGGATACCAGTCCACCTTCCGCGCTTTTGAACAGAGCCTTGAAAAGCTGCAAACCAATTACCTCGATTTATACCTGATCCACTGGCCCAAAGGCGAACGGTCGGTTGAAACCTGGAAGGCAATGGTAGAGTTATACGAAAAAGGCAGGATCAGGGCCATCGGGGTCAGTAATTTTTTAATTTCCCACCTGGAACACCTCATGGAGCATGCACCGGGCATCAAACCAATGGTTAACCAGGTTGAATTTCATCCCCGATTGATTCAACCTGAATTGCTGAAATTCTGCCAGGATCATCAGATTCAGCCCGAAGCATGGACCCCCATCATGCGCGGAATCGTCAATGACATCCCGGTACTTCAGTCCCTCTCGCTGAAATATCAGAAATCACCGGTTCAAATCGTATTACGCTGGGACCTTCAAAAAGGGGTAGTGACCATCCCCAAATCGGTCACTCCTGAACGAATCATTCACAATTCCCAAATCTTTGACTTCGAACTCAGTGCTGAAGATATGGACAGGATTGATCACCTGGACAAATTTGCCCGTTTAGGAGCCAATCCTGATAATTTTGACTTCTAGCTTCCAGGGTATAAAAGTCAAGCTAAATTATTTATATCTGTTTAAAAGATTAAGTAAATCAACAAATAAACGATAAAAGTATACCTGAGCATTAATTTATTTACTTTTACATGGCTTGGAAACAAGTTCACGGAATGTTAACTTGCCTGGGATTGATAGAATAATTTATACTTCAGTTATGAGTATTTATATCTTTTTTATTGTCGTACTCTTTTGTTTGGCCATCTCCGATTTGATGGTAGGAGTCGCCAACGATGCGGTTAACTTTCTGAATTCGGCCATTGGCTCCAAAGTCGCCACCCGCAGGGTGATCATGATTATTGCCAGTTTGGGAATCATGGTAGGCGCCCTGTTCTCAAACGGAATGATGGAGGTTGCACGAAAAGGGCTCTTCTTACCCCAGTACTTCCTATTTGCTGAAATCATCCTTATTTTTCTGGCCGTCATGTTTACCGATGTGCTGTTACTCGATTTTTTCAACACCTTTGGATTGCCCACCTCCACCACTGTTTCCATGGTTTTTGGATTATTGGGCGCTGCCGTTGGAATGGCCTCTTTAAAAGTTGGTGAAGGAGCCACTATCATGGTCGATGGGATCGAAAAAGTTGCTCAGATCGGCGATTTCATCAACTCCTCGAAAGCCCTGGTCATCATATCAAGCATTTTATTGTCGGTCGTCTTCTCCATTTTATTTGGGGTGATTGTTCAATGGATAAGCAGGTTAATTTTCAGTTTTAATACTGAAAAGACCATTAAATACTATGGTTCGCTGTGGGGAGGCCTGGCCCTTTCAGCCATTGTTTATTTTATGATGATCAAAGGATTGAAAGATGCTTCGTTCATGTCTAAAGCAAACTATGAAATTATCAGTCAAAATACATGGGCCATCATTGCCGGAAGTTTTATCCTATCCGCCCTGGTACTTCAACTTTTAAGCTGGATATTTAAAACCAATCCGCTCAAAATTGTTGTGATGGCAGGTACTTTCGCCCTGGCCATGGCATTTGCCGGAAACGACCTGGTCAATTTTATCGGCGTTCCCCTGGCTGGGTTCGAAGCCTTTAAGGCTTATTCGCTCAACGGAGGGAAGGATCTACTGATGACCCACTTAACGGGAGACATTCAAACCCCGCCTTATTTTCTGATTATTGCCGGGACTATCATGGTCATTACTCTATGGCTATCGAAAAAAGCCCGAACTGTTGCCAACACAGAATTAAAACTTAGCCGACAGGATGAAGGAAGTGAACGTTTCGGCTCATCGGTGTTCTCCAGGATGTTAGTTCGAAATGTGGTTTCAATGAATACTTTTTTCAATACCGTACTGCCCCAACCGCTCATTGAAAAAATCAGAAAGCGATTTGACGATACAAACCTTAACAATAATAACCATAAAGAAGCAGACCCGCCCATGTTCGATATGGTTAGGGCGGCTGTCAACCTGATGGTAGCTGCAATCCTGATTGCAGTTGGAACCTCCTATAAATTACCCCTCTCCACGACCTATGTAACCTTCATGGTGGCCATGAGTACCTCCCTGGTGGACGGGGCATGGGGCCGAGACAGTGCTGTCTATCGGATCACGGGTGTATTTACTGTCATTGGCGGTTGGTTTATGACCGGGCTCGTCGCTTTTTTTGTCGCTTTCCTATTGTCCATCTTCATGGGATGGGCCCAGCTTACAGGGGTCATTATCATGATTTGCATCGCCATATTCGCTTTCTACCGTACCAACATAACCCACAAGCAACGCGAAAATGATCAGGTTGAAACAGCCGAAGAGGTGGAAGAAACCCGGTCAAAGGATACCCTGTTCGAAAAATGCAACAAGGCCATTACCAAGACCCTCAATGCCATCAATGACCTTCACCGCGAAAGTATCACCCAACTGATCCAGGAAAACCATAAGGAATTAAAGAAGATATTGAAGGCATCGAACCAGCTGGAGGAAAAGCTGATGAACAAACGCAATAAACTCTACCAGGCCATTCCTACCCTGCCCATTTCAGATTCGGTGGAAGCAACCCACTTTTATGTACTGACACTCGACTACCTGAAAGAACTGGCCCACTGTGCCAACCTGATGGTGGAGCCGGTTTACAACCATGTGGACAACAATCACAAACCCCTGCTCGCTTCCCAGGCTGATGAACTGAATGTGCTAAACAAAGCTTTTGATCATTTCATTCAACTGGTGCTCAATTCGCTGGAGGATGACAACCAGGAAAAATTAGACCTTATCAATGCCGAGCAGGTAAAAGTCAACGGCATGATCAAGGACTTCCGTAAAAACCTCATCAAGTCTATCAAGCGCAATGAAATTGGAACCAAAACCAGCATGCTTTATCTGACCATTTTGAACGAAACCCGTAATTTACTCATCTATACGGTCAACATGATGAAAATTCAGAATGACTTTACCGTTTCGGTCAAAGCAGAAAAATAGGATACCCTGCTATTACCCCTGCAAAGGCCGCGCTGTTTCGTGGCCTTTTTTCGTATATCACCCTATGCCTGAAAGGGAAGCCTGCCCTCCCAAGGACTGGTCCTCAAGAACAATCCCCATATCACGAGAGAAATTTATTCCTATTTATGTGCCTCGTATTTAAATAGGGTCTGCTAAAAAACATTCATTTGCTTGATTACGTGTGTTTTATAAGTTAATTTATTGAAATTGGGTGTACAGCAAAGTGGAATGGTACTCCCAAAAATCTGCACCCGGGAAGCTTGGAATCTTGCCCCCCTTAGTCTTTCAATCACCCTGTATCGGGACTATGTTCCCTACCAATCATCTGATACCCATCTGATACTCATCTGATACCTTTCTGTAACCCTAGGTTACAGAAAGGTATCAGATGAGTATCAGAAAGGTATCAGAAAGGTATGAGTTGAAGGGTAGGAAATAATTGCATACAAGAAACCTGAAGCATTTTACTCTCATTATTTCAAAGTTTTGAGCCTTGGAAATGTAAAGGATAGCTGAATCACAAAAAAAAAGGCCACCATACAAATGGCAGCCTTTTCTTGATCTCCGGGGTGAGAGATTTACATGGTCAAAAAGTGCGTGAATGATTCATTGTTGTTTTGATGCTGTCTTTCAGTGCGAGGCCATCGGGGGTCATGGTCCAGATTTTACCCACCATATCACCATCCCACATATTGTTTACATTTTCGATGTCGTAAATGATGGATTTCATTTCCTCATTCATAAAGATTGACTTTCCTTCAGGGACTTTCAGGATCATGGATACTTCCTGTTCACGCCATTTGGCGTTGTCGTTCAATAAATAATAGGGATCCAGCTGAAGGGTTGAATCACGTTGCGCGAAATTATAGGTGATCTGCTCTACGTTCTTTTGAGCATCCAGGGTGCTGTTTCCACGGGCACGTTTTTTAATCTGGAGTAAGAATTCACCCGTGGTGCTTTTTTCAATGGTGAAGCGAGGATGTCCAAGCAGCTTTTCTTTCCCGTTTACATCGGCCACTTTCATCCGGTCAAACGAAATGTCATCGGCAATGAGCGATTCATACAGATCGTCATTCATGTTCAGGTAAATGGTTTTGCAATTGTTGCATTCCACCTTCTGGGTCACCGTCTGGCTGGTTTGCTTGGAGAAATTCCCGGCTTGATTAACCCCCACAATGATCAGGGTAATCAGGGCCAGCAACCAGATGGCAAAGGTCCCCATCCCAATCAGCCGGTTATTGGTTTTATATCGGAACAGGAGCTTGGTTCCGATAAAGAGCAGCACCAGGATGGGTATTCCCACCAGGAATAGGATGGCAATCAGCGAAACGGTATAGGCTCCGGGACTGACAAAGTGATTGATTAAATTGGACATGTTGATATCTGAATCCCATCCAAAGTTCCAAAGGCCTCCGTGTAAGAAGGAATGTCCCATGGCCATGGAGGTGATAAAGCCGATCAGGCTGGCAATTCCGATGATAATCAGGGCGGCGCCGAAGAGTAAGACCACGACCCGAAGCACCACTCTGAGCGTACTTCCCACGACATCGCCAAAGCGGTCCATACGGGTAGTACCTCTTTCTGAATCGGGTGAATTCATGAATTTGTTGTAACTCTCACCCACTTCCTTGACTTCTTCGCGGATTGATTTTTCAATGTTCGAGATGGTGGCTTCCTTTCCCCTCATTTCAAGGCGCTGAGCCGTAGTTTTTGCTTTTGGGACCACGATCCAGAGAATAATATAGATCAGCAGTGATGCGCCCAATCCCAGGAAAAAGGCCAGTACAAAAATGACCCTCAGGATGACCATATCGATGTTGAAATAGGCACCCAATCCTGAACAGACCCCACCCAGTACACGGTTATCGCCATCGCGGTACAGGCGTCTTCGGATGGGTTGATCCATGGGCATTTCAGCTTCCGGGGCGGCAGTAGCGGCTGTGGGTTCCTGGTCGGCGGTCTCCATAAAGTCTTCCGCCTTTCCCATGCGGGTAATCACCTCATCGACCATGGCATCAGTTACCACTTCCACTCTGTTACTGGTTCTTTCGATCAGCAGTTCGGCAATGCGCGCTTCAATATCCTGCAGGATTTCCTGGCCTTCGATTGCAGTACCGAAATGATGGTTCAACATTTGGAGATAGCGGTGGAGTTTTTCGAAGGCATCTTCATCGATGTGAAAAATACTGCCGCTTATATTGATTGTAAATGTCTTTTTCATTTTTTGAGATTTTTACCGATTCGTTTTCTATATACTGAAGATGACCTATTTATGTTTTTTGATCATTCTGACTGCCTCCACCAACTCATCCCAGGAAGCGCCCATCTCATTGAGAAAAAAACGGCCTTCTTCGGTCAGTTCATAGTATTTACGGGGAGGTCCCTGGGTGGATTCTTCCCACTTATAGGCCAACAAGCCGTCGTTTTTCAGCCGGGTCAGTAAGGGATAAAGGGTTCCTTCCACGACGATCATCTTTGAGGTTTTCAGTTCCTCAATGATGTCGCTTGCATACAAGGGCTTCCCGTCGATAACCAGCAGGATGCAGTATTCGAGAACGCCCTTGCGCATTTGAGCTTTTGTATTGTTCAGATCCATTGTTTTTTTCCTCCTAATTGTTTCTGTTTTCTGTTTTCGATTTCGTGTTTTCCGTTTTCTGAACCTTGTTTTCTTGTTTTTTTGTATGTAAGCCGAATGACTATTGTTTTCTTTATAAGAGTAAGGAACTTTATTTAAACCTCTACCTTCTCTTACACTGTTATTGGCTTTACAAATATACGAACATTAAATGGTTCTATGCAAGACAAAGTACTAATATTTTTAATTTATATTGAAATTATTTTTACATCACTTGATATTCAGGTATTTAAAAATGAAATGTTTTATTGGGAAGAAAATAAAAATCTATTTTGCAAGGAAATAAATGCCATAAAAAAGCAGAAAAATAAAAAATTGTGGTCGTTGTCCAGTCTTCGGAAGTTTACCTTGACTAAAATTGAGGTGCTCACCCCAGCGATTTCAATGCACAATGGAAGATTAAATTGTCTGTAAATCGGACCGTCGACAAAGCTGATTTTCCTGAGGCAGGATTTTATTTCCCTACTTTTGCAGTCGGGTGATGGGTGAAATTCATCAACAATTCAATCATCCCTTACAATAAGTATTTAATATGACTATCTTTAAACAGACAGTGACATTCGAAGCAGCTAACCCACCCGACAAGAGAAGGGTGCGGATCGCTGTCGCACTGTTTTATTTCAGCCTGGGACTTTGCTTCTCCACATGGGCCAGCCGGATTCCCGACATTAAAACCAATCTTCACCTGAGTGATGCCGCCTTTGGCAGTATCTTGTTTGCATTGCCTGTGGGACAGTTTCTCATGATGACATTCTCGGGCAAGTTGGTTACCCGCTACGGTAGCCGGGCCATGCTGTTGTTCGCCTTGCCCGTTTATACGATTTGCCTGAGCAATATTGGTCTGGTTGCTCACGGCTGGCAATTGGCCATCGCCTTGTTTTTGTTTGGGATATCGGGGAACGTATGCAATATTTCAATGAATACGCAGGGAGTAGCCGCTGAAAAGCTCTACAAGCGTTCGATCATGGCCTCCTTTCACGGGGGCTGGAGTTTGGCCGGATTTACCGGGGCACTGATTGGCCTGGCCATGATCAACCTGAAGATTGCTCCCTATACGCATTTCTGGATTGTCATTCTGATTGTCTGGATCATTGTATGGCGAAACAATCAATTCCTGGTTCCCTTCAAGGCAAGGACCGACCAGGAAGCTACGGCGAGAAAATTCTTTTCCCGACCTGACAGTACCTTGCTCCAACTTGGAATCATCGGCTTTTGCAGCATGGCCAGCGAAGGGGCGATGTTCGACTGGAGTGGGATCTATTTTAAGGATGTGGTACAAGCCCCCTCCTCCCTGGTGATTTTAGGGTATACTTCATTTATGATCATGATGGCCTCCGGGCGCTTTATCGCTGATCGGCTGATAGCCCGATTCGGGCGCAAACACCTGCTCCAGGTAAGCGGGGTGATGATTTCCTCGGGCTTATTTCTCTCCGTGCTCTTTCCAACCCTTGTGGCCTCCACCATTGGATTTATGCTGGTTGGACTGGGCGTTTCGAGCATTGTTCCAACTGTTTACAGTACGGCGGGCAAAAATGGAAAGGTGGCTCCCGGCATTGCCCTCGCCACTGTTTCGAGTGTCAGCTTCCTTGGATTTTTGATGGGACCACCGCTGATCGGCTATATTTCCGCGGCAGCAGGACTGCGCTACTCCTTTGCCGTGATTGGAATTTTCGGCCTCTGCATCACTTTTTTTGTTTCAAAACTGAAGGCAATTCATTAAAATACGAATTACACGAATTTAGACGAATTACACGGATTCCCTGCATTAAGGTGCAGCGCGCCTATGCTCACAGGATTTATCATTCTACTGTGCGCCAACCACTTGTATAGCTCATTTATGAGTTTTTAAAAATATTAAACACATAAACACATAGGACACATAGAAAAGAGTTAAACTATGTGTCCTATGTGTTTATGTGTTTAATATTTTAAGAAATAGGTTGTTTTTAGAAGTTCGACTTTTAAAATTTGCATAAGCTGACATTTTTCTGCAATATTGTTCACCAAACCTAAAACCCATGAACCTCAAATTACTTTTACCCCTATTCTCATTTGTATTCAGCTTTTTGGGTACCTATGCGGCAATCAACTCCGGGGACAGCATTCTTAAAAAGCCCTTGCGTGTTTACACAACCACCCGGCTGAGTACCCCCAAACCAATCATCGATGGAGTATTAAACGACCCTTGCTGGAAGACCGGCGAATGGTCGGGCGATTATACGCAATGGATTCCCAAAGAAGGTGCCCCGCCAAGCCAGCAAACACAATTGAAAATCTTGTATGATGATAAAAACCTGTATGTTGCCCTAAGGGCTTTCGACAATGAACCTTCTAAAATATCGAAGAAAGCCGGACGAAGGGATGAATTGACGGGCGATGTCATGGGAGTAACCTTCGACAGCTACCACGACCATCGCACCGGGTTCGAGTTTACAGTCACCGCTTCGGGACAAAAGGTTGACATGATACTTACCAATCCGATGAATGGTGATTATAATTGGAACGCGGTCTGGTATGTGAAGACGGGGCTGGAAGATTCGGCCTGGGTGGCCGAGTATGAAATTCCCCTGAGCCAGTTGCGCTATAGCAGCGACCCCGAACAGGTGTGGGGATTGCATGCCTGGCGGTGGATTGACCGTTTGTCGGAAGAAAGTGACTGGGAAGTACAATCACTCACTGGACCAGGGATGTTGTATGCCTTTGGGGAGTTGAGAGGCATCAGGGGAATCCCTAAATCGCAGCGGATCGAAATCATGCCTTATGCAGTAGGG
>DASXUZ010000266.1:0-27571 GCA_036504555.1 Prolixibacteraceae bacterium | reverse complement strand
CTGATGGTGACCTTCGCGACCACCAAAGAACGTGTTCAGCCTCCCAAAGATCAGGAGACCAACCTGGGAAAAGACTTAAAGGACCTCATACGCAACAGGCCATGGATTGTACTACTGTTCATTGGAATACTTTTCAACGTTTACAACTCAATCAAACAGGGGATAGTAGTGATCTACTTTAGTCACTATCTGCACAATCAATTTTTGGCGGCTTCCTATATGATCGGATTAATGCTGGCTTCCATTGCAGGTGCCATGATCACATCTCCTTTGGGGAAAAAATATGGAAAACGCAACCTGTTTATTGGTGCCTTGATTTTCTCAGGAGCAATCAATGCATTGCTAGTTTTTTGCGGCCCTGGGGATACCATTCCTATTTTCACCATTGGAATTATCTCTGAATTTGGAGCGGCTGTATTCCCCACCTTGTTCTTTGCCATGTTGGGTGATGCTGCCGATTACTCAGAATTTAAGAACGGACGAAGGGCCACAGGACTTGTTTATTCGGCCGGATCATTTGCTACCAAGTTTGGCGGCGGTATCGCCGGTGCAATTATTGGATTTGTGCTGGCTGCATTCCATTACAACGGGCAAAATGAAGTGTCTATTCAGGGTGCTGTTCCGGGGATCATCATGCTGATGAGCTGGATACCAACCATCATTGCATTCATTACAGCCGGTGTGATGGCGCTATATCCCTTGGATCAAATGAAGATGGATAAGATCACCATTGAATTGAACAATAGAAGAGCCGAAGAACGGGCATAAATTAAAACGAATGAAAATAACATAAACACATAGACACATAGGGCACATAGATAAGAGTTTAAAGTTTAAAGTTCAAAGTTTAAAGTTTATAGATTAAAATATCTTCTATGTGTCCTATGTGTCTATGTGTTTAAAAAAAATATAAACATGAAAAAAGCATTAGTACTATCGGTCATTTTAATGAGCCTACTTCTCATCGGAAGCAGCTCTTATTCGCAAACCATTACAGCTGTCGAACAGTGTAAGAATCTGGGCAGGGGTGTTAATATTGTAGGATACGATCAGGCCTTCTGGAAGGACTATACCAAGGGCCGGTTCAAGGAAAGTTATTTCAAAATGATTAAAGAGGCTGGGTTCTCCAATATACGGGTCAACTTATATGCCTTTTCGCACATGGACAAATCATCCTTTCAAATTGATCCCAAATGGTTGGAAACACTCGACTGGCTTGTTAAAAAGGGATTGGAGGCTAAATTGATGGTCATTCTTGACATGCATGAATTTACCCAGATGGCCGATGATCCCATTGGGAAAAAGGAAATGTTTCTTTCCGTGTGGCGTCAGCTTGCTCCCCGTTATAAAGATCAACCCAGTCAGGTGATTTTTGAGTTGCTGAATGAACCCAATCAAAAACTTTCGGTGGATATGTGGAACCAATATCTGGGGGAGGCTACAGCCATCATTCGGAAAACAAATCCCAACAGAACCCTGATCATCGGACCTGGAAACTGGAATGGGATTGAAAGTTTACCCACCCTTCGGTTACCTGAAAATGACAAGAACATCATCGTTACTGTTCATTTTTATCATCCCATGAATTTTACCCATCAGGGTGCTCCCTGGTCGAAAGAGACCAAAAACCTTTCAGGTATCAAGTGGATGGGTACCGATGAGGATAAGCAATTGATCGATTCAAAATTAAAAGTTGCAGCCGATTGGTCGAAAGCCAATAACAGGCCCATCTTTTTAGGAGAGTTTGGCTCCTACGACAAAGGCGATATGGATTCACGGGCACGCTATACCGCTTTTGTTGCCCGCACTGCCGAGCAATTTGGTTTTAGCTGGGCCTACTGGCAGTTCGACAGTGATTTTATTGTCTATAATATCGATCAGGAAAAATGGGTCAAACCAATTTTAAATGCCTTGATGAATCACTAAATGAAAGAGTAGCAAGACCAATTTATACAGCTTAAATCCCATTGTAATGCGATCAATTTGTAAACAAACTATCTTTTCCCTTTTCCTGTTTTTCTCGTTAGGGGGCCATGCTCAGCAGATTAGTCCCCAATTGGTAGGAACCAATGTATGGTATAGCCAATTGGACAAAGCGGTTTGGGAGCTTACCAAAGATTGCGGAGTTAAAACCATCCGCATTGGAGGCAATGCCTATGACAAAAAGCTGCCCTCGGATGAAACACTTCTGGACTGGGTCAAAAAGATACAAGCAATGGGAGCACAACCGGTCATGCAGGTTTCGCAATACCAGCATGCAGAAGTTGCTGCCCAATTGGTTCGGCTTTTTAATGTTGAAAAGCACGAAGGGATCGCACCCATCAAATATTGGAACATTGGCAATGAACCCTGGCTGCAGGCTAATAAACCACCACTCTCTGCAACAGGAGCTATTGTTGAAGCGTATTTCAAACCAATAGCTGCCGCCATGAAAGCGGTTGACCCGACTATCAAAATTTATGGTCCCGACTTTTGCGATTATCTGGATGAGCCAATGAACGATTTGTTTGGAGGCAAAAACGATATTACCATCCAGGTTCCTGGTAAAAATTACTGCTATTGTGATGGACTTGTATGGCATCGCTATCCTCAAGGGAGTGGTGACCCGGCAGTGGAGGGAGCAAACGATATGCTGGAACGTATTGTGAAATCGAAAGCCAAGGTTGACCAGGTGAATGCATCGCATCACCGCAAGGGAGATAATGCATTGATCTGGGCCATTGGCGAATACAATTCCAAAGGAGGCCCTGAGGTCCATTCCTGGGGAAACGGCCAGATGTTCGGAGCCATATTGGGCTGGTGTATGCAATATGGGGCCAAATATGCTACCAGCTGGAGTATGTTCGAACATGGGGGTGATCGCAAGGGATCCGATTTTAGTTTCATCGATGGTTACAACATGAGTCCCCGGGCCTCGTATTGGCACATGGAACTGGTGGCAAAATATTTTACCGGGGAATTTGTGAAAGGAACTGCTTCGAATGCCGATTTTATGGTTTACGGCGCACAGGATGGTGACCAACTGAGTGTAATGATCATGAACCGTGGTTTTGGTGAAGCCAAAGAATACGCTCTATACCTGAAGGACACGAAGAAAACCAAAACTGGATTAAACTTTATTATCCAGGGAAAACGGAAAGGCGTTTATAAAGATGTCATCCAGCCACGTTCCACACAAGTACTTGTTTTTAAAGGAAATTCAATTTCTAAAATAAATTATACCAGCGATGATTTTGATCATGAGCGGCCTCCCGTATATTCAAAAATTGTAAAATAATTCTAGATCGGGATCAGGATTCGATCCTCATTGCCAAAGGGGCAGGCAGTCTTCTCGTGGTCAAATGAGGTTTTCTTTCAGATTTAAAATTCACCTAAGCTACCTTTGTTTAAGAATGGGATGGGGCGTAATACACTAATTGTCAAATAATTTGGAACATTGGCTATGATCCACAACCCGTTAAAAAAAGCAGCCAATTAAGAACAGACCGAATATACGAAATGAAAAAAATGAGAAGCTATTTTTTGTTACTATCCTTTCTGGGAATAACAGGTGCGCTGTTTTCCCAATGTTCTTCCATCCGTCAAGCGGAAACCCAAAGTGCCTTGGAGCAAAGACTCGATACCCTTATTGGTAAGATGAGCATGCAAGAGAAAATCGAGCAGCTATATTACAAGACTGACGGGAACGATCGGATGGGAATCCCGCAGTTTAAAGGAAGTGACGGGCCGCATGGTATTGGAAATAATGCACCCGGATTTTCATGTTTCCCGGTTACCATTGCCATGGCGGCTACCTGGGACCCTGCACTGATCACCAAGGTCGGTAGGGCAATTGCCCAGGAACAGGCAGCACGCGGCAGGGATCGCATTGCAGGACCCACGCTTGACTTGCTGATTGATCCGCGCATTGGCCGAGCTCCTGAAACCATTGGGGAAGATCCATTTTTGGGAGGGAGGATTTCCGAGGCTTTTGTACTGGGGCAGAATACAACTTCGGTTTTTGGTTCCTGCAAGCATTATAATTTAAACACCTATGAACTTAACCGAAGGACCAATAATTACCTGAGTGATGAAAGAAGCCTGGTTGAATTCTGGGGCTACCACTGGAAAAGAACCATCCAGCAAGGGGGAGCCCTCTCGGTGATGTGCGCCTATAACTGGGTCAATGGAGATAAATGTGCTGAGAATAAATTCCTCATTAAAGATATCCTTCGTGATCATTGGGGTTACAACTACTATACCATGTGCGATTGGGGAGGGTTTAGCGATACTGGGAAAGCACTGAAGTCGGAACTCGATTTTTGTGAAGGCAACGATTTGTATATCAAAGAACTTCCTGGAGGTGTTAAAAGTGGGCAGTTTGATTCCTTGTTGATTAACCGGGCCACGAGAAATGTACTGCGCACCAAATTGATTTCAGGGATGATTGACGGCGTGCCTGTGATTCCAGCAAGTGTAATCGATAATAAGGAGCATCGTGAACTGGTATATGAAAGTGGGTTAAAAAGCCTGGTGCTTTTAAAAAACCAGGAAAACATTCTTCCATTGAATAAAGAAAAACTTAAATCCATTGCCATCATTGGCCCCAATGCTGCCTTGTTGCCGTTGGATGGGAACAGCAGTTCAAAGGTGGCTCCCTCCTATCGGATTTCGGTACAGAAAGCACTTCAGTCTATATTGGGAGCTGGCCGAGTCAACTATGCCAAAGGCTGCAACATCAATGATCAGGATAAAAAACAATTCAATGCCGCCATCGCTGCTGCAAAAGCATCTGAATATGTAGTATTTGTTGCCGGATTGGACAGCACGGTGGAAGGTGAAGGATATTTTATTGACAAGGAGAATGATGAAAAAGGTGGTGGAGCGGTTACGCGTCCCGATAGGCCTTCACAAACGGTGTTGTTGCCTGGCATGCAAAATGAGTTGATCAATGAAATCGCCCAAGTGAATTCACATATCATTCTTGTGGTGATTTCAGGTGGCCCATGCAGTGTAAGTCCAGTGATCAACAGTGTAAAAGGTTTACTATATGCATTTTACCCCGGACAGGAAGGCGGTCGGGCCATTGCTGATGTGCTGTTTGGCAACTACAATCCTTCCGGCAAACTACCTGCCACCATCCCAAAAGACGACAGTCAGATCATCCCCATCAGTGCAGACTTTCGCACCATGGTGAGCAAGGGAGTCGGCTACCGTTGGTTCGATTCGCAGAAACTAACCCCTGAATTTGCCTTTGGCGCTGGGCTAAGCTATACCACTTTTGAATATTCCAATATCAAGGTAAACCAGGCAAAGGCCAAGGTAGGCGATTTGATTGAAGTTTCATTTGATCTGAAAAATACCGGGAAGGTCTATGGGGAGGAAGTTGCGCAGCTCTATCTATCAACGGGCAAGATGATTCCTGACCTTAAAATGCCCGTCAAACAATTGCGAGGTTTCGAAAAGACAGGGTTAAATCCTGGCCAGACCAGGACCATCACCTTGACACTTTCGCCAGAAGAGTTATACATCTATAACGAAGATACCAGATCGTACCAGGTTCCCGAAGGGGAATTTATCGTGCAAGTGGGAGGATCATCGGATGTCTTGCCATTGAAATCGCAATTTGTACTGAGCAAAGCAGAAGGCAAAGCCGACCTTTCAGTGACCAACATTCGCACCCTGCCCGCCTTCCCCAAAGTGGGTGAAGAGGTGGTATTCATGGCCTCACTGATTAACAACGGAACAGGAGCCACCAAAAAAGGCGATGATCATATCATCCATTTCTATGTAGATGGAAAAGAAGTTGCACACTACTATTCAAAATCCACATCAATTCCGGTAGGAGGGATGGAATTGGCCTGCGCTCAAGGCTTGAAAGGGATCAATTGGAAGGCAGCCAACGGCAACTTTAAAATAGAGGCCAGGATAGAAGTCGCTGAAACCAAGGATTTGAATCCACTCAACAACACCTGTGAAGCTGAATTGCAAATTCCAAATGGAAAAGTAATTCCATCCGGGATTGCAAAAATTCTAAAATAAACGACCACTCATCGAACTTACAATGAAACGAAAATATAGTATCCTGATTGCTTCAATCCTTCTTGGAGGCGGAATCCTTCAGGCTCAGATCCCCCAGAGGCCCATCTATAAAGACCCTAAGGCATCTATTGAAGTTCGCATCAAGGATCTGCTTGGTCGGATGACCCTTGAAGACAAATGCCGTCAATTGGATATCTGGCATGTAGATGCGATAAAAACCTCGGACAACCAGGTTTTACAGAAACAGTTAAAGAATTTGGGTGATACCATCAACGATGGTATTGGATTCCTGCAATTTGAAACGAAACTTTCGTCAACCGAATATATTGCCAATTTTAACGCCATCCAGAAATATTTCATGGAACAGACCCGCCTGGGAATTCCGGCCATTTCAAACGGTGAAGGGTGTCATGGCTTTGTAGGAAATGAAGACAAGTCGACGGTATTTCCCGTTTCCCCATTACTTGGAAGTACCTGGGACCCCGATTTGGTGGAAAGTGTCTATACGGCCGTGGCCAAAGAGATGCGCAGTTATGGCATCACCCATGCTGCCACGCCGGTTATTGATTTGCTTCGCGATCCCCGTTTTGGGCGATCGGATGAGTTCTTTGGTGAAGATCCCTACCACGTGGCCCAGATGGGTGTGGCTGCCATATTTGGCCTGCAAGGCCACTCAGCGTTGATTGATCAGGATCATCTCATTGCTTGTGCCAAGCATTTCTCCGGTCACGGGCAACCTGAAGGTGGTACCAACCTGGCACCAGCCAACTTTTCGGAAAGGGTTCTTCGCGAGAATCATTTTTATCCATTCGAAATGGCCGTTAAGAAAGCCAATGTAAGAACTGTAATGGCCTCGTACAACGAAATTGACGGAGTGCCCAATCATGCCAATAAGTGGTTGCTCAATGATGTTCTTCGTGGTGAATGGGGCTTTACCGGGTATGTCATCTCTGACTATGATGCGGTAAACAGGATGGTAACTCGCCAGCATGCCTGCCTGAACCAGGCAGAAGCGGGGAAAAGAGCGATCAATGCCGGAATGGATTTTGAATGCCCAAGCAACTGGAAGGAATATTGCTTCCGTTTTCTTCCGACTCTCATCAAGTCCGGGGAAGTAAAGGAATCGGTCCTGGATTCGGCTGTTGTGCGTGTATTGCGTAATAAAATGATTCTTGGAATGTTTGAACAGCCTTACATCAAAACGGTCAGTGAAAATGAGAAGTTGGAAATGCAGAAAAAGCATCGGCAAATAGCCCTTAAGGCTGCTGAAGAAGGAATGGTACTGCTGAAGAACGACAACAACACGCTGCCCTTTAACGAAAATAATATCAAGCGTCTGGCCATCATTGGCCCCAACGCTGATGAGGTTCATTACGGCAATTATTCGAATGACAAAACTCCCGGGATCAGCATCCTGGAGGGATTAGCTACCTATGGAAAAGGCAAGTTTGAAGTGGCCTATACAGAAGGATATCAGATCTATGAAAACGATACAACTATCAAAGCATCAGAAAAGACTGTAGAAGCTGAAAATCTCAGAATACAAAAAGCGGTTGACCTGGCCAAGACCTGTGATGCCGTTTTGCTGGTCATGGGAGGCAATGAACTGACTTGCCGTGAAGAGTGGAAAGATCATACGGGTGATTATTACGACCTGGATTTGCTGGGTCGACAAAATGATCTGGCCAAGGCCATTTTTGAACTGGGCAAACAAACCGCAGTACTTCTTATTAATGGAAGGCCTCAGTCGGTTAATTACCTGGCAGAGAAAGCCCCGGCCATGATCGAAGGCTGGTACATGGGACAGGAACAGGGCACAGCTGTTGCCAATGTGGTATTCGGAAAAGTGAATCCATCTGGAAAGCTGGCCGTTACTTTTCCCCGTCATGTGGGCCAGTTGCCTGTTTATTATAACCGGAAGCCTTATGTGCACGAGAGTCCATATATCAACGGCGCTTATTCTCCCTTGTATCCCTTTGGATTTGGATTAAGTTACACCACATTCAGTTACTCCAACCTGAAAATTAGCGCTCAGAAAGTAATGGCAGGCGAACCGGTTAAGGTCACCGTAGATGTTACCAACTCCGGGGAAAGGGAGGGTGATGAGATTGTCCAGTTGTATATTCGCGACATGGTGAGCTCTGTGACACGACCTATTCAGGAATTAAAGGATTTTGCTCGTATTCATCTTGGTAATGGGGAAACGAAGAAGGTGGAATTTCTGATTACTGCCGATAAACTCCAGTTCTTCAACATAGACATGAAACGGGTGGTTGAACCCGGAGAATTTGAAATACAGGTAGGAAGAAATTCAGCGGATTACCTGTCTGGGAAATTTGAAGTAATAAGCCAATAAAAATGAGGAAGGATCTTATACTGACAGTAGTCTTTCTACTGATAC
Source organism: Prolixibacteraceae bacterium (assembly GCA_036504555.1). Classification (GTDB taxonomy): domain Bacteria; phylum Bacteroidota; class Bacteroidia; order Bacteroidales; family Prolixibacteraceae; genus Aquipluma. Next base: position 19,149 of record DASXUZ010000266.1, on the reverse strand, counting down.
TTCACTTCCGTTCAGTTGCACAAGGCTCTGAAAGTATAAGGGTTAAAGGTGGGGAAATGAAGCAAAAAGATCGAATGGTGAAGGTTAAAAGTTTTCAACTCTCGAAGTACGAAATTACCAATTCCCAATATGTGCAGTTTTTAAATGATCAAAAGATTGGCAGCGATGGTCAATTCAATGGTTTACAGTTGATCAATGTCTTTTCAGAAGACTTGCAGCTTGAATATAAAAATGAAGCCTGGGACTTTAAATCGGGCATGGATAATTATCCCATGGTGATGGTCAGTTATTATGGCGCAGATGAATTTTGCAAGTGGATTGGAGGTAAGTTACCCAGCGAAACGGAATGGACTTATGCGGCGAAAGGTGGAAAGAAGACCAGAAATTACCTGTATGCGGGAAGCGATAATTTGGAGGAGGTGGGTTGGTTCAAAGGCAATTGTGAAGGTCATTTACATGAAGTTGGAAAGAAGAAGCCTAATGAGCTGGGAATCTTTGACATGAGCGGAAATGCATGGGAATGGTGTCGAAACGATAGCTTGAAAAGCAACGAAGGTTTCTGCCTGCACATGGGAGGAAGTTGGTACCCGGGAGAACAGCCAAGCCAAATAAGTGCCCATTATGGGAATACTCCAACACATTTCAGTAATAGTGTGGGTTTTAGGGTTGCTTTTCCAGGAAAAAAAAGAGTAAACAGGTTAAAAAACATGTGATATAAAAGAAAAAATAGATACATTTAAGACATAAAATATTAAAATGAAACGATTCAACTATACAGGAATTTTTACCTTGTTTCTGGTTTTATTAAACACCCTGGTATTTGGACAGGAGCCCCAGATTACCAACATTGGAAACAGAACCTCCCTGACTCTGAATGGGGTGTGGAAATATGTGGTTGATCCCTACCAGACCGGTTATTACGATTATCGAAGGGATGCACGGGATCAAATGGCCAACCCGAGCAATTCAGAATCGCTGTTTCTAGGTTACAAGGCTCAGGACCCTTCTGAAAGGGTTGAATACGATTTTGACAAATCAGACAATATCCTGGTGCCGCGTGACTGGAACTCTCAGAAGGAAAAACTATTCTATTACGAAGGTTCGGTATGGTATTACAAAAACTTTGACTATCCATCAGCTGGTGCAAATACCCGTCAGTTTATCTATTTTGGGGCAGCCAATTATGAGGCCGATGTATATCTCAATGGAAAGAAACTAGGCAAGCACGTTGGGGGTTTTACCCCCTTCAATTTTGAAGTAACCGGCAAATTGAAGCCTGCAGGTAATTTTGTCATTGTGAAAGTTGACAACACCCGCGGATTGGAGAAAGTGCCTACCATCAATACCGATTGGTGGAACTATGGAGGCCTTACCCGCGATGTCAAAATTGTTGAAGTAGCTGGTACCTTCATTCAGGATTATTACATCCAGTTAGCGAAGAACAATCCCAATGAGATTGAAGTCTCGGTGGTCCTCAATGGTGCTCAAAAAGCTGGTCAGCATATCAGCATTGAAATCCCGGAGGCAAAAGTGAAAGCTGACTGTATCACTGATAGCGAAGGAAATGCCAAAACCAGAATTGCAGTTAAAAATCTGAAGCTTTGGTCACCTGAAAATCCTTATTTGTATGAGGTAAAACTGACCCACAATAACAATGTGCTCAGTGATCAGATTGGTTTCCGCACCCTGCTGACCAAGGGCAAAGATATTCTGGTCAATGGCCAACCGGTATTCCTGCGAGGAATATGCATCCATGAGGAAAATGGAATCCGCGGCGGACGTGCCTACTCCGTTGAAGATGCCCGCATGTTATTGGGATGGGCCAAAGAGCTGGGCTGTAACTTTGTACGCCTTGCGCATTATCCGCACAATGAAAATATGACCCGCGTGGCTGATGAATTGGGTATTATGGTTTGGTCTGAAGTCCCGGTGTACTGGACCATTCAATGGAAAAATCCGGATACCTATGCCAATGCACATAACCAGCTGACCGATATGATTACCAGGGATAAGAATCGTGCTTCAGTCATTATCTGGTCCATGGCCAACGAGACTCCCGTTTCGGAAGATCGTACGGATTTTCTGAAACGAATGATTGCTACTGAACGTCAGCTTGATCCTGTTCGCCTGGTGAGTGCAGCTCTGGAAAGGCACACCAAGGAAGGTTCGGCAAATACCCAGGTTATTGCCGATCCTCTTCAGGACTATGTCGATATCATTGCTTTCAATGAATACATTGGCTGGTACGATGGACTTCCCGAGAAATGTAAAACCGCCAAATTTGAAATCAACTTTGACAAGCCTGTGATGATATCCGAGTTCGGAGGCGATGCCCTGCAGGGAAACCATGGTTCAAAAGATGCCCGCTGGACAGAAGAATTCCAGGAGAATTTATTCAAGGAAACCCTTCAGATGTTGGATAAGATTCCTCAGTTGCGGGGCATCACCCCCTGGATTCTGGCCGACTTTCGCTCTCCACGACGCCTTCTTCCAGATATCCAGGACGGATGGAACCGCAAGGGTTTAATTTCTGAAACGGGCGATAAAAAGAAAGCATTTTATGTGCTTCAGGATTTCTACAAACTCAAAAAGGTGGAGTACGATAAAAAGTAATGGGCTCTATTTAGTATCAACCATTAAAACATTTGATTACAATGGAGAGGCATATAAATTTTAATAATACAAGCTGTCGAATGATTTTTATTTGGACGGTAAGCATTTTGTTGAATTTAAGTTCATCTAACTTATATGCTCAGAATGAAAATAAAGCAGCCCAACAGGGACACATCAAACTGGCCTTGAATGCTTTCTCATTCAACGACTTGCTAATGACCAAGGGTACTTCTGAAAAGCCAGCATTTACTTTGTTCGATCTTTTGGATTGGTGCGCCCAGCAGAACATAGAAGCACTGGATGTTACCGCTTATTATATCCCCACTTACCCGGAAGTGCCCTCGGATGAGTATATCTATGAATTGAAGCGCAAGGCTTTTCGGCTGGGAATAGATATCAGCGGAACCGGCATCCGCAACAACTTTGCCTCACCTGACCCAACTGTAAGGGCTGCCGATGTTGAAAGGACCAAGCAATGGATTTTGGTGGCTGAAAAATTGGGCGCTCCGGTTATCCGTTTATTTGCTGGTGAAATTCCCAAAGGGTATGAAAACAAATGGGATGAAGTAGCCGGTTGGATGATTGAATGTTACAAAGAATGTGCAGCTTTCGGGGCCCAGCATGGGGTTATCATTGGCATTCAGAACCATGGTGACATGCTCCAGACCGCTGAGCAGTGTATTCAGGTCGCCAAAGCGGTCAATTCCAAATGGGCCGGGATTATTCTGGATACCGGGAATTTTAAAACAGCTGATCCATACGCCGATATTGCAGCCGTTATTCCCTATACCGTTAACTGGCAGATGAAGGAAAGCGTTTTGGGCAACACCAGTGAAGTGAAGACTGATTTTGTTAAGTTAATGAAAATAATAAAAGATAGCGGTTATCGGGGATATATTCCCCTTGAAACATTGAAACTGGTTGGAAAGGATAAGCCTTATGATCCATTTGTGTTGGTCCCTCAAATCATGAAGGAGTTGCAGGCTGCAAAAGATAAAGTTTATCAATAATGAAAACCTATGAACACATGAAACATCCATGTCAATCGTTTTTTGACATACAAGAGAATGATTATAAAAAAAATGAAAAATAGACACATAGGCAGATAGGACACAGAAAAATAAGTTGATCGCCATTGTTGATTATCATGAACTCAGCGTCATGCAAAATGATCCCATTGACTTAAGGTCCATGTTTTGAAGTACAAGGTTTAGCAAAATTATTGAAGTTATTGAAGTTATTGAAGATATTGCAAGGTGTCAATTTCACAGCTCCCTCCCTGCTCCACGTTCCTTGCTGCCTACCCACAATCAATGTTGGTTTTAATACAGGATTATTGTCTTGTAACAACTGATAGGTCAATTGGAGGAATAAAGGCATAGTGCATGGTGCATGGGGTCGGCTGGCAGGCATTCTCCTTCCTTGTTCCTATCCCTCTGTCATTATCATCTGTAACCCATGTGTAACTCATCTGTAACCTTTCTGTAACCTCACCATACAGAAAGGTTACAGATGAGTATCAGAAAGGTATCAGAAAAGGTAGGGATGACAAGAATTGGAGGAGAGGATCAAGGAAGGATGAATGACAGTCAGCCGAGCCCTTGCCCGATGCCTATAGTCCTCCAGATGACGACTTATTAGCTGCTACGCAACAATTATACATCCCCAGAGACAGATGTGAACCAATAAATACGACTTGCAATATCTTCAATATCTTCAATATCTTCAATATCTTCAGAAACCACTTAGGTATAACAGCCAAAGCCAATAAAGGGATCTGGTTCCTGAAAGCGAACTCACGGTATTAGATGTCTTTATTTAGAAGATTGCAATCCCCTATCGAAGGATTGCTCCATTTCTCCAAAGGTAAAATAGGGTCAAATATGTTCGTTTGTATGGCCAATCGGTTTCATTTACTTATCTTTATGGTCACAATAAAACAAAAAAGATTTACTTTACTTTCAAGTTCTGTTTGAACTTGCACTTAGACCAAACTCATATCTAACAAGCATAAACTAACCAATTATGAAATACGTATTTATTTTCCTATTTCTGTATCTCTCCTTACTGGTCCATGCAGCCAATGAGGAGGGCGGGCGTGTGGTGATTAACCTGAACGGGACCTGGCAGTTTGACCAAACTACTTATGCTTTTCCACCCATGCATTTTACCCGCACCATTCCTGTACCGGGACTGGTACACATGGCTCAACCCAAGATTGAAGATTACAACAAATTCTTCAAGCGTGCGGATAAAGTGGAAGCCAAGGAGCAGCACAACCTGTACAACATTGATTATATCCCCCGCTACAGCTGGTACCTCAAATCGGTATTTGTTCCCAAAGAACTGGAAGGCAGGGAAGGGATGATCACCATCAAAAAGAGCCAGTATGTGACCCAGGTTTATGTGAATGGTTTCGATATGGGAACTTCGATGGCCTGTTATACGCCTGTTGAATTTCCAATAACAAGTGCTTTGAAGTTTGGTGCCGAAAATGAAATACTCATTAAAGTGGGGGACCGGGTTTGGCTCCCAAGTGAAGCTGCCGGCGGCACTGATAAAGAGAAAGAGCATTATCTCCCCGGTATATGGGACGATGTGCTGATTTCATTCACTGGAAAGGTGCGGGTCAATCGTTTGTTGATACTGCCATCAGTTGCTGGTAAAAAAGTAACTGTAAAGGCACAGTTGAGGAATTTAAGCCCCGCACAGATTTTTTACGGGGATGCCATGAGCGATTCGGTAACGCTTGACATTTCGATTGCAGAAAAGCTTTCGGGGAAGGTGGTTGCCAATAAGAGTGGGCGATTTGCTGCCAAACGCGACAATATTTCTGTAGCTGAAATGGAAATTCCCTTATCCAAATTCACCAACTGGTCACCAGATCAGCCTTTCCTTTATGTGGCAACTGCAAGGTTGAAATCAGATAATGGCACTTCCGACGAATTAAAAAAGCAATTTGGAATGCGGGATTTTACCCGAAAAGGGAAGTTTTTCTACCTAAATGGTGAAAAAATCATCCTCCGGGGAACCAACGTAACCCTTCAGCGTTTCTTCGAAGATCCAGACTGTGGCAACCTGGTCTGGGATAAAGAATGGGTGAAGAAACTGCTGGTTGATTACCCCAAAAAGCTGAATTGGAATATGATGCGCATCTGCGTTGGGATTGCACCCGATTTCTGGTACGACATTGCGGATGAAAATGGATTAATGTTTCAGAATGAATGGCTGTATTGGCAAAATCATGGTTGGGACGATCAGATTCGAAAGGAATACACCGATTGGGTTTGGACAGATGGCAACCATCCGAGCATTGCCATTTGGGATGCCATCAACGAAAACTGGGACGATTACATCGGGAACATGTTGATCCCGGAGTTAAAGAAACTGGACAATACTCGTATTTGGGATTCAGGCTACATGACGGGTGATCAAATGACTGTGGATGAAATGGATGAACCGCATCCCTATCAGGGGGTGGTTTCATGGATCCAACCTGGTGCAAACCGAGACATTTATCCACTTGGGAACCTTGATTATAAGCCTGGAATTCTAAGAAATATACAGGAGTCAAGTTCTGCACAACTGGTGAACGAATATGGATGGATCTGGCTTTGGCGCAATGGAACGCCCAGCAAGTTGACGGTAGATGTATATGATTATTACCTTGGTAAGAATTCAACTCCTGAGCAAAACTGGGAATTGCAGGCTTACTGGATGCAATTGGAAACTGAATGGCTGCGCAGCGAACCTTCCATTGCTGGAGTTTTGGCATTCTGCTATTTAGCCAATAATTATGGCTATACAGGTGACTGGTTTGCCGGAAATATCAAAGACCTGAAACCCACTCCAACCCTCGATTGGCTTCAACATGCATTTGCCCCTGCAGCTACCTTCATTAACCTTACCGATGAACGGTATATTAAGATGGTAGAGCCACATCAGCCGGGATCTAATATGCTTTTCAACCTGGCTGGGGTGAATAATTTCCCATCGACTATCTCAGGAACGGTGAAGGTGAAGCTGATCGACAGTGCTGGAAAATCTGTTTTAGAACAAATGAATAAGGTTAAACTGCAATCTTATGTACGCACGGATTTACCAGTCAGCATCAAATTACCTGAACTGGCTGGTGGTTATTTACTGGTAGCCGAATTTACTCCTGACAGCGGATCAACGGTTATAAGCCGTAGATTTCTGAAAGTTGGTCAGGCAGCAAAATATACTTATTTCAACTTAAGTCCCATAAGCAGATGAAACACTTACAAATAGTCAAATCTCCCGTTGAACTTAACTTGTACAATTTTGCCATGAAGGGCGAGCCCGTCACCCATCAATTCCGTTTATTAAAGAACATCAAGGGGATATTTCATGATCAGGACGCTTTATCAGAAATGAATCCAGAAACTCAAGTCTATGCTCTGCAGTCATGGATGCCGGTTGCAGAAAGTACCCGGGGCGGACTGTTTTTTGGAACCTCCACCCTCATGCCGGGAAAAGTAGGCAGTGAATATTTTATGACTAAGGGACATTTTCATGCACAATCCGACCGTAGTGAATTTTACTGGGGAGCTCAGGGAAAAGGAATGCTCATACTAATGGATCGCGACAGGCATACATGGGCTGAAGAAGTTTATCCCGGAAGCCTACATTACATTGGAGCTCATATTGCTCATCGTCTGGCCAATACGGGGGACGAAAACCTGATTGTAGGGGCTTGCTGGTCATCGGATGCAGGACATGACTACCTGGAAATTGCCCTAAACGGATTCTCAGCCCGGTTATTTGAAGTTGATGGCAAACCAGTACTGATTGAAAGTTAAAAGTAATATCTCAATAAATGAAATCTTACGTCGTTCTCATTTCTATTGTCGCAGCCCTGGGTGGATTGCTTTTTGGCTTCGATACAGCCGTCATTTCTGGAACCATCAATTTTATTCAGCCCTATTTTGGATTATCTGAAGTTGGATTGGGTTGGACTGTGAGTAGTTTACTGTTTGGCTGTATGGCCGGGGTATTTATGGCCGGTAAGGCCAGCGACCAATATGGCCGTAAAAAAGTATTGATGATTGCCGCATTGCTGTTTCTAATTTCGGCACTCGGAAGCGCTTCCGCCCATTCACTTTTCAATTTTATTTTAGCGCGTACTTTGGGTGGGATTGCTGTAGGAGTGGCATCGATACTATCACCTATGTACATTGCAGAATTGGCACCGGCAAAGTATCGCGGAACACTGGTTTCTTTAAATCAATTGGCCATAGTAGTTGGCATCCTGGTTGCTTTTTTCAGTAACTGGTTGCTCGTTGACGTCGGGGTAAACAATTGGCGGTGGATGTTGCTTGTCATGGCAGCTCCGGCTGTATTGCTTTTTTTTAGCCTGTTTTTTGTTCCTGAAAGTCCGCGCTGGCTGGTTGCCCGGCATAGAAACGAAGATGCACTCGCGGTATTACTGAAAACTGCAGGAGCTGAATTTGCTCAGGCCGAACTTATAGAAATTGAAGAAACAATGATCAATCTGCAAGAATCAACTTACCACGAATTGCTGTCTCCTAAAATCAGGCGGCTATTGTTTGTCGGAATCATATTGGCTGTATTTCAGCAGATTACCGGCATCAATACCATCATGTATTACGCCCCCAAAATATTTGCCAATGTTGGACAATCAAATAATTCTGCCTTATTCCAAACAATTCTTATTGGCGGCACCAATCTTATTTTTACCATCATTGCCATGAGCCTGATCGATCGGTTTGGGCGTAAACTATTGATTTTAATTGGTACTTCCGGTATGTTCCTGATGCTTGGAGGACTGTCCGTTTCATATTTTACAAAGCACACTTCCGGGGTCTGGGTACTTGCTTTTATTCTTGGCTACATTGCATTTTTTTCTGCATCACTGGGACCGGCTCTATGGGTCGTTGCTACCGAATTGTTCCCAAATCGCTTGCGAAGCAAAGGAATGTCAATTGCCATTGTTTCACTTTGGATGGCCTGCATCATTGTTACCATCGCTTTCCCAATTATGCTTGAAAAACTAAGCGGGGGGATCACCTTTTTGATTTTTGCCCTGATCTGCCTTGCAAATTTGGTTTATGTCTGGAAATACGTCCCCGAAACAAAAGGAAAAACGCTGGAGCAACTGGAAAAGGTATTCGCGCAATAGGGGAGGGAGAAAGTGAGAAAAATAAGAAATAGGGTATAAGAAATCAGGAATAAAAAAGTCGGCTTCCGTGATTGGAACCTGAAACTTAGAACTTGAAAAACTATGAGAAAAATAATTATTTTTATTTCATGGATGCTTTTGATTTATACAAGGCACTTGGACGTACTTGAATGCACTGAATACTAAAAAGAAATACCTATGAACCGCCTCATTCTCCCTCTTGTCACTGTTCTCCTGCTTTTTGGTTGTTCTGCAACCAAAGTGCCCGATGCTGTGATTCGTGTCGATGAATCCCAAATTATTCACACCATGAAAGGTGGAATGGGTGCCTCCTGGCATGCCATCAGTAAAGAATTGCCGCTGAACAATGAAAAATACAAATATCCGGTCAGGGCAGGTAGTCCCAGGGGAAGCGCTTATGGCGGAAACCCACCCGTTGCAGATACAGCCGCCTGGAACCAGATTAAAAACCATGCCACCTGGCTTGGCCTGAATTTCGTCCGGGTTGAATTAAGTCAGCGAATGTATGAGCCCGAGCGTCGTAAGTTTGATTGGGAAAATGAGGAAATGCAAGCTTTGTACCGTATTTTGGATTGGTGCCAGCTACACAATACGGATGTTTTCCTTCAGCAAATGTGGGGATACCTTGATTGGAATTCGTATCCTGGTGTACATCCGCTGATCAGCGCTCCTAAAAACCTGGATGATTTTGCAGACGGTATCGCCACCCTGCTTGAACATCTTACCAAGATCAAGGGTTATTCATGTATTAAATATTTTTGCATGACCAACGAACCTCCCGGTGGGCCATGGGGATACTGGTGGGAATATGGTGATGACAAAGGCTCCATTAATGAGGCCTGGAAACGGTTGAAAGAAGAATTTGATGCCCGAAGCATTGCTATTCCGGTTTCAGGTCCAGATTGGACAAGTATGCCCCCGTTTCAGGAAGAAAAATTAGTCTTCGCATCCTATTTGGGTAGTATTGATATTCACTCCTATGATGGGGTAACAGCTGAAGGTGAAGCCAACCTGAAACGCTGGGCAGATTGGGCACATGCACAGAATAAGCCATTCTTTATGACTGAATACGGCAATATGAAATTGGGTTATGGTGGAGACAATCCGAGTCAAAAGTCTTTTGATGCCGCTCTTTCAAATGCCACTGATGTGATACGCGGATTGCGTGCCGGAGTGGATGGTTTTAACCGCTGGAGTTTTGTCAATCGTGGTGACCTTGACGGGCAATGGCAGCTCATTCAAACCTTCGACCGGCAAACCAAACAATATCTGTCGCAGGTAAAGCCTGAAAATGAAGCCTACTATGGATTTGGAATTTTGTCTCGCTTTCTTTCCAAATACTCATCCACGGTATCTGTTTCAGTGAATCAGCCCGATAGCGTCCTGATGTCGGCTGCATTGCTAAGTCCGCAAGGCGAATTAAGTGTTTTTATCGTCAATCCAACGAATACAATCCTGACTTTGGACCTTGGAATTACTTCTCCTTTGGGGAAGGAGATGAATGTCTACCAGGTTTCCAAGGAGATTGTTTCCAGGCCTGGATTTGAACTCAATGCAATACGTAGTTATAATTCTTCAAATAAGGCGGAAGTTATTCTGCCTGGCCGAAGCATTACAACGGTGACCAGCTATTCATTGAAAAACAGTGATCAAGGAATTGTTTTTCAATAAAAGAAAATATGAATTTCTATCCTGGGTTTGATATTAAACCAACGATCCAGCCAATGGGTTTCGAATATGGTCCCAAGGTTTTTGGTCCTGAAGTCGAGAACCGTTCGCTCGATTCAATTCGTAAAAGCCTTCGCAATCCGCAATGCGAAGGTCCTGATCCGGTATACGCCATTGCAATGGATGTGGGTAAAATGGAGCATCTCCTCCTACTAAAGCAACATCACTTATTGTATGGTGCGGTGACTTATGCCCCGGGGCAACTGGGCGATGAACCGGTTCGCAGCCAGGGACATATCCACAAGGTTTCACCTCTCTCGGGCTGGTCAACTCCTGAGGTATATGAAATATGGTCGGGCAAAGCCATTGTATACATGCAGGAAAGGGCAGAAGATCAACCGGGTAGATGCTATGCAGTGGTGGCCAATCCGGGCGATGTAGTGATTGTTCCGCCCTGGTGGGCTCATGCCACCATTAGCGCAGATGCCTTACAACCACTTACTTTTGGTGCCTGGTGCGACCGCGAATATGGCTTTGAATACGATGCCGTCCGCGCACACAAAGGATTGGCCTGGTTTCCAGTCCTTAACACTATAGGAGAAATTCAATGGAAGAAGAACATCCATTATGAGGAATGCGAACTGATTGTAAAAACTCCTGAAAACTATACCCAGCTTGGAATAGAACCCGGAAAACCCATTTATACCCAATTTCAGGAAAGTCCCGAGAAGTTTAGATTTGTTCCAAGGCCACAGTTGATGAAAGAGTTGTGGAACAATTTTTTACCGTAGGCACTCTTCAATTTGATTACATCTTAGTTGGGTTCCGCAGTTCCGCAAGTTTCGCAGTTCCGCAAGTTCTTATTTTTGCATATTCATTTTAGGAACTATTCTTTTTTTTAGCAAGTTTTCAATGGCTGCAAGGCAAATGAAATAGAAAATGCAGAAAAAGTAAGACTTGCGGTAACTGCGGAACTTGCGGAATTGCGGGACCCTGGTACCGTGTAACAGATAAAATAACGCTTTGCTTTAGGCAAAATAGGTTTGGTGCATTATACGATATATAAATAAAATTCTTAGAAAAAAAATGTTGGTTGTAGGTTGTACCCCTGTAAGAAGCTCAGTGTGACCATTTAATGTTGAAAAAGGGTACAACCCAGACCTGGCCCCGAGTACTCGGGGTAAAACATTTAAGATCCCTTGGTTGTAGCCAAAAATGATTCAGGTGACTGCTGCTTAAAACATTACAAGGGTACAACCTACAACCGGTATCGGTGAGTGGTTGTTTTATTTTTAAATGTGCATAGTTTTAAAAAAACCTGTACTATGATGTATCACGATTAAAAGGTTCCAGCGTCACCTTAGCTGTTTCACAACATTACAATTGTGTCAACTTTATTTTGCCTATCAGTTATTTGAACCATTGAACAGAATCGTCATTGCCTCAATTCACATTTTAGCAGCGATGCAACAAAATTGTCCATTAAAGGTCCATTAGGGCCGCTCCCTTAACTGATCCTCGATAGACTGGTCAATGATTACTTTATTCGATATAGATACATCACGCGCTACAAATAACCCAAGAACAGGCTTGCCGTCGCTGGAAGTGAAGTTGCTCTTAATATTTGCCGGCGGAACACTGAACAATGATCCTGTATTGCTTTGATTCATCATCTGAAAATAAAAGTTGTAGGCAAACTCTGATATGGAAGTTTGCTTGACGAAGATGGTATCATTGAGTTTTAGTTTACGATCTTCCGGCTTTTTAATATCGTGAAAATCAGTATAAATTTCAAGCTTAGACAAGTATTTTCCATCTATTATCTCATCATTGGTAATTGCCATTCGGTCAGCTTCATGAACAAGGGTGTCATTGATGAAAATATCCCACTTGTAATAATTTCCAAGGCCTTTGGGTTCCTGACCATAGGTGAAAATCCCCAGGAAACGTTTGTCTCCGCGCAATGAAGGCACTACCTGAATGGAGTCAATGGGTTCAACGGCCTCAAGCTTGTCTTTGGCAACCAGCGTATCCTCTGGTGTTTGAATGGTCAGCGTATATTCGCGTCCGGCAACGCCCAGATAGCTTGCATTTTGAGGAACCAGGTAGAAGCCTTTCTTTGTTGTATCTTCGACCAGGATAATCTGGTTAGAAGGAATTGCATCATCAGAAATAATGACTGTTGCATTGCTAATGCCAGGGTAGTCTTCATACTTATTCACCTTCAGAGCAGTATATAAAAATACGGTAGGTTCATCCTTCGTGGTAATATAGGCCTCTACTGCCTTTAAGTTCAGGTCATTTTCGTTTAGTTTTACATCAATGATATCCTCACAGGAATTCAGTGTTCCGGCAAAAGCAATCAGGATAAGCCAAATATAGTTTTTCATGGTGGCTGATTTTTAAAAGTTGAAATTGTAAGTAACCGATGGAATCAAAGTTCCTATGATGGACAAACGGGTAGCTTCCGAAACAGTCGGATTATCTTTGTTTTGGCGAAAGGTAACAGAATAGGCATTTCTGCGGGCATACACATTGTAGATGGAGAAATTCAATGACTGTTTCACTTTTTTATGATCGTTCTTTTTAAAGTCATACGTCATTGAAATATCCAGCCGGTGGAAATCCGGAATCCTATCACTGTTACGCGCCGAATAGTAATAAATGGTGTTTCCCTGCACATCATATTTCGCTATTGGGTATGAGGTTGGATTTCCTGTTGAAAAGACCCAGGTGGAGGAAAAGTTCCAGCGTTTGCTCAGGTCGTAATTGACTACCAGGGAAGCGACATGGGTGCGGTCATAACTTGATGGGTAGGCTTTCCCATCATTTATTCCCGGAATTTTGCGCATCGATCTGGATAAGGTGTAACTTAACCAGCCGGTAAGCCTTCCCTCCTGCTTTTTGGCATATAATTCAAGCCCGTAGGCATAGCCACTTCCATGCAATAACTCTGTTTCGAGGTTTTCCCTCAGAAACAGTTGGGCTCCGTCAATGTAATCAATCACATTACTCATCTTTTTGTAGTATACCTCGGCTGAAGTTTCGAACATATTCTCTTTGAAATTTCTAAAATAACCCAATCCAACCTGATTGGCAACCAAGGGTTTAATATAAGTGTTACTTGGAAGCCAGATGTCAAGCGGGGTAGGTGAGTTGGTATTGGTAATCAGGTGCAGGTTTTGGGCCATGCGATTATAGGATGCTTTGATTGAACTTTCAGGAGTAAGCACATATTTGATTCCAAAACGGGGTTCCAGGTTTTGGTAAGAGGGAGGAATTAGTTTACCAGACCCGTAATCGACGACCCCTATAATTTCCTTTACATTGGGCCGATCCGGATGTAAGTACTGGGTTACCTTGCCTACCCCGATTTGTTGAAAATACGAATACCTTAAGCCATACCTTATTGTCAGTCTTGACCCTATGGATTGTTCGTTCGACAGATAGATTGAATTATCCAAAGCGTTATAGTTGGTCAGTGTTATATCATTAGAATTTGATTGTGTTCCTGATTTAACCTGACCCGGTTCAAAATGATGATAAATCGTATTAAACCCAAGAGTGAGTCTATTCTTTGAATTCAGGTACCACGAGAAATCTTCCTTAAAGTTGTAATCAGAAATCTGTGAGGTCCAGTCAAACTGATCGGTTGATGTACCTGGCACTCCCAAGTTGTAATTGTATTGCGAATAGATGAGCGAAGTATTTGAAAAAAGCTTATTGCTGAAAAGGTGGTTCCAGCGTGCCGTCGAAGTTAGGTTTCCCCAACGCATAAATATGGATTCGCCTGCCTGAAAGTAATCATCGCCTGTATAGGCCGAAAAATATAAGCGGTTCTTGTCGTTGACCACAATGTTGGTTTTCAGGTTGAGATCATAGAAATAAAGTTTGTTTTCTTTCAGCGCTTTCACTCCCAGTAGTTTCCCAAAAAGGTAATCTGCATACATTCGTCTGCCCGAAACAATAAAGCTCCATTTGTCCTTGATGATCGGGCCTTCAACGGTCAGGCGGCTTGAAATGTTGCCGATCCCTCCACTCATCCCAAGTTTCTGGGAGTTTCCATCTTTCATCCTGATATCAATCACAGAAGAGGCTTTTCCACCATATTCAGCCGGAATTCCACCCTTGAAGACCTGTACATCCTTGATGGCATCCGAATTAAATACCGAGAAAAAGCCCAACAGGTGCGATGCATTGTATACCGGAGCCTCGTCCAGGATCATCAGGTTTTCATCGGGCCCTCCGCCCCTGACATACAAACCTGAACTTCCTTCTCCACCATTTTGAATTCCCGGCAACAGCGTGATGCTCTTAAGGATATCCACTTCACCCATAAACGAAGGCAGTTTCTTGATCATCTTCACCTGCACTTTTTCCATGCTCATCTGCAGGTTTTCAACATTTCGGTCCTTTTTCTCACTGCTGATCACCACTTCCTCAATCTGCTTGGTTTCTTCTACCAGAAGTACGTTCATTTGTTTGCTTTCATTGAGGTTGATAACCGGCGATTGGGTCTGATAGCCTATATAAGTGAAATTGACTGAATAGGAACCTTGCGGTAGTGAAATGGAGAAGAATCCATAGGGATTGGTAATGACCCCTGTTTTTAATTCCTTAATGTAAACTGAAGCGCCAATCAGAGCCTCCCCGTTGGCTTTGTCTTTGAGGTAGCCGCTGAGGGTTACCATGCCGGCAAACCCGGGTAACGACAAGATCAATAGCAGCATAAATATACCGAACTGTTTCATTGTTTTCTGTTTTCTGAACATTGTAATACGATTCACTACCGATCGATTGAATTTTTGGCTTTGGGAAATAAGATGATACAATCGTTTTCTGAAAATTGTATGCATTTACCGGAGATTTTACCGTCCGCAGTTCTATTCAAAACCCAATTGTAAAGGTTATAAGGAAATAGACGTATTGTAAAGACAAATATTTTTCCTTTTTCCAAAATTTTATTCCAACGATCTGTTTAATTGTTTTCTATTGGCAGGACAAAGGAACGACCTTTTTGCCGAAATGATGGAATTGAAATCAGTGAATGACGTTTATTTAACGGTGAGTGTAGGAAAGGGCAACGATTAAGTTCATTTTTGAAGGATGGAATCCCGTATTTGCCAGATAAAATTGAGCAAGATGTTTATTGAATCCAGAACTATTTATTTCTCCTTATTTTGTCGGGATTCTGCCGCGTATCAAAAACATCAGTTATGTATACCTTTTCGTTTTGAATCTTGTAAATTATCTTATAGTTACCCCTGACAATATATCTGTGACCTTCCTCTAAATCAATCAGTAATTCCTCAGTTGGCCCTGATAGTGAATGTTTTTCTAATTGTTTTGTAATGGAAAGTATACTATCTCTAATATTGCAAGCGATGTTTAAATTTACATTTTTCAGGTAGTAGTAGTAAACCTCAGAAAGTGAATCTAACGCAAATTTTGTCCATAGAACTTTCATTCATTACCAATTTTGGGAAATTTTCTCTACTTCTTCCTGTGAATAAATTTCTCCTTTTTCAATGTTTTTATTAGAAATCCTTGCCCTGTTCTCTAATTCTTGTTTCGTTAATTTTTTAAGAGGAGATTTTTTAAATGAGGAGTTAATTAAAGCTTCAACCTTTTCAAATACCTCTTCATCATTAAGAATAATGAGTTGTTCAATGACATTGAGTTTCCGTTCTTGTATATTCAACCGTTTCATGTCCTTTTTTGATTAGAAGTTAAATCCATAAACTTTCTCCCAAAGATAAGTAATCCTTTGAAATATAAACAGAGTAATTATCATCCAAGTTCATGTAGGACCAGATGTTCGCTTTGTTCAACCCCTGATAATCTGCTACCAGTTAAACCGAATACTTTGTTTCAGCCCCGGATTTACACTCAACGGAACGGGGCTTGTGCCTGCCACACTTTCGATCAACCGTTTCTCTTCATCCGAATAGCCTTTCTGTGGAAATTTAAATTCCATCACCACCTCCGCTACCCGTCGCGGATCGCTGGCCATGATCTTGGTGATCTCGATTTCGGTGCCAACGATGTCAATCCCGTTGTCCATGGCCTTGATGCCCATGATGGTCATGATGCAGTTGCCCAATGCCGTTGCCAGCAGATCGGTGGGAGAGAAGGATTCTCCTTTTCCACGGTTGTCGATCGGCGCGTCGGTAATGATTTTGCTGCCTGACTGCACATGTATGTTTTCAGTGCGTAAATCACCCAAATAAGTGGTCTTAACTGTTGGTGTACCCATAATTTTAAAATTTGCAGGGGCGAACCGATGTGTTCGCACTCCTTGTTAACTTTTATTTCACAGATTTAAACCTACTAAATCTGTTTTAATCCACGTTTTAATATTTTGTAAATCACTACAATTCAGCAGGATGGTCTGTCTTGTTTGATTTTATTATTATTTCCCTTAGCCTGCTTATTTCAAAACTACTCAGAATGAAATTTGACCATATTCCGCACCAAAAGAGGAGGTCTCCATGTGGATAATGCTGAAGCTTAAAGAGGGCACCCATCAAAACGGCGGCCATTGAAATCAAAATGAGTGTTTTCATTAACTTGTTCATCTTTTCAATTTTCATACAGTGGGATCGTTAATTATTGAACGATAAAGTTATTGAAATTATTTGAACGTAGATTGTTTTGCCCTGCATTTGCTACTCCATTTGAAACTTGTAACTTTGTAGCCAATTATTAAATCCATTCATCATGTTTTCAGGAATTGTAGAAGAAGCCGGCAAAGTGATCGCCATTGAAAAAGACCAGGAGAACGTTCATTTTACCCTCACCTGCTCGTTTGTGGATGATCTGAAAATCGATCAGAGTCTATCGCACAACGGCGTTTGCCTGACGGTCGTAAAAATTGACAACACAGCCAAAACCTATACCGTGACAGCCATCAAGGAAACCTTGCTAAAAACCAACCTGGGCAGACTGGTTGCAGGAAGCAAAGTGAACCTTGAACGCAGTATGATGTTGAATGGCCGCCTGGACGGGCACATTGTCCAGGGTCATGTCGACCAGACTGCCACCTGTACAGCTGTTGAAGAAGCCGATGGTAGTTGGTATTTTACCTTCGAATATCCCTTCGACAAGGAAAAAGCACTGCAGGGATATATGACCGTGGAAAAAGGTTCGGTGACCGTGAATGGGGTGAGCCTGACGGTGGTCAACTCGAAGAACAATTCATTCCAGGTGGCCATTATACCCTATACTTACAACGAAACCAATTTCCACACCTTTGAAGTGGGAACTTCGGTCAATCTGGAATTCGATATTATCGGAAAATACCTCAGCAAACTGATGAGCTTCAACAAATAAGTATTTACGATTAAACTATTGACTATTTACAATTTATTACCTGAGTCCCGGTAAATAGTCAATAATTTAATCGTAAATATTGTTGATCGTATCAATAAAGGCGCGGATATTTTCAGTGGGTACATTCTGGGGCATTCCCCCTCCAACTGACCACAATACCCTGCCTTTGTCCTTGACTTCGGCAACCATCTTGCGCGTTTCCTGGGCGACCATTTCAGGGGTACCTGCAGCCATGACATCGCGGGGTGGCAAATTGCCCAGCAAAACAATGCCGGGGCCTGCCAGTTCGGCAATTTCATTGATCGAATGTTCAAAGCTGAAATTAAACAAATTGATTCCTGCTTCTTTCAGAAAAGGAGTGCTGATCAGTCCCTGCGCGTCGTTGTGAAAGAAACGCACCTTGGTTTCAAAGGCTGAGAATGCCTGTTTCAGGTAAGGCATTGCAAATTCCTTGCATTCATCTTCTCCGACAAATCCAACGATATCATCCAACAACAGAATGCCTTCAATACTGGGGAAGGTTGCTTTCTGCAACTTCAGCCAGTCGACCGTAAAGTCGGTAATGATCGTGAGCAACTGGTGGATTTCATCAGGGTTCATCATCAGGGCCATCATGAATTCGGTGGTACCCATCAAAAAGGTAGCGATGTTCAAGGGCCCTCGGGCAACTGCAAACTTGATTTCATGGCCCATTTCCTGTATCCGGGGTTGCATGGTGACCAGTCGCTGAATGATAAAGGGCAGCAGGCCATCGGTGGCTGGATTGGGCTTTTTCAGGCTTTGGATATCCTCTATCTGGTGAATCACCCGATCGGCGTGCGGAAGATTGAACTCGCTCCATATTTGCTTGGCCCCAAAAGCCGATGGCTCGGAGCACATGCCATACTCTGACCAGAAACCGGGTAGAAACATCGCTTCAGGAAAGGTCTCAATGGCCTTTTTATTGGCGGCAAACCAGGTCTCGTCAGAGGTATAATATTGAAGGGTTGAAATGCCATACCAGCCCGGTATCCATGGGCTGTCGATGATAAATCCAATGGGAACGGCCGAAGGTTTTTCCCCGGCAATAAGTTTCAGCAAATCCTGCCAGTGTTGCGTATTCATAGTGATAAATAAGGTTGTGTCAAATATACGTCCCTTCAGATATTTTCCTCCACCTCCGATTGAAAAAAAATAGGTCATTCTAGCCTTCAAATCTCAAGTCAACCAAGTATCATCCCCTAAGTCATTTATACTACAGACATACTCTCATCTGATCTGGTTTGTATTCTCCCACTGCCAAAGACGTAGCTTCTGTAAGGTAACTGTAATCTAACTGTAATGTATCTGTATTGTACATTACAGATACATTA
>DASXUZ010000265.1:0-28006 GCA_036504555.1 Prolixibacteraceae bacterium | reverse complement strand
ATTATCATCTGTAACCCATGTGTAACTCATCTGTAACCTTTCTGTAACCTCACCATACAGAAAGGTTACAGATGGGTATCTGAAAAGTATCAGAAAAGATACAGATGACAAGAATTGGCAGAGGCTCAAGGAAGGATGAATGGCGATTTTACTCTACCCAGGCAATTCCCTTTTTAAGCATTTCCTGGGTTTGTGCTTCTGAACTGCCAGGCTCTGGCTGATGCTGGTAAATCCATTCCACTTCAGCAGGTAAACTAACCAGGATGGATTCGATATTTCCTTCAGATTCCAAACCGAACTTGGTACCACGGTCGTGAATAAGGTTGAATTCAACATAGCGACCTCGGCGGATTTTCTGCCATTTCTTTTGGGCCTCTGTAAATGACTTGTGCCCGTTAGTTTTCATCAAACGACTATAAATCAACGGATATACACTGGCAAGCTCTGAGGTCAGGTGAAGCATTTTTTCAAAATCGATTTGGTCGGCAGGCTGTACGCGATCAAAAAATATGCCTCCAATACCACGGGTCTCATGTCTATGGGGCAGATAGAAATAATCATCGGCCCAGGTTTTCCATTCAGGATAAAAGGTCCTGTCGTAACGGTCACAGATTTCCTTGATTGTTTGATGAAACTCACGGGCTTCCTCCAGATTGATGTAAGCCGGTGTTAAATCGATTCCACCGCCAAACCAGGCAGAACCATTGTCAAGGCTAAAATACCGCATATTCATGTGAATGGTAGGAACAAACGGATTCCCCGAGTGAATGATCGATGAGATGCCGGTAGCTTCAAATGTGGTGGCATTTTCACCCAAAAGCCTTGCCATGATGTCGTTGAATTTTCCACTCACGGATGAGAAGTTGACGCCTGCTTTTTCAATGATTGATCCATTCTGCATCACACAGGTAATGCCAGAACCAACTTCCTTCTCCCATGCATCTTCAGAAAACCTTCCGGTTCCATCAGCTTCTTCCAGGGTGCGACAAATAGTTTGTTGGATGTCTTTGTATATGTGGGCTGTTCGGGTTACATTCACGGTCATATTTTTCGAATTTTATTATGTGTACATTACTTGATAGGCTGAATCCATAAGCTTCTGCACACATCTGAACCGTTCAACCTTATAAAAGTTTATTTGAATGCAATCTAAATTCAGGGAAAATTGGATTACAAGCTATTTTGTGGGGAAAGTGGAACGCATGGTCTATAATTCAAACCTGTTTGATTAAAACGTCGCTTGATTTACACTTAAATTTAAAATGTACAGAAGCTTATAGGTCTGGAAAATGGTCTATCAACGCTTATTGATCCCTTTGCATTTCGCCCTCAACAGAAGGAAAGTGATGCATAAAGGTCTTTAAACAGCTCTGGTTAAAACAGATAAACCCTCTAAAATACTTGATTTCAGAGGGTTTATTGATCAATATGTACCCCGGTTGGGATTCGAACCCAAGACCTACGGCTTAGAAGGCCGTTGCTCTATCCAGCTGAGCTACCGAGGCATCCTTTTAAGCGGTTGCAAATATATATAATTTAGTCAACCTTTGGCTACCATTTATAGAAAAAACAGGAAGAAACAGGCTATTATGGCCAAATAGGCTGTAACTAGCTAATTCATTGAGGTAATCGAATGATTGGAATTAAATCAGTTCAATCTTGTTTTCCTTACAGGTTGCCTTCATTTCGTCAGGCCAAATGCTAGATTGGATTTCACCGATGTGTGCCTTGCGAAGAAAATACATGCACAAGCGTGATTGTCCGATACCACCACCAATTGAAAGGGGAAGTTCATCATTCAACAAACGTTGATGCCAGTATAAGTTCTTACGTTCCTCAGTTCCAGAAATGGTCAACTGTTTTAAGAGCGCCGCTTTGTCAACGCGAATACCCATTGAGGATAACTCGAGTGAAGTTTCCATCACCGGGTTCCAGACCAGGATATCACCGTTTAAGCCTTTGAAGTTACCGATCGAAGGCGTGGTCCAGTCATCGTAATCAGGAGCACGGCCATCATGTTTTTCACCTCCAGGCATGATGCCGCCAATACCCATAATAAACACTGCGCCATACATTTTGGCAGCCAGATGCTCGCGTTCCTTGGGTGAAAGATCAGGATACCGTTCTTCCAGTTCTTCGGCATGAACGAAGGTAATTTCTTCAGGAAGAATCGGTTTAATCTGCGGGAAATGTTCAGAAACAATAAACTCAGTGCGTAAGAAGGTCGAATAAATTTTGGTAACGATCTTTTTCAGAAAATCCAGTGTGCGTTCTTCCCTGGAGATAACGCGTTCCCAATCCCACTGGTCCACGTAAAGGGAATGGATGTTAGACAGTTCTTCATCTGGACGGATGGCGTTCATATCGGTATAGATTCCATACCCAAGGTCGATATTCAGATCGGCCAAAGTCATTCGTTTCCATTTGGCAAGCGATTGAACCACTTCGGCTTTCAGATCACCCAATTCTTTCACTGGAAAGCTAACGGGCCGTTCAATGCCATTCAAATCGTCATTGATTCCTGTGCCTTGCATCACAAACAGTGGAGCCGTTACCCGGCGCAGGCGTAATTCAGAAGCAAGATCCTGCTGAAAGCAATCTTTCACAAGCTTAATGGCCTTCTCAGTCTGATTGACATCCAGCAAAGGCTGATAATTTTGGGGGATAAATAGTTTCATTAATTGATATTTTATGTAATTTGATTTATTTTGAAGAAATCCGTGCATCCAATCATTCACTACAAAAATAGCAACTCCATCTTCAATTCAACGTTTTTCTGATCATTTTAATTAATAAAATGTGGTTTATTGCGTCCTTTTGTAATAATATCGCAAATACAGGAGAGAAAAAGTCGGTGTTTTATTTTTTACTTTTACCCAAAATTCAGTTTGAAAAACCTGCCGGAAAATACGCTTCAGTTATACCTGATCAAGATTGCCAAATGGTTCAATCTGGTGATGCCCATTGTGGTCCTGTTTTACCAGGACAATGGACTGACCATGACCCAAATATTTCAACTGAAGTCTGTTTATTCCATCGCGATGGTGATCGCTGAGTTACCCTCGGGTTATCTGGCCGACGTATGGGGCTGTCGCAGGACTCTACTTGTGGGAGCAATCCTGGGAACCCTCGGAATCATTATATACAGTATTTCCGCTGATTTTGCCAGCTTCATGGTCGCCGAAGTAATTCTGGGCATAGGGTTCAGTTTTGTATCAGGAGCCGACTCTGCCTTGTTATACGACTCACTCAAGGCCAAAAACAGGGAGCATGAGTATATCAAATTTGAAGGCCGCATTACCTCTGCCGGTAATTTTGCAGAGGCCTTGGCCGGGGTGGCAGGAGGATTGTTGGCTACGATCAGTTTACGGACACCCTATTATTTCCAGATTTTCATCGCCGCCATTGCAATTCCGGCGGCCTTTTTCCTGAAGGAGCCCAAACATGTCCAGGAAAGAATTCAACTAAAGATGCGGGAGATTCTCTCCATTGTAAAACTGACCTACCAGCAACAGGAAATGAGAAGTGCCATCCTGATTTCATCATTTACAGGAGCCGCAACGCTCACCTATGCCTGGTTTGTGCAACCCTATTTCAAAGAGGCCGGTGTGCCGCTTTCGATCTTTGGCATATTATGGACTCTACTCAATTTATCTACTGGCCTATTTTCCATATTTTCCTTTCGGATTGAACGTTGGCTGGGCCGCAGAAACACCTTGCTACTGATTGTGATTTTACTCTCTGCCGGGTTTATCCTTACCTCGATCGAAATCAGCCTGGCAGGGATTGCCATTCTCTTTGGCTTTTTTATGGTGCGAGGTTTAGCAACCCCGGTACTCAAGGATTATATCAACCAATATACAGATTCTAAGGTCAGAGCTACGATTCTGTCGGTGCGGAATTTGGAAATACGGATGATCTTTGCTGTCGTAGGTCCCGCTTTGGGTTACTTAACTGATACTTTCAACTTACAGACAGCGCTGATGGTGGCAGGGATCAGCTATTTCGCAGCCGCTATGCTGAGCATTCTTCCATTGCTGAAAAGACCTTCCTGAACAGTGTTATTGCCAATAAATCTCCTGGATACAAAGTTTATCATTTTATAAACAGGTATGCAAAGTTATTGAAGTTATTGAAGATATTGCAGTTTACGTAGATTGCAATATCTTCAATAACTTCAATAACTTCAGAACCAAGATACCAAAATACCAATGCCAGGTAATTGGCATTTTGGCATTATGGCATTTTCTCGGAAATACAGGTTATAAGGATGACACAGGATCCCGATGGCTTGTTCCACAATCAGTTACCATGCCTAATGTAACCACTTCGTGGTTAGAGGTTTTCCAGCAAGACCCTACTTGAACAACTTCTTTAGTTCATCGCCTAGTTTCTTGGCCGATCCTTTGATTTGTTCCACGGATGCTTTTTTAACTTCCTGTTCAATCTGGGCACGCGCTTTACTTAAATCGATCGAGACTTCCGGGTCGGTGAGTGAACCCTTCAAAATCACCGATGCATCAACGTTTTTGATATTTTCTGAACCAGGCAATATATCCAGTCCTTTGGTAATATCGGCTCCCAAGACATCCCGGCTTACTACAAAGTCCATGGTCATATTAATTTCGCGCGCTGCTGATAAACTACCTGTAATGGTCGTTGGCTGGTCGGCAATGGTAGTCTTGAACGGATTCAATTTCAGGGCTCCATCTTCGAATTGAAATTTGGCAGCAAAATCCTGAATCTTTACATTCTTCAGACTTTCCTTTTTTATGATACCCCTGATTTTATTGAATACAGGAGATTCATTGATCATCAAATTAATGGTATTGAAAATTCCTGACCCGTTCAAGCTGGTTGGCACAATGTCCATCTTTTCGTTCATGATACCTGAAAGGCCCAACTGGCTCGAGAATTTACCCTGACTTCGCGCAGCAATTGGCACGTACCTTTGAAAAGTGGTGAGCGATTGATAGGCCGTTGGCAGGTCAATGTTCTCCAAATTCAGTTTGAAGTCAAATGCCGGCTTTTTGGCAGTGCTGCTTGCATAGGAACCATTGACGGCCACTTTGCCCTGCAACATGTCCATGGCCAGATTGGTCAGCTCCAAACGGCGTTCTTTCACCTTGATCAGTCCATTGATATTGTTGATAGGCATTTTATCATAGATCGCCTTTTGGATGGCAGATTGGAACGTTAGATCAAGTTTGTCGGGAACCTGGAAAGCAGTCACTGAATCGGCAGAAGCTACCGGGGTAGCGGGTGCAGCTTTTGCTTCCACTTTTTGTCCTGCGGGTTTGGGGGCTGGCTTCATGATATTGGATAACTCCGTAAAATTCATAAATGAAGATTTCAAGTTAAAATTACCATTCAAGACACCATTTTTGAAGATATAGGCCAGGTAATTACTCACATCACCACGCAGCGAGAAATCACTCTGCCCAATTTTTCCGTCAAACTTATCGACCGAAATCTTGGTTGTAGTGGCATTAATTTGTCCCTGGCTGATTTCAAGCGGTTTGGTTAGCTGGTTGCTTACGATCCTGAAGTTTTGAATAGTAGCCTCACCATCGGATTTAAACTTTTCATATTCCTTCTTTTCGATCGATGACATGCGTCCTGCAATCTGCATCCTGGCTTTCATGATCCCGGTAATATCAAGGCTATCAATAGGAATGGCCTGTTTCAATGATTTAAAATCAACAGTGCCTGCAAACGAAGCAGCGATATTTGGATCAGTCATCAACTCACTCAAATTCATACTCAAGTCGACCGGATTATTCTTGATCGATGCATGGGCCTTTTCGACATTCACTTTCAGCAGGTTCAGATCGCCCTCAGGTTTGGTAATCTGTGCCAACACCTGGATATCCTGGACACTCTCAGGAAGTTCCTGGTATTTGAAACTGGCATTTGATACGGTCAGCAGCACATCGATTGCCGGATAAATTTCCTTGTAAAACAATCCCTTGACCGAACCCTTAAACTCAGCTGCACCGCTCAAAGTGGCTTTTTCAAGGTACTTCTGATAATCGGCAGGTACCAATGCCAGGATAGTGGCAAAATCACTTTTTTCACTCTTAAAGCCCAGATCAAACAGCATACTGTCATTGGGCATTGAAAACGAACCACTGACATCAAGCGGTAAGTTGTTGATCATTAATTTACCCCTGTCAAAAACAAAGTCCATCTTGGCGTAATCAACCTTCAGCAAGGTTTCTGCCTTCAGTTTTGTATTCGATATATATTTTACTGAATCATATTCAAATATAAAGTCTCCCACATCGCTTTTCAGATCAAAGGTGGTAATGGTTCCAGACACATCACCCACTGATTGGAGATTCGTATTTTTCACCCACATCTTCATGGGCATGGCCTTGTCATCATACAACAGGTTCAGGTTATTGACCCGAATATTGTCCAACTTCATCTTGAAAGCCTCCTCTTTGCCCGTGGACTGAGGAGTAGAAGGCGCTTCTGCCGGTTTGGTAATGTCCCAGTTGACCGCTCCTTTTTCATTGGATACCAGGCTTATTCTGGGATTATCAATAGTCAGACTTTTCAGTTCCAGGTCCCCGCCCTTGATCAATTCCATCAACGATACAGCCGTTGAGATAGAACTGGCCGAAAGGATGGTATCGCTTGAAAACTCATTGATGCCAATAATTGTCAGCTGCTTGAGTTCCATCCCCACTTTCGGAAAGTGGGAAAAGACTGATAAGTTGAAATCCTTGAAATCAACTTTTGCATTGACTTGCTTGTTGATCGTGGCCTTTACTTTAACCAGTAGTTTGTCTTTGTACAGGAATGGCAGAATTGCCAATACGCCAATGATTAAAACTACAATTCCAGTGATGATGAGTAATTTCCTTTTCATTTTGCTGAGTAATCGTTTAATATGAGTTTACGCAAAAGATTTAACGCAGTTTGTGTTGAGCGTATTATATTTCGTTCGCGGTTGTGCCTGAATATATATTTTTCACTTTTCACCCCTGAAGGTCCTCCCACTGCAATCCAGATGGTTCCAACAGGCTTATCAGCTGTTCCACCCTCTGGTCCGGCAATTCCGGTGGTGGCAATGGTGTAATCGGCATTCAATATTTTTTGCGCACCCATCGCCATGGCCTCTGCGACTTGTTGGCTGACAGCTCCATGGGCTTCAATCATTTCTGCCGGGACTTCCAGCAACCGGGTCTTTATTTCGTTGGAATAAGCAACCACACCGCCCTTGAAATAAGCCGAACTTCCAGCATTGGAAGTAATAAAATGGGCAATATTTCCACCCGTACAGCTTTCGGCTACCCCCATTGTCATGGATCCGTCCACAAGCATCCGTCCAATGATAAGTGCCATGTTTTCATCATCAAAACCAAAAACATATTCAGGAATGATGCGTAACAACTGATCAACTTGTTTCCCGATTTCAGCTTCCAGGTTTCCTTTATCAGTTCCGTAGGCGCTCAGTCGAAGACGTACCGTCAGTGCACTGGGAAGATAAGCCAGATGGATGTAATCAGGCAACGCACTCTCCCACTCTTCGATCTTCTCGGCCAGCGTGGATTCAGGTAGGCCAAGAGTCAGTATTGTTTTATGCACAATCGACTGCATAATTCCCAGTTTAATCAGCCGCGGAAATACTTCTTCTGTCATGATCGCTTCCATTTCAAAAGGTACTCCTGGCATAGAGACAAAAATTGTTCCATTTCGTTCAAACCACATCCCTGCCGCTGTACCTGCCGAATTGTGCAACACGGTACAACTGGCTGGCAATAGGGCCTGATCGCGGTTCAATTGGTTGATAGCCACATTGCGTGAGGCTAACAGCGACTGAACATGCTCAAACACTTCAGGATAATATACCAGTTCAGTACCGAAATATTCGCACAGGCTATCCTTGGTAATATCATCTTTGGTTGGGCCAAGGCCTCCGGTAATCAATACCAGGTCTGCGTTCTTTTCAGCATTGGCAAGTGCTTTGATGATATGATCATGGTCATCGTGAACAGAGGTGACTTGGTACACCTCAATGCCATGCAAATTAAGCTGCTGTCCCATCCATGCCGAGTTGGTATCAACTATCTGCCCGATTAGTATTTCGTCACCTATGGTTATTATTTCTGTTTTCATGCGCTCTTAAGTTCAAAGTTTCAGGTTCAAAGTTCAAAGTTCCAGGTTCCAGGAGGTTGTACGAATTAGCATGAGTCCACAAATTTGCGCAATTCCCCCAAAATGCCATTTCCTCACTTTCTCATCTCCTCATCTTCACATTTCTCATTTTCTCATTTTCTCACCTTCCCACCTTCCCACCTTCTCATCTTCTCATTTTCTCACCTTCCTTCATCCTTCATCCTTCAGCGCCTTCAGCCTTTGCAAAAGTGTGGGGTGCGAATAGTGAAAGAATACATACAACGGATGAGGTCGAAGGTTGCTCAGGTTTTTGACCGACAACTTCTTCAAGGCCAAAGCCAGTTCATTGGAATCAAAATATTTGGCAGCAAATGCATCGGCCTCATATTCATTCTTCCTGGAAAATAGATTCATCCCCAGGCCGGTAATGATTGAAATGGGTGAATACAAGACCCCAAAAGCAATTAACCCGATATGGAAACTAGGCTCTGCAACTCCCAAAGCTGCCGACAATGCAGGGTTTCCCACAAAGAGGGAGAAAATAAACAATACGATCCCGGTTTGCAAGATGCCAAGCAGCAGGCTCCAGATCACATGGTTCTTTTTATAATGTCCTATTTCATGTGCCAGGACGGCCACCAGCTCATTGGTCGTTAGGTCATTGATCAGCGTATCATACAGAACGATTCGTTTTTTTGCACCTAGACCCGTAAAATAGGCATTGGCTTTGGTCGATCGTTTGGATCCATCAATTACATAGATATTGTCAAGCTTAAAACCCACTTTAGCTGAAAAGGTTTCAATGGCCGATTTTAATTCACCTGCTGGAAGCGGCGTTTGCTTATTAAACAGAGGAACGATCAGGTTGGAATAGAACAATACCATAAAAACCGAAAAGATACTGATGATCGCCCAGGCATAGATCCAAAAATGATTGGTTGTCAGTTGATAAACATAGATAATGAGCGCCATCAATCCTCCGCCAATGATAGCGCCGATCAACCAGCCCTTTAATTTATCGAGTACAAAGGTTTTGGGAGTAGTTTTATTGAAGCCAAATCTTTCTTCAATTACAAAGGTATCGTACACCGAAAAAGGGGTTGTCAGCAGATCAGAAGCCAGCATCAAAATACCGAAAAACACCAGTGCTGTCAATATGGGCTGGACCGATACTGAAAGGGCTACCTCATTGACCCATGCAAACCCTGCAAAAAGAAACATCCCCAACAG
Source organism: Prolixibacteraceae bacterium (assembly GCA_036504555.1). Taxonomy (GTDB): domain Bacteria; phylum Bacteroidota; class Bacteroidia; order Bacteroidales; family Prolixibacteraceae; genus Aquipluma. The sequence goes on along the minus strand of DASXUZ010000265.1, from coordinate 18,649 downwards.
CAAGGCAAAGCTAAACGAAGAACTGATCATTGAAAAGCGGAAATTGACCTTTTCATACGCCTGCTGCGTACGGTATTTTTCCTCATCATAAATCCCTTTTACCTCCTCGGGCAAGCGATCGCTCCACTGGGTAGAATTTAAATATTGCAATATCCGCCCGAAAATAAAATCGGCTATCACAATCCCAATGATAATATAAAACAAGGTGGTGGACATGTTGATTTAATTTATTCCAAAGTTAATAAAAAGCAGGCCTTTCTAGCCATAAATAGACTTCATAATGATGAAATAAGGCATTTTATTTGCTCATAAAACATGCCAGATATCAGCAAAATAAATGTTGTATAACCGGGGTTACTTTATCAGATCGGCACGTCTAAATTACACTAACAGAATTACATATAGCACAATCGAAATATACGGTCACCCGTGAAGGTTTTGAATTGATTTTTCGCTTTTATGATAATTTTTGGTGTCTCTCTCTATTATTAATCAGATAGGCTGTAGCAACAAAAAAAGTAAGCTCTCATCAATTCGGGAAAGAACAAGATAAACTGCTACAGAAAAAAACCGGGAAAATCATTTTTTCAAATGTCTTTTCCCGGTTTCCTTTTTCGTTAGAAATCTCTATACCTAAATCCGAATATTCACCAATGCCTTTCTGGGTAATGCATTCAGGATGGCCTTTGCTTCATTTTCAGGAATACTGATTAGAATCTCTGGTGTATAAACTGGCTTTTTGAATTTTATAATTTGCTGAAACGAGTTGGCAATATTATTTAAATCCCTTTTGAATTCGAACCCTTTACCCAATTGGTATTGTGAATGAGAGGCTGAAACAGAATCAATTCCCTGGATGTTCAGTTCAAAATCACGGTCCAGCTTAACGGTCCAAAACACTTCATGGTGAATCGTATCCTTGACCGATTTAGCAGCTTCGGCTTCTTCTACCGATTTGGGCGCCTGCACCACCTTATAGGCATTCTTTTCAATCGAAGATTCGAATTTCTGGATCGTCAAAGGAGTTCCAAACATGGAGAAGTATACATTTCCATCCATTCGTTTAAAGAACCCGGAGGTTGAATAGTCACGAATCTTTGTGGACAAAACAACCACCCCTTTTAATTCCAGCTGGAGCAGATGATTTTCAAGATCAATGGATAAACCAATGGAATCACTGTTGGCCATTTTCAGCCGTGATTCGACCCATGCTTTCTCCTTCAGCAATCCAATCAATGAAGGGCTTACAGGGGCAATTCCCTCGGTTTGAGTCTGGGCTAATTTCATGCGGTCCCTCACTGCACCAACAGTTAAAATGCTATAAACTGCTATAAATGCAAATATAAACAGGCAAAATACAATTGCAAAGATCTTTATGCCTGTGTTTTTTTTCTTTTTAACGAAAAGGCTATCGAAGTCTTCAGCCGAATTTTCTTTCATACTAATAAATATAAACTTTTGAACCTATAGCCATTGTATTGTACACTACTTCCAAATCTTCATCCCCCAGCCTCACGCAACCATGGGTGACGTTCAAGCCCATGAATCGTTTGTAGATCGTTCCATGGATCATGTAACCATCTCCAAGGGTCAGCTTGTAAGCCCCCAGGGTACCTGCTTCGAACCGGGAAGGATCACCCGGAGGGGGTATGGGCATCCCATCTTCGATAAATGCCCAATTGGGTTTTGCCCAAACCGGATTCTTTTGTTTGCTGATCACTTTCCTGACTCCCAGTGGTGTATGAAAAACATATTCCTTGGGACTGTCGCTTAACACCAGCTTCTCATTCTTTCCCGTGGAGCACAATCCATCCCGTACCAACTGCTTATCTTTGTACAAATAAAAATGATTGTCATTTGTATTGATAACAATATAAGCATCTGTAGGGGTAAATTTATCCAATTTAGCCTGCAGCTTACTGATTTCTTTCTCCAGTGATTCCTTGTTCGTTCCTGCCTCCTCTGCCCCGCTTTGAGAGGACATGGCTGGCAAGACGGCGGTTGACTCCTGTAAGGCCGGAATTGCAAATAGAATCATGGACCCTAAAAATAAGGTGCCCAAAATCAATATAGCCAGATAAATAAATAAAGTTTTTATCATAGTTTGAAATTATATAACAGCTATTATTTCCATTCTTAAAACAACAATCACACCAACTGTTCTATTCCCAGAATGTTTAAAATCATTAAAAATCCAAGCCTTCTGAGACCACCGACAAAGGCTCAATGGAGCCTACAATGGTGACCCTGGTTCCAGAACCGACCAATGGATATAAATCATCGATATCACGGTCTCTCAAGCCGATACAGCCAATGGTCCAATCAAAACCTCGCCCGCCATTGCCGTGTATTTCAATCAGGTTGCCAATACCGGCATTGCGCGAAATCAGCCCTTTCCTCTTTTTGGCTGCAAACCTGATCCGGTCCTCTGCGTTTGGATAGTCCAGCAGCATCGCTTTGTGATAATGCGTACTGCCTCTTTCCATTTTATTGACGATGTGATAGTTTCCCTCTGGGGTGGCCCTGTCTCCAGTGCGTTCTTTGTGAGCCATCCAGTTGGGGCCAAATTCAGCATCGTAACTGCGCAGCACCTTTCCTGATTGGTATACGTACAATATATGGGCCACTTTATCAACCAGGATCACTTTATTTCCACCTTTGGAGGCAGCGATGGCGTCATTGGCCCATCCTCTCCATTTGGGCTGATCTTCAAAATAGTTGCGTAACATCTTTCCTGCAGCCACATTGGCATGATTGACGTATATTTCAGCCTTTTTAAATAAAATTTCAGCATCTTTCAGCTTGCCGTTTTCATGGGCAATTTTTGATTCGCTTAAAAACATTTTGGATTTATTATGCGCATCAAAAACTGATTTCTCCAATGGCAGATCTTTAAATAGCTTGTTGTAAATTTCTATTTTTTTTGCCAGACTAACAAATGCAGCCTCCACATTCTCATTTAAATTGGCTGACTTTTGAATCGCTTCTTCCTTGGCATCCTCTGCTAACTTCTTTGAACGTTTGGCAGCGACCAGGATGCGGTTGTAATCACGAAACAAGATAAACCGGGTATTCTCTATTTTCCAGTTTTTCATCGCCGCATCATACGCCTGAACAGATTCCTTGTAAACTTTTTCACAATAAATATCTGCTTCAGCCTCTTTTGCAATGGTCAATGCCTCGCGGGCAAGCTTTAAATCCTCTGTTGGAAGTACTTTCTGGGATACGATGATCACCGAAATACTCATGGCAATAACCAGAACAGAAAATAAACCAATGATCAACCACCTAATAACCGACTTTTTAACTAAACCCATCATTTTTTTATTAAAAAAATACCCGGGGGGAAACCCCGGGTATTATAAACGATCAACTCCGGAGAGTTATTATTATTTACCACCTTTTTTAGCAATAGCTTCTTCTAATTCAGCTTTGATAGCAGTTGCTTTTTCTTTTGCGGCTTTGATTTTGTCGTTAGAACCAAGCAAATCACCATTGGCTAAAAGAGCTTCAACTTCAGTAACAGTTGTTTCAGCAACAGCTACATCACTTTTAATAGCTTCTAAGGCTTCTCTGCCTTCTTTGCCTCTAGGAGCTTTAGCGATTAAAGCTTTGTTTTCTTCAACCAATGCTTTAACTTCGCCAATCATAGTTTCAGTTTCGGCTTTCAACTCAACTTTACGAGCTTCAGCTTTTGCTTTTGTGTCAACGGCCATTTGATTAACAACAGCTAATTGTTCTTTAGCTCTTGAATAATTTGGGAACCATTTTGCTTTAGCAACTTCAACATTTTCGTTTGCTGATTTCATTGAATCAACTAAAGCTGAGTAAGCTTCTGGTACATACAAATCAGCACCTGAATCTTTAACGTCCTGAACAGCAGCAGTAGCGGCATCAATTTCAGTCTGAGGAACTTTAGCACATGAGCTAAATAACACGGCAACACCCATTGCTGCAATAGCAATAATTAATTTACTTTTCATACTCAATTTTAAAATTTGGTTTTCTCTAAAATTATTAACTTATAATATAACTAAAAACTTCTTAAAATTTCTATTTTTACACCGAAATTCAAAAGCAATTTCAGTCAAATTACCATTGTGACGACGGTTTTTGGAGAAGTAACACATCTTTATTTTTTTTATTTGACTTTATTTATTTTCAGCACACAGAAATGGCATTAAAAACTAAATATCAGCAGAAGTCAGATGAAGAAATTGTTCATTTAATTTTGAATGCCGGTAACCAAGAGTTGTTTGAAATGCTCTATTCCCGCTATTTCAAAAAAGTAAAGGACAAATGCTACAGCTTTTTAAAAGACTCCAAGCAGGCCGAAGAATTTGCCAATGACATTTTAACCAAAGCTTACGAAAAAATAGCCGGATTCAAGGGAAACTCCTCTTTTTCCTCCTGGCTTTATTCTATAACGTATAACTATTGCATCGATTACCTGAGGCAAAAGAAAAAACTGCACTATCCTGACTGGAACAGCAGCAACGAAATCCCTGAAATTATCGATGAGTCGGAAACCGATTTCGAAGAAGCCAACTATGAAAACCTGCTGACCATCCTCGAATTAATCCACCCGGAGGAAAAAGTGCTCTTATTAATGAAGTACCAGGACAACCTGCCGATCAAACACATCGCCAAAACTTTGCGCATTAGCGAAGATGCCGTTAAAATGCGCCTCAAGCGGGCCCGAACAAGGGTTATCTATATGTACCAGCAAAAATTCAACCTCAATAATTAACTGGCCTGCAAATCCGTTACTATTTATTTCCTGATCGTCTATAATAAAAACGATACCGGCGGTTTATCCACCCTGGCATGTGTTTAATTATTCAGCATCAACCGGGAGTAAATAGAAAGGTTCCATGAAAAACATTTTAGGCAAAATATTCAAATTCTCGACTGTCAATTTGCCGGCTGCGGTTAAAATTGCATTTGCGGAAAAGTTTGGAGAATCATTAAACGTTGAATGGATTCAATCCGATGATTTCTTTGAAGCGATCTTTTACCTCGAAGAAATCGAGCACATCGCCCGTTTCGATGCCACGGGGAAAATTCTGAACCTGAAAAAGAACCTCTCCATACAGGCCACTCCCCCTCATATTATCGCAAAAGCTGCCAAACATGGCGAACTGATGAATGTGATCGAAATCTGTGAGGATGAAATCGTGGGCTACGAATTAATCGTCCGCGACGAAACTCTGATTCGCTTTTCACTTTTGCTGAACGAAAAAGGCGGACTGATCAATAAAAGCAAACTTTAACCAAATCACCGTTCAGTGGAACAAATGCTTCCATTACCAATCATACGATTATAAACAACCACCGCTCAAACAGATAGCACAACTGTCGCTGCCCACCTGAATTTATAATCGGTTTGGATTTTAGTATTTAGCAAAAAATATTCAAAAAAGTGAACAAAATCAACCCTTCCCTATTGCACAAGTCAAGATTTAAATACTATATTTGCAACCTCAAAACGAAAAATGGTGGTTGTAGCTCAGCTGGTTAGAGCACTGGATTGTGGTTCCAGGGGTCGTGGGTTCAAATCCCATCATCCACCCAAAAATTAACCCAATTAATTGTCATACAATTAATTGGGTTTCTTGTTTTTTAGCCCCTGAGCGCAGAGCGTACAAAAAAGAACCTGCTCTTGCGAACAGGTTCCTGAATAAAAGCCGAATTGATTAATTTTGATTTTAATACTTGTATACGCCCGTATACCCAAATTCATCCCCGTTAAAATCTTTGGACACTACTTTGAAAGTAACGGAGTCTTTCCCTGCCACTTTCAAAGAACTGAGGTCGAAAGTCACCACGGCCGACAGGCGAATCATATCGGGGTCGCTGTTGTCATTGTGCCTTAGCTCCAGAATCACCGGTTCAGTGGCAGCAGCACCGGGCTTCCTGACCAGGTTGATATAATGAACTTTGCTCCCACCCCGGTACGACAACTCAAAGGTGAGCATGTTGTCCTTCAGCCAGTGATCCTTGACATGAATGGGGTCATTGCCAATGCTATCCTCCATGGCAGGGGTAATGTCCAAAATTCCTTTGTACAGGATATTACGCAACGAATTGATTTTCACATCATATTGCGCAACATTGAGCGTATCCTGCCGGCTACCGATGATGGTATAACTGGCCAAAACCCTTTGATTGTTACTCACATGGCTATCCCAACCTGAATTTTCCTCCGGGTACAGAACGGTCCCGTTATCCAATTCAATGGTAAATGCTCCTGAAACAGTATCTTTTTGAATCAATCCATAGCTGATCCAGGAATTACTGTTGGAATATCCATCATGGTCATCATCCAGAAAATCACAGCTCACCATTGAGCTGAATAGGAATCCAACCAATAAATAGAATATTAACTTTTTCATGTTTCTGAATTTTAATTGTTTTTATTTATCTGTTTATCTGTATGCTGTCAACTAAATCAGTCTCTTTTCCATTTTGGTCCTACTACATTTCATCCAGCAAATTTGTTTCATTTATAGATTCATTTTGAAGCAAAAAAGTTGCGTGGCACATGTTATTTTTTTATCCATCGAATGCAAATCAGGGTTTTTGCTTATCTAAATTGACCCTTCCTTTCGAAATTTTACCCTCATTTCACTGGCAATCTGGTCGTTAAACCTGCACCGGCCAAGCTTCCAGCTAGGCCAACGCTATGGTATCTGTAATGTAACTGTAATCTATCTGTAATGTATCTGTAATCTACAATACAGATACATTACAGATAGATTACAGTTATATTACAGATACCATAGCGTTGGCCTAGGGAGATGGCAGGTAGATATAACAGGATACATCCTTTTTTTCAAACAATCCAGTGGAATTAAACAGGCTATTCTATTGAGTTTATAGATGCCAAAATGATTGGCTGTTTTTGTAAATATCATTGATTATCTTTGAACTTCAAAAGCTTTAACCGTATGCCACAACGCGACTACCTGATGCAACAATTGGAGGAAATGGGTTATTTCCTGGCCAGTTTAATCCGCCGGGTCCTGAAATTGAAGGACGAAAAACAGGAAGCGGAAATAACGGGCATGCTTCATGATTCGATCCAGGAGAAGTTGTCATTCAATATTGATGAAGCCATTTCAATCGAAAATGAGGCCTTCTGGAATTTGATGAAAGAACATTTGACCACCGAAATCCACCTGGAGAATATGGCTGAACTGTTGATGCTTACCGGGAAATCAATCCATCCGGTCTTGTCACCTGAAAGGCTCAATTACCTTGAGAAATCGCTTTTCATGTACACCCATCTGCAGGAAACAAGTTCCAACTATTCGTTTGAGCGGAGAGATAAAATTCTGGAAATCCAACAGATCCTTCGAAGTTAAACTGAACGGATTCAAATCAAACTGGAGGCTACCACCATGATTCAACAAATTACCATTACATTGCCCTCCTATAAACGGGGCTATCACCTGATCACCGACTTGATTGAAAGAGAGTTACCGCCGCTTCCAGACAAGGGGCTGGTAAATATTCTGATTCAACATACCTCGGCAGCCATCAGCCTGAACGAGAATGCAGACCCATCGGTGAGGCACGATTTCGAGACTTTTATGAATCAGCTGGTGCCTGAAAATAATCCCGCCTTCGAGCATACAACGGAAGGCTCAGACGATATGCCTGCCCATTTAAAATCATCACTGATCGGTGCCAGCCTGAACATTCCTATCACCAATCACCGCTTGAACCTTGGAACCTGGCAGGGCATTTACCTTTGTGAATTCCGAAATTCGGGTGGACGCCGCAAATTGGTGGTTACGATCATGAGTTAAGAACTTGAGCTTACGCCGAAAAGATGATTTAGATTGTAGAAGTTTAAAGTTCAAAGTTTAAAGTTTAAAGTTGCGTGTCGATCTGGGAAAACAGTAAACTTTGAACTTTGCAGCTACTCCAGATCGGCACGCAACTTTTATCTTTATACTTTAAACTTTGAACTCTTTAAGGCTCAAACTTATAATTTCCCGATCATAAAGATGGCAGGTCTTTTTTGAATATCTGGAATGTTGGTTTTCCAGAAAGAGATGGGTTTGGCGAGGATAAATTCGGTGTCCATGGTGATGTCGGCAGCAATGCAAAGCAGGGTTTCGGGTTCGCAGTGTTGCAGCAATGCCTCGAGCAACTGGGCATTGCGATAAGGCGCTTCAATAAAAATCTGGGTCTGCCCTTCCAGCTGCATCCGCTTTTCAAGCATTTTAATCTGTTGCGATTTCTCTGGATTCTTGATGGGCAGATATCCGTTGAAGGCAAAATTCTGGCCACTCATTCCAGAGGCCATCAGGGCCAGTAAAATCGAGGAAGGCCCCACCAGTGGCACTACCCTGATATTTTTTGTATGAGCAATACGCACCACTTCAGCCCCCGGATCAGCAATTCCGGGACAACCAGCTTCTGAAATGATACCAATGTCAAGTCCCTGTTGATGGGGTTCGAGAAACCGAATGATGTCCTTTTTTTCAGTATGTTGATTGAGTTCAAAAAAAGTCAGCTCATCAATTACAATGGCTGGATTTACTTTTTTCAAGAAACGCCTTGCTGTGCGGATGTTTTCAACGATAAAAACTGAAAGTGAAGAAATCACCTGCGTCAGATCGGGAGGTAAAACCCGTTCAATGGAAGTATCGCCCAAAGTGGTAGGAATCATGTAAAGCTTGGCCATGCGTAATTTTTTTTCAAAAATAGTCAAAAACCTGCGGTAGCCAGAGGGCAATCCTTATTTTTGCATAAAACAATTTTCAAAGGGTGAAACTTACATTTTTAGGAACCGGTACCTCGCAGGGAGTTCCCGTTGTTGCATGCCAATGCCCTGTATGTTTGTCGGACAACCCGAAGGATAAACGATTGCGCGCTTCGGTGATGATTGAAACCCACACCCAATGCCTGGTGGTGGATGCGGGACCCGATTTCCGTCAGCAGATGCTGATGCACCGGGTTCGGCATTTAAACGGGATCCTGCTGACACATGAACACACAGATCATATATTCGGCTTGGACGATATCCGTGCCTTCAACTGGGTGCAGAAACAGCCAACCGATATTTATGCTGAAGAACGGGTCCAGATAGCTATCCGCCGCGTATTTGACTACGTATTTTCCCATTACCAATACCCTGGAATTCCACAAATGCACCTGCATTTACTTGAAAACAAACCATTTAGCATAGGTGATCTGGAAGTCATACCCATTCGTGGGATGCATTATAAACTACCGGTCTTTGGGTTCCGCTTCGGAAAATTGGCCTATGTAACCGATGTCAACTACCTGGACAAGGATGAAATTGCCAAGCTTCGGGGCTTGGATGTTTTGGTGCTGAATGCCTTGCGAAAAGATGAGCATATTTCGCACTATAACCTTGCACAGGCACTTGAAATCATTGCCGAAGTGAAGCCCGGGAAAGCTTACCTGACGCACCTTTCGCACCAGATGGGCTTTCATGACGAGGTTCAGCAGGAGCTCCCAGCGAATGTTTTTATAGCCTATGACGGATTGCAGTTGATGGTTGATTGATTAAAACAAATCAACCAATTTGTAATTAGAATTCAAACGGGATTCAGGAATAATAAATTTGTATTTCAAGAATGTTTTTTTTTTGAAAATAAATAGTTCTGCGACCGATCAGTTGGGTAATTACTTCTTTATTTTAATTCTTAAAATTCGTATTTTTACAAATCAAAAATTAAAGAGATGAAGAACTTTACGATTACCATACCCGATAATAAAGAAACTATTTTCATAGAAATAATGAAAAGTATTTCGTTTGTTAAGAAAATTGAAGCTGCAAGCAATATTGACATTCCCGAAGAACACAAGGAAATTGTTCGTAATCGCATTCAAAAAATGGAAGAACATCCTGAAAGTTGTCTGAGTTGGGAAGATATTGAAAACAAAATAAAGCTCTGATCGTGCCATTTAAAGTTATTTATGCCTCAGAGGTTTATGAAGATCTACAAAATGCGATAGATTTTTATAATTCCCGAAAGAAAGGATTAGGAACTCAATTCTATAAGACTGTTAAAAATCAAATATCAAAGATACAATCAAATTCATATGGATTTCAGTTGCGCTATGATGATGTTCGTTGTTTGCCACTATACAAATTTCCATATACCATTCATTACAAAGTGTTTCCAGAATCAAAAACAATTAAGATAGTTGCAGTTTTTTGCGATTACCTTAACCCTGAAATTTGGGACGGTCGTTTGAAGTAAGAGAAATTACCAATCATATATTTCTAATCATTTTATTAAAATATATTTTCAACAGCTACAACGGGCATTTCCTCAAAATCAATCATGGCATTGATCAATCCGATTTTCTGATAGGTACGTATATCTTCAGCCCTGATTTCCTTTTCCTTGATTCTTCCCTGATCTAAAAGCAATTGTCGTTTGGTTCCCTTTAAAAGCGGAGTGGAGGGAGTAAACCAGCTTCTGCCATCGTAAAAGAGTAAATTAGCAGCAAAGGAATCGGTAACCAATCCATTCTTTATGAGGATGATATCATCGCAACTACCTCGTTGGTCAAACAATTCCTGAAGTATTTGACGGTCCGTATACTTCAAATGGTAATCGATATGTTCATGTCTTACCAGTTTCAGGCTCTGAATCGAACGGTACTGGTAAGGTTCGATTTCAATTTTTTCTACAAAGGGGCCATATACCACCCTCACTTTAAAGATTCCTGATATACAATGCTGCGGTAGCATGATCGCCTTCATCAAATCAATCATTTCAGCCCCTGGGAATAATTCATTCATCGATCGGTTCAACCGGTCCTGGTGATATGGGAGGTTCTGGATAAGACCCTCTTTCAACTTGATGGATTCAAGCAATGGGTACATATACTTTCTGGATTAATTCATTGTATTCAGAGACGGCATCACTTAAAAAGGTAATTCCACCTCCACTTTTAAAGGTCAATTGATTGCCGTCTTGCTCGATGTACCTGATTAACACACAACTGTCAAGGTTAGTGCCATCGAAAACCCCAAATATCCCAGTGTAATAGCCCCGGTGGTAAGTTTCCACAGCATTGATAATTTCAATGGTCTTTGCTTTAGGAGCCCCGCAGATGGATCCTGCAGGGAGTAGCTTACCGACAATCGAGCCAATGGATTTAGGATAATCATCGGGAAGCTTTCCAGAAATGTGGGAACTCATCTGCAACAAATCGCCCTTGTTGGTATGAATGCGATCCATGTACATGAACTGTTGTACCGTTACATCGCTGGCAACCATACTCAGGTCATTCCGGATCAAATCAACGATGGTATGGTGTTCAGCCACTTCTTTCTCATCATTGAGCAATTGCTGTTCGGCATCTGGGAGCTGAGCATCAATGGTACCCTTCATGGGAAAGGAAGAAATCATCCCATCCTGAATGCGGACAAATATTTCAGGGGAAAAGCAGACAAACTGATCTTTGAGCCAGATTTTATAAGGTGCATCACTCAGATGGAACATTTGCTCCAGGGAGAGGTTTGTTTCCACCCTGGTTGGCATGGTCAGGTTGAGTAAATACGTATCGCCATTGTGGATGTGATCCTGCACCAGGGAGAATGCGCGTTCATAGACCTTCAATTCAACAGGATACATGGTCCATTGTATCTCGGCAGAAGCGACTATCTCGGGGAGGAAGTTACTTCCCCGGGGTGTTTTCCACAATAATTCAGCTTCGCTATTGCCTTCAAAAATCAATGGCTTTTCAAAATCAAAATCAATGATAAAAACAAAAGGTTTTCCCTCTGCCCCTAATTCATTCATTCGTTCAATGGTATGTCTCTGGATCTCTTTCATCGCAAGCATCAAAGATAAGGAAAGATTTGTTGCCATTGAATTGATGGCAGTTTCTCAACAGAGGCCAATGGACTTGTCGATCGAAAGTGGGAATGGGAAAAAAAACTGTAAAATGATTTCATAAAATGACTGGTAATTCATTTTTTGATTGTTATTTTTGACTGATGAGTATTGCTGAGAATATAGATAGGATAAAAGCTATTTTGCCCAATCAGGTGCAACTGTTAGCGGTATCGAAAACCAAGCCGATAGCGCTTATTCTGGAAGCTTATCATTACGGGCAGAGAGCCTTTGGTGAAAACAAGGTGCAGGAAATGTCTTTAAAACATGATGAATTGCCCAAAGACATTGAATGGCACTTTATCGGTCATCTACAATCGAATAAAATAAAATACATGGCCCCCTTTGTTCATCTGATTCATGGGGTTGATTCATTCAAATTACTCAAAGCCATTGATATAGAAGCCGGTAAAGCAGGGCGGTTGATCCCCTGCCTGCTTCAGTTTCACATCGCTGAAGAAGAAACCAAGTTTGGCTTTTCCATTGAAGAGGTCAATGAGATGCTGGATTCAGAAGCATATCAATCACTGAAAAATGTACAGGTTTGGGGAGTGATGGGAATGGCCACCTATACCGATGATGAACGGCAGATCAGGAAAGAATTCGCCTGTTTAAGGTCTTATTTTGAAAGCCTGAAAAGGCAATATTTTGCTCAAAAGCCTGAATTTAAAGAGCTCTCAATGGGCATGTCGGGCGATTACCGCTTGGCAATAGCTGAAGGAAGTACCATGATTCGCATTGGAAGTAATATTTTTGGGGAACGCAATTATCTTAAAACCAATTGATATGACAAACTTAGAAACTTCATACATGGGATTGAAACTCAAGAATCCCATTATCGTAGCAAGTTCTGGCCTTACCAATTCGATTGAGCGAATCAAAGATCTTGAAATTGCAGGGGCAGGGGCGATTGTTCTCAAATCAATTTTTGAAGAACAGATTAACAACGAGGTAAGTCATCTCATCAACCGTGATCCCCAGAATCTTTATCCAGAGGCCGAAGATTACATCTGGAATTATACCCGTAACAACTCCATTACCAGGCATCTGAACTTACTGAGCGAAGCAAAAAAGGAAACTGAAATACCCATCATTGCCAGCCTCAATTGTATAACGGCCTCTGAATGGACTGTCTTTGCCAAGGATTTCGAAAATGCCGGTGCCGATGCATTGGAAATTAACCTGTTCATGGTTCCTACCGACCGGCTTAAAAGATCCGAAGAGATCGAACAGATTTATCTGAAGATCGTTTCAGATATAAAAAAACAAATTAAAATACCTGTTTCAGTAAAAATAGGGTTTTACTTCACCAACCTTGTTGCGATGGCCGATCGCCTGATGGCCCATGGAGCCAACGCCCTGGTGTTATTCAACCGGTTTTACGAACCTGATATCAATATTGAAAAGCTGGAGATGGTTAGCTCTGAAGTATTCAGTTCACCATCTGATATCCGCCGTTCGCTGCGCTGGATTGGTCTTATTGCATCCCAGTTGCCCAGGATTGAAATTGCAGCCAGTACTGGCATTCACGATGGTGAAGCTGTCATCAAGCAATTGCTGGCAGGTGCACAGGTAACGCAGATATGTTCAAGTATTTACATCAATGGTTCACAAATCATAGCCGGTATGCTGAGTGATTTGAATACCTTCATGGTGAAAAATAATTTCAAGACCATTGCAGATTTCCGTGGCCGCTTGTCCTACAAAACCATTGCAGATCCGATGATGTACGAAAGGACACAATTTATGAGGTATTTTTCAGTGAAATAATTCAATCGTATACAGACATCGGCTCTTCCATTCATTGAACATCGGCAAATTATCAAATTATCAAACTATCAATATCATCAATTGATAGTTTGATAATTTGATAATTTGATACCATGGGATCCTATTTTTCAGATTGTAATCTCACCCATCGTCCATGGAAGCTTAGATGCCAGCACCTTCACTAAAATCGACTTCTTTGGCTTTAAACTGAATCACTCTGGAATTCGGGGGTAAGCTATTGGTTACCCAGACGTTTCCTCCGATCACCGAATTCTTGCCAATTCGGATTCTTCCCAGGATGGTGGCCTGGGCATAAATGATCACATTGTCTTCCACGATTGGATGGCGTGGAGTGCCTTTGATCGGATTGCCATGTTTATCAAGCGGGAAACTCTTCGCCCCGAGGGTAACACCCTGGTACAGTTTTACATTGTTGCCGATGATAGAGGTAGATCCAATCACAACCCCTGTACCGTGATCAATGGTGAATGATTCGCCGATCTGTGCTCCAGGATTGATATCGATACCGGTTTCAGAATGACCCATCTCAGAAATAATACGGGGAATCAGTGGAACGCCCAGTTTGAGCAGTTGATGGGCAGTTCGGTGGTTGATGATCGCCCTGATGGTAGGGTAACAAAAAATCACTTCACTTCTGCTGTTGGCTGCAGGATCGCCTATATAAGCGGCTTCGACATCCGTAATGAGCAAACGTCTAATTTCAGGAAGAAACGATATGAAATCGGAAGCGATTCCCTGGGCATATTTCTGGCGTTCCTGGATATTGACCTCTTGAGGGTTCTCACAAGTAAAGCACAGCCCTGCCAGAATTTGTTCAGACAACAATTCAAACAACTCATCGATGTTAACACCCACATAATGTCCGATGGTATTTTCCCTCAGGCTTGTATTTCCGAAGTAACCCGGGAACAACAGCTCGCGGACCAGGGACACTATCTTACCTAGTTTTTCGATCGAAGGTAAAGGCTCACCCATGCGGTGCTCGTGGCAAACCTGGTTGTATGAAATCGGATCAGCCAGTTGTTCAACAGAACGGACCATTTTGTGTTCAATATCCTTTTCCTCGTACATGTCAGTTGAATTATTAATGATATACAAAAATCAAACATTTGAGAGTATTATCAAACTTAAAAGCCGGAAAGTTTCACAGGTGGATGATATTTGTCACCGCATCAATGCCCGATTGCAATCTGAGTTCTCCAGTTCCTCCAATTTCAACAAAGTTAAAACCATAATGTTGCAACTCATTCCGATATTGATCCAACAGTTTGAAACGGCTTTCACCACCATTTTCGCGAACTGGGTCTGGCTCCCAGGGCAAATCAGGCAGGCACAACAGGTACAGGTCCATGGGACATTCCATGATCTGATGCTCAAGCCAATGGGGTACTTTCCCAAAAACCCAGTTGAACCATACTTTGGTAATAATGAGCCAGGTATCAAAAAAATACAGCCCCCCCACCCCCGATGTTGTTCTCATATACTGATCAATCTGAATCCTGGCAATCGTTTCAACATCATCGTATGTATAATGACGTGGTAGTTTTTCAACATACTCACGTGCGAATTCAGGAATATAATGGCCCTGATACCTATCAGCCAATTGCATTGCCAAGGTGGTTTTGCCAGTCGATTCAGGCCCTGTTACAGCTATACGAATATGTTTTTCAGTTGGATTCATACCTACAAAAGTACAGGAGTAAATGAGAAAATCAACATTCGTTCAATCTGTAATTGAGCAATGGGTTCTAGGAAGCCTTTATCTTTTCTGCCACCAGCTCCTTCTTCCATTCAATGAACCCGACAACGGCCATAAAAGTGTAGACCACAAATAGGATAACCGTTGGATGAAGGCCCTTATACCAAAACAATCCAATGGAAAAAGCATCGACGAAGATCCAAACCAGCCAATGTTCCAGTATTTTACGGGCCAGCATCCAGGTAGCTACAATGCTCAGTGAAGTGGCCAGGGAATCGCCAAATGGAACAGGTGAATCGGTATAATTTTTCAGCACATACCACATCAACATGAAAATCAGGAGACTGGCCACGGCGAGCACAAACCCCAGGCGCCTGGATAGGCGATTTACCTTCAAGATCTCCTTGGTTTCAAGGACAGGGGATTTTCCTTTCACCCATTCGTACCAACCGTATATACTGACCACCACATAATACATCTGCAGGCCCATATCGGCATAGAGCTTTGAATCAAAAAATACCCAGATGTAAAGTACAGAGGTTAAAAGTCCAACGGGCCAGGTGAGAATGTTTTGGCGGATGGAGAAAAAGATGTAGGCAAAACCTAAAATGGCTCCCAGGAGTTCAATGTAATTTCCTGAGAGCCATTGGATGATTATTTCCATAGGAAGGTTCAAAGTTTAAAGTTCCAGGTTCTAAGCTCCGAGCCCCCTGCTCTTTGCTGCAAGCGCCTTATTTCCCGCTTAATATATTTTCGTAAACACCCTTTTTGGTGAGCACTTCGACTGCTTTCTGAATGGTTTCATCTTCAGAATTCATCACCTGAAAATATTGGCTCAATGAAAACAGATCGCGGGCCACGAGGGCCTTTATTTGCTTTTTCATCAGTGGGCGTGCAAATTCAATGCTTTTTTCCTCTTTAACAACCCCTTCCTTTTCAGCATCAGCAATTATTTTGTCGACCATCTCGTCTGAAGCTTCAAAATTAGTATCGAAGGTCTTAAAGTCTGGATACTTCAGGACAAATTTCTCCCGATTGGCATCCATGATATCAAGTACCGAAGTGTAAACCACGTTCTTGCGAAGCAGGTTGTTGTAATAGCCGTAATATTTGGAAGTATCGAGCGGAATGAACACATCGGGCATAATACCACCCCCTCCATAAACTGTCCGTTTACTGATCTTAGTCAAATACTTCAAAGCTGTATTCTGAACAATGCTGTCCTTGGAGAACAATTCGCCTTTCTCAATGCGGTGTTGATAGTCGTTGCGATAGGCATCAATACCATCGGTATATGGTTTCTGGATACACCTTCCGCTTGGGGTGTAATAATGGGCCGTTGTAAGGCGAATCATTGAACCGTCGGTTAGAGGGAAGGGTTGTTGCACCAGCCCTTTTCCAAACGAGCGTCGGCCAATTAATACGCCCCGATCCCAGTCCTGAATAGCACCTGCAACAATTTCGCTGGCCGAAGCTGAACCTTCATCGATGAGCAGAATCAATTTACCCTGTTCCAGTTCACCCTCATTCGTAGCATCGTAGGTTCTTTTATCGGCATGAATGCCATTGGTGTATACAATTTGTTTGGAAGTGGATAAAAACTGGTCTGCCAATTCAGTAGCAGCATTCAAATAACCACCGCCATTGTCGCGCAAATCGAGTACCAGGTTGGTTAACTTGGCTGAAGTCTTTAATGATTCGATGGCCTCTTCAAATTCGCTGGTAGTAGTAGCTGAAAACTTATTCAATTTAATGTAACCGGTATTCTGATTGAGCATGTAGGATGCATCAAGGCTGTTAATGGGGATTTTATCCCTGATAATGACAAAATCAAGTAAATTGGATTCCCCTTTTCGCCTGACGGCCAATTCAACCTTGGATCCTTTTTTCCCTCTCAGATAATCATACACCGCTGGATTCTTCAGACCGATCCCTGCGATATTTTTTGAATCAACGGATACAATGCGGTCACCTGCCCTGAGCCCTACCTTTTCAGAAGGACCTCCCGGAATGGTAGTTACAACCATTAAAGTATCGCGGAACACATTGAACGAAATACCCACTCCCTCAAAATTGCCCTGTAGTGGTTCCTCCATCTTTCTTACTTCATCCTTCGATATGTAAACCGAGTGTGGATCTAAACTGCGAAGTACTTCAACGATGGCCTTTTCTGTTAAATCGTTCACCTTGGTACTATCCACATAATAACTATCAACTAAACGGAGTAAACGACCAAATTTCATGGCGTTACCCTGAACATCCATTGTACTGTTCTCTACATCCTGTGCGTTCAATTTGCTCCCGCCTGCCAACAACATGATCCCGAGCACAATTGAAAATCCTTTCTTACAGTATTTAAAACTCATAATAACATGTTAATTTTAAATTAATGACAATTCTTCCAAAATTATACGAAGCATCTTTAAAAAAATTATAAGCCCCCAAAAATAGTTTTTAAAAACATCCAATTTAGAGCCCTGAACCTTAAATAAAGTTAATGTTGAGACTCAAAACTGCTGTTCATAAGACATTTAGAGTGAAGAAGAAGCCACGGATTCTGAATAAGCCTCCTTTCAAATTCTCCTTTTATGCATGGTATAATCGGAGAATCCGTTCAGCAAATTGTATAAAAAGTCAATTGATTTCGTAAAGCGAAAATAATAAAAACAATGGACGAAATTAAATAAGGGTAAAAAATGTAATTGAATACCTTAACACCCCCTCATGTGAATTGTGAACTGAATCCAAAATTCAGGGCTGTTCAATGCCTGAAAAATGATTTAAACGTCAGTCAACAGAAAACAGTCCCAATCCTTCAGCTTGGTTGGTTCGAATTGCGATCTATCCTTTCTCCTGACCTGTCTGAATACATCGGGCGATGATTCTACTGTAACAGCTAATAAGTCGGGCGGTGAAATAAAGGCATCCTGCATGGTGCATGGGGTCGGCTGGCAGGCATTCTCCTTCCTTGTTCCTTACCTTTTGTCATTGTCATCTGATACCCATCCGATACTCATCTGATACCTTTCTGTAACCTCACAATACAGAAAGGTATCAGATGAGTATCGGATGGGTATCAGATAGACGCCTTCAATACTATCTTCCATCAGGTACAATCACCATGGGAGGTATCTATTTTCAGGTCAAAGCAAATAGGTCACAAATAGGATATTAACATGGATCAGGGCTTAGATCCATGGGCGGAGAGATACCATCGATTTGAACAGGCCTTAAAAAGAAGGCCACCAGTTTGATACCTGGTGGC